>JAFASQ010000191.1 GCA_019244395.1 Solirubrobacterales bacterium | reverse complement strand
CCGCCCGCCGAACCGGCGATCGCCTGTGTGTGCAATCCGGCAGCGTGCTGCGCGGGGGAACCGTGCGCCTCGGCGATGTACGCGACGCACGCCGCGCCGAGGAACATCACCATCATCGTCGCGTAGATGGCGTACCCCTGCCGCCGGTTGCCGACCATCTTGCCGTACATGAACACGAGCGCGGCGGGGATGACCAGCACCGACAACATCTCAACGAGATTGGTGAAGGCGGTGGGGTTCTCGAACGGATGCGCCGAGTTGGTGTTGAAGAAGCCTCCACCGTTGGTCCCGAGATTCTTAATCGCCTCCTGGGAGGCGACCGGACCCATCGCGATCTGGTTGGCCAGACCGGTCGGACCGTTGAAGCTCACATAGTGAGAGAGGTTCTGGATGGAGCCCTGGAAGACGAGGATCAGGGCGACCACGAATGAGATCGGGGTCAGCACCCAGAGAATGGTGCGAATCAGGTCGAACCAGAAGTTACCGAGGCTCTTGCCGCTGCGGCCGATGATCCCGCGGATCAGCGCTACGGCGACCGCGATGCCTACGCCGGCGGAAAGGAAGTTCTGCACGGTGAGCCCCGCCATCTGGCTGAAGTAGCTCATCGTGGTCTCGCCACCGTAGTACTGCCAGTTCGTGTTGGTCACGAACGACGAGGTGGTGTTGAAGGTCACGTTCCATGGGGCGGAGTGGAAGCCCTGCGGATTCAGGCCCGTCCAGTTCCACAACGTCTGGGAGCGCAGAATGAAATAGAGGAGCAGCCAGCCGAAGAGGGAGAAAATGATCAGGCTCTTGGCGTATGCCTTCCAATCCTGCTCTCGCTTGGGGTCCACCCGCATGATCTTGTAGAACATCCGCTCCGGGGTCAGGAACAGCGGATCGAGGAAGGTCCGCTCCCCCGCGTAGACGGCCGCCATGTAGCGGCCGAGCGGCATCGCCAGCGCGGTCAGGCTCGCGACGAACAGGAAGATCGTCAGCCAGCCGAGGAAGGTCATCTCAGAACTTCTCTCCCCGGAGAAGCGCGTACAGCAGGTAGAGGCAGACCAGCGCCGAGGCGATCAGCCCAAACAGATCGGCGCCGCTCATACCCGCTCGATCCCGTAGATCAGCGCGAACAGCACCGAGAACATCAGCACTGCGAGCAATATGGCTAGAACGTCCATGGACAGATCCTGGCCCGCGTGAGATCAAGAGGCCATGCAGAAATGGCGTTCCGCCGTACAGATGTTGTGAAGAGCCCGCTCAGGCCTAGAGGCCGTCCCCGAGTTGGCGTCCGCCCCGCCGCGTGCGGCGAATCCCCGCGATCGGCGGCGGCGGCGACTACGCTTGATGCAGATGTCCCGGCGGCGCCAGCTGCACAGCACCTCCACCCGAGTCCTGTCGGTCGCGATGATCATGATCGGCGTAGCCCTGATCGTCCGAACCCTGGTGGCTGGTGGCGGCGCGCTCGCCACGGGCCTAGTCCTGGGCGTTCTGTTCGTGCTGGCGGGCGCGGCTCGCTTGTACCTCCAGCTCCGCGGGTAGGCATTCCGTGGCCCTGCTGACCGGCCCGTGAAAGAACGCCCCTTCAGCTACCGCGCGCTGTTCGCGGTCGTGTACACGACCTCGGTCAGCTCGGTGTACTTTGCCCTCGGCGTCGTCGCGCACAAGGCGAACGGGCTCACGCCGGTGGTGTTCCTCCTCGCCGGGCTGTTCTTTGGCCTGACTTCGATGACCTACGCCGAGGGCGCCTCGCTGCATCCCGAACGCGGCGGCTCAGCCGTGTTCGCGCGCTATGCCTTCAATGAGCTGATCAGCTTCGTGGCCGGCTGGGCCATCTTCCTCGACTACACGATCCTGATCGCCGTCACGGCCCTGACCGTCCCGAGCTACCTGGCCGCGTTCGCCGCGCCCATCGGACGGGGGGCGATCGAGGTCGCCGTGGCGCTCGCCGTGATCGCGCTGGTGGCGGCCGACAACCTGACCGGGGTCAGCGCGCGCCGGCTGCGGCCCCGGCTGATGATCACGGTGGCCGACCTGATCCTCCAGGCGCTGATCATCGTGCTGGGCCTGGCGCTGGTGTTCAACCCGGACAACCTGACGGCCAGCATCCACCTGGGCACGGCTCCGAGCTGGGCGGACCTGGCCTACGCCCTGCCGATCGCGGTGATCGCGTTCACCGGGATCGAGGCCGCGGCCAGCATCGCCGGTGAGGTGAGCGCCAGCCGCAAGCAGGTCAGGTGGCTGGTCGGACCCGGGTCGGCGGTGATCGTGCTCATCTACGTCGGGATCTCGCTGGTCGGCGTGGGCGCGCTGCCGGTCCACCACGGGGTGACCGCGCTCGGCACCGAGCACATCAAGGCCCCGGTGCTCGGGGTGGTCGAGGCGTTCAAGCCGCGGTGGCTGGCCGACGTGCTCAAGTACGCGGTCGCGATCGGTGGCGCTGCCGGCCTCTTCGCCGCCGCCGGCTCGGCCATGCTTGGGGTTTCTCGCGTGGGCTACTCGCTGGCCACCAACCGCCAGATCCCGAGCGCGGTCGGGCGGCTCCACGAGGGGTGGGGGACGCCGTACGTGATCATCGGCGCCGCCGCGATCGCCGCCGCCGCGCTCGTGCTGCCCACCAACCTCGAGTTCCTGGTCGGGATCTACGCGTTCGGCGCGATGCTCGCGTTCACGATCGCCCACGCGTCCGTGATCGCCCTGCGCTTCCGCGAGCGCGGGCGGGACCGACCCTACAGCGTGCCGCTCTCGGTGAACGTCTCCGGCGTCCCGGTGCCGCTTCCCGCCGTGATCGGAGTGCTGGGCTCGGCGGCCGGCTGGCTCGCCCTGCTGGTGTTCCACGCCGGCGCTCGCTACGTCGGGTTGGCGTGGCTGGTGGGTGGCGTGACGCTGTATGTCACCTACCGGAAGTCACAACAGAAGCCGCTCCTCAAGCGCGTGACGATTCCCGAGCGGGCGCTGCGCTACGAAGCGCTCGAGCCCGAGTTCGGCTCGATTCTCGTCCCGATCCTGGGCACCCCGCTCGACGACGACATCATCCAGACCGCGGGGCGCCTGGCCGGCGAGACGCGCGATGACATCGAGTCGGAGGGCGCGGTGATCGAGGCCATCTGGGTGTTCGAGATCCCGTTGGCGCTGCCGATGGACGCGCCCCTGCCTGACGCGCAGGTCAGGAGGGCACGGGAGGCGTTGGCCCGGGCCAAGCTGGTGGGGGAGGAGTACGAAGGGGTTGAGGTCGCCACCGCGATCGTCCGCGCCCGCCGGGCCGGCGAGGCCATCGTCCGGGAGGCCCGCCGCCGCGGTGTCGAGGCGATCGTGCTCGCCGCCGAAGAGACATCACGGGTGCGCGGCGGCGCGCTGCTGGGTGGCCGCGGCGGCCCGCTCGAGAACTATGTGGGCGAGGTCTCGCGCTACGTGATCAACAAGTCGCCGGTCCGGGTGATCCTGACCGCGCCTCCGGCCGACTGGCGCGCGCGCGCGGACGCCCATATCCAAGAGGTGCCGCCGGCCGACGAGGAGCCGGCGCTCGCATCCGAGACTACGCTCGACGTCGAAGCCGAGGAGACGCTGGCCCGGCTCGAGGACCGCTTGAAGCCGGGGCCGAGCTAGTGGTCGCCGTCGCCTACGGAGAGGGAGACTGATGGCTCAGCGCCGGCTGGAAGGGCTTCAGCGCGTGCTCGGCGTGTACCCGCTCGCCTCGAGCGCCTATGGCAACGTCGGCTCCTCGATCTACTACGCGCTCGGACTGGTCGCCTCGCTGGCCCTCGGCCTGACGCCGCTCGTCTTCATCATCTCGGGCTTCATCTTCTTCCTGACCGCCTCGACCTACGCGGAGGCGACCGCGATGTTCCCCGAGGCGGGCGGGTCCTCGAGCTTCGCGCGGCACGCGTTCAACGAGTTCTGGTCGTTCTTCGCCGCGTGGGGCCAGATGCTCAACTACATGCTGACCGTCGCCACGTCGGCGTTCTTCGTACCGCATTACATCGGGGGTCTGTTCTGGTCGGCGCTCGGGCATCCCCCCGGCGACGTGGTGGCCGGGATCGTGGTCATCGTCGTGCTGGCCGCGATCAACATCCGCGGGGTCCAGGAGTCGGCCGGGGTGAACCTGGTGCTCGCCGTGATCGACTTCTGCACTCAGGTGCTGATCGTGCTGGTCGGGTTGGTGCTGGTCTTCTCGCCGTCGACGCTGGTGGGCAACGTGCATCTCGGCGTGGCGCCGTCCTGGGGGAACTTCCTGATCGCGATCCCGCTGTGCATGCTCGCCTACACCGGCATCGAGACGATCTCGAACATGTCGGAGGAGGCCAAGGATCCCGGGCGGACCGTGCCGCGGGCGATCAATCGCGTGGTCATCGCAGTGTTCGCGATCTACGCGCTGCTGCCGGCCATCGCCCTGTCGGCGTTGCCGGTCCACTGCGTGGCGGGGCATTGCCAGACCCTGCTCGGTCTCGACCAGCAGCACGGCGGGTATGCCGGCGACCCCGTCCTGGGCGTGGTCCGGGCTTTGCATCTGGGGCCCCTCCAGCACGCGGCGGAGATCTACGTGGGGCTCCTGGCCGCCACCATCCTGTTTATCGGGACCAACGCGGGCATCCTCGGGGTCTCGCGGCTGACCTACTCGATGGGGATCCACCGGCAGGTGCCGGACCGGTTGCGCCAGCTGCACCCGCGCTACCGCACGCCCTGGGTTGGAATCGTCCTGTTCAGTTTCATCGCTGCGCTCACGTTGATCCCCGGGCAGGCGACATTCCTCGGCAACCTGTACGCGTTCGGCGCGATGCTCTCGTTCACGATCGCGCATGTCGCGGTCACCCGCATGCGGGTGTCGATCCCCGAGGCCAACCGTCCGTACCGGCCGCCCGGGAACTGGCGGGTGCGTGGCCTCGACTTGCCGTTGTTCGCGATCGTGGGCGCGTTCTGCACGTTCGCCTCGCTGTGCGTGCTCGCCGCGCTTCACACCAGCGTGGCCATCGCGGGCATCGGGTGGCTGGCCGTCGGGATGATCATCTATCCGCTCTACCGCCACCGGCATGGGCTCGACCTGACCACGACCACGAAGGTTGCGATCGCACGTCCGGCGGTCGAGACCGAGGCCGAATACGACTCGGTCCTGGTCGCCTTCGACGAGCACTCGGGCTACACGCCGGAGGTGATGGCCACCGCGGCGCGGATGGCCGCTCGTCGGCGCCGCGGCATCCACGTGCTGGTGACGATCGCGGTGCCCGCCACGAGCCCGATCAGCGCCGCGCTGCCGGCCCAGGAGGCCGCCGCCCAGTCGATCATCGAGGAGGCCAAGGTGCAGGAAGGACGGCGGGTAAGCGGCCACTGGGAGAAGGTGAGGGCGGGGCAGACCGGACGGCGGATCGTGGACCAGGCCAAGGCGATGCGCGCGGCGGCGATCGTGATGCCGATGCCCCAGGACGGGGCCGGGTTCGGCCGGGCGCTCGCCACCGTCCTACGCGAGCGTCCCTGCCGGGTGATCGTCGAGTCGATCCCCAGCGCCGACCGCCGGCGACCTTCGGTGGTGGCGTAAACGGCACCGGCGCCGTCGAGAGGCCGGCAAAAAAGCCATCTGGTCTCGCGCCGGCCCTACCCTTAAGAACTTGATGCGAGTTTGGCCAGTTGTGCAGGGCGTTCTTCCTCGAGGGGACGCGGTGCGACCGGGTAGCGTCAAGGTCGACCGGTCCTCGTTGCGAACGGGCGGCCTGACCGCAGCGGAGATGGTGCTCGCGGTCGCCGCCGCGACCGGAGGGGTGGCCGCGCTGGAGTCGAGCACGCCGGTCCAGGGGCTCGGGATCCTCTACCTGCTGGCGGTCCTGGCGATCGCCATCCGATGGGGCCAGTGGCCGGCGCTGATCACTGCCGTGCTCAGCGTCCTCACTCTCAACTACCTGTACATCCCGCCGCGCCACCAGCTGACCATCGCCCATTCCTCAGATGTGGTCGAGCTGATCGTGCTGCTGATCGCCGCCGTCGTGGTGGGGCGCTTGGCCGCGGTAGCGCGCGAGCGCGCGGCCGAGGCGGAGAGTCGGGCGCAGCTCGCCGCGGACCGCGAGCGGGAAGCCAAGCTCGTGGCCGAGGTGGCCTCGGCGATCCTGGCCGGTGAGAGCGTGGGCGCCCAACTCGAGACAATCGGCAACCGGGTGGCTCACGCCACTGGCGCCAGGCGCAGCCGCGTCGCGCTGTCGTCCGTTCCCGCGCCCGGGGCGGAGGAGATCGCCGTGCCGCTCCATGCCCGCACGGGCAACGCGTGGCTGTATCTGAGTCGCGATGTGGCCTGGGAGCGCGAGGCCATCGAGCGCCTGGCGGCGTCGCTGGGTCGCCTGGTCGACGTCGCGGTGGAGCGCGAGCGGGTGTCCGAGCGCGCGGCCGAGAACGAGGCGGCGCGGCGGGCCGAGGTGGCCAAGACCGCCATCCTGCATGCGATCTCGCACGACCTGCGCTCGCCGCTCACCGCGATCACCACCGCGGGCTCGGCCCTCGCGATCGGGGTCTCGGACGCCGAGCGGGCCGAGCTAATCGATGTGATCGAGATGGAAAGCGCTCGCCTCGCCAAGCTGGTCGACGATTTGCTCGATCTGTCGCGCATCGAGTCGGGCGCGGTGGCGCCCCAGGCGGACTGGTGCGACCTGCACGACGTGGTGGCCTCCGCCGCAGCCAACTCGGGGGCCGAGCACCCGATCGAGTTCGCGCTGCCGCCCGAGCTTCCTCTAGTCCGGGCCGACGCGGCACAGCTTGAGCGCGTGTTCTCCAATCTCATCGAAAACGCGATCAAGTTCTCGCCGCCCGGGGCGCCGGTGCGGATCACCGGCGGCGCCAGCGCCGGCCGCGTGGCGGTGCGGGTGGTCGACCGCGGCAGCGGCATTCCGCGCCGCTATCGCTCGCAGGTGTTCGAGCCGTTCTTCCGCGCACGGGGGTCGGCGGACTCCGTCCCCGGGTCGGGGGACGGGGGCGGAGGGTCCGGACTTGGCCTGGCCATCTGCCGAGGCTTCGTGGAAGCCAACGGCGGGCGGATCGTCCTGCAGACCGACCGCGACACCGGCACTACGTTCACGGTCAGCTTCCCGGTGGCCAGTCAGCCGGCCGGCGCCGGGGACGTGCTCGGCGCGACCGGATGAGCGCCACCGCACCCCGCGTCCTCGTCGTCGACGACGAGCCGCAGATCGTCCGCGGACTCAAGATCCTCCTGCGCAGCGCCGGCTACGCCGTCGAGGCGGCCGAGACCAAGGCCGACGCGCTGACCCAGCTGGTCTCCCGCCCCCCCGACGCGCTGGTGCTCGACCTCGTCCTGCCCGATGGGCGCGGGGTCGAAATCTGCGAGGAGGTGCGACGCTGGAGCCGTCTGCCGATCCTCGTCCTGTCCGCCGTGGGCGACGAGCGCGAGAAGGTACGCGCGCTCGACGCCGGCGCCGACGACTACGTGACCAAGCCGTTCGGGACCGACGAGCTGCTGGCCCGCCTGCGCGCGCTGCTGCGTCGCTCGGTCGACGTGGCCGGCAGCCCGCGGATCGCGATCGGCGAGCTGGTCATCGACCTGGCCGATCGGATGGTCACGCGCGACGCCGCGCACATCCACCTGACCCCGATCGAGTTCGACCTGCTGCGCGTCCTGGCCCAGCACCAGGGCCGGCTGGTCACCCACCGCCAGCTCCTGCGCGAGGTATGGGGCCCCGAGTACGGCGCCGAGACCCACTACCTGCGCGTGCACGTCGCGCACATCCGGGCCAAGCTCGAGCCCGATCCGTCGCGGCCGCAGTACGTAATCACCGAGCCGGGCGTGGGCTACCGCCTCCGCGACCCGGCCGCGTAAGCCCCTTTGGGAAGAACCTTCAGCATGGCGACAATTTCTTCCCAAGCGCCCGCGCCTTAGCGAAATCTCTACGCCGGCGACCCGATGTTTAGCGGGTCGTTGACGCGATCGCGCTTACCGTCGGTCGCAGCAGATGGCGCGCATCGAGACCCACGGCTTGCGCCGCAGCGTCGGGGTGGGCGGTCTGTTCGCGACCGCCTACGGCAACGTGGGTTCGTCCATCTACTACGCGCTGGGCCTGGTCGCCGCCTACGCCCTCGGCCTCACCCCGGTGGTGTTCATGCTGGCCGGCGGGCTGTTCGCGCTCACCGCCAAGACCTACGCCGAGGGGGCGTCGATGTTCCCCGAGGCCGGCGGCTCCTCGAGCTTCGCCCGTCACGCCTTCAACGAGCTGGTTTCGTTCTTCGCCGGCTGGGCGCTCAGCCTCGACTACATCCTCACGATCGCGATCTCGGCCTTCTTCGTGCCGCACTACCTGGGGGCGTTCTGGCCGGCGCTCACCCATCCGCCCGGGGATGTGATCGGCGGGCTGATCGTGATCGCGCTGTTGGCCTGGCTGAACGTGCGCGGGATCGGCGAATCGGCCAAGCTCAACTTCATCCTGGCCGTGCTCGACCTGGCCACCCAGGTCCTGATCATCTGCATCGGCGCCGTCCTGGTGCTGAATCCCTCGCTGCTGGTCCACCAGGTCAACCTCGGCTCGACGCCAACCTACTCGCACCTGATTTTCGCGCTGTCGCTCGCGATGCTCGCCTACACCGGGATCGAGACCGTCTCGAACATGGCCGAGGAGGCGCGCGATCCAGGGCGGGACGTGCCGCGGGCGGTCAACTACATCCTGATCGCGGTGCTCGGCGTGTACGCCGGGATGACCGTGGTGGCGCTGTCGGCGCTGCCCGTGATCGGCCACGGTTCGGGCGCCTACACTCTGCTCGGCCAGGCGCCGCCGCATGGCTACCAGAACGATCCGGTGCTGGGGATCATCTCCCACCTCGGGCTCGCGACCGGAGCCACGCACGTGCTCAGGTACTACGTCGGCGTGCTGGCGGCGACGATCCTGTTCATCGCCACCAACGCCGGACTGATCGGGATCTCGCGCCTGTCCTGGTCGCTGGCCGAGCACCGCCAGCTGCCAATGATCTTCTCGCGCCTGCACCGGCGGCACCGGACTCCGTGGTTCACGATCGTGGTGTTCTCGGTGTTCGCGGGGATCCTGCTAATCCCGGGGAAGACCGACTTCCTCGGCAACCTCTACTCCTACGGGGCGATGCTCTCGTTCACCACGGCGCACGCCGCGGTGATCGCGTTGCGGATGAAGGACCCCGAGCGCGAACGCCCCTACCGGATCGGCGCGAACTTCCGCTTCAGGGGTGCGGCGATCCCGGTCAGCGCGGTGGTCGGCGGGATCGGGACGTTTGCCGCCTGGGTGTCGGTGCTCGCCCTGCACGTCGACGCCCGGTACGTCGGCACCGGCTGGATGGTTGTGGGGCTGATCGGCTACGTCTTCTACCGCCGCAGCCAGGGCCTAGACCTGACCTCTCACCACAAGATCCAGCACCGCGAGCGGCCGGCGTTCTTCGTCGAGCTCGAGTACCACTCGGCGATCGTGCCGATCTTCGGCACTGACGTGGATGCGTCCGCCCTGCGTGCAGCGGCCAAGCTGGTCGGCGAGGGGGCCACCGTCGAGGCGGTTTACATTCTCCGCGTGCCCAACCAGCTGTCGCTGGACGCGGGCCTGCTCGAGGAGGAGCAGCTCGGGTTAAGCGTGCTCGAGAGCGCCGTGTTGGCCGGCCGCAAGTCGGGGCTCAAGGTGCAGACCCGCCTGATCCGCACCCGGAGTCCCGGCGCCGCGATCGTCGAGGAGGCGGAGCGTCGCGATGCCGAGATCATCTACCTGGGCACGGCTCACGCGCCCCCGTCCGAGCGCGCGCTCGGCCCAACGGCCAGCTACCTGCTGGCGCACCGGCCGTGCCGGGTGGTGATCGAGACGGCACCGGCCGACGGCCGCAACGGGGCCTCGGGCGCGGCGGCCCGGGGCGCGTCGCTGGTGCGCCCGTCGGCCGACGGCGGGCGCGGCGTGCGTCAGCCGGCGAACCGGTAGCCCACGCCTGGATCGGTGCGGATGTACCGGCGGCCCTCGGGGGGCTCGATCTTGCGCCGCAGGTTGGCGATGTGGGCGCGGAGCACCTGGGTGTCGTCCCCGTACCCCGGGCCCCACACCGACACGAGCAGATCGCGGTGGGTCAGCAGTCGGCCCCGGTTGCGGACGAGCTGGCGCAGGAGGTCGAACTCGGTCGGCGTCAGATGCACCTCCTCGCCCTCGACGCGCACGGTCCGGCGCGCCAGGTCCACCTCGAGCCCGTCCACCCGGACCTGTGCCTCCTCGGGATCGGGCGCGATCCGCCGTAGGTTCGCCTGCAGGCGCGCGACCAACTCACGGGGGCCGAACGGCTTGGTCACGTAGTCGTCGGCACCCGCGGCCAGAGCCCGCACCTTGGTGTCCTCGTCGCCGACCGCAGATAGGACGATCAGAGGAATCTCCGTCCATTCGCGCAGGCGCCGGCACAGCTCGACGCCGTCCATGTCGGGCAGGAGGAGATCGATGATCGCGGCATCCGGATGCTGGATGGCCGCCAGGTCGAGCGCCTCCTCGCCGGTGGGGGCCGGCAGTGCCTCGAATCCGGCCTCGCGCAGAATCACGCGGAGAGCCCGGAGGATCTGGTGCTCGTCGTCGACGACCAGGATGCGGGAAGGCGGCAGGTCGCTCACGTCGGTAGCGGCATGGCGGGCTCGGGTTGGTGGCCGGACACGGCGGGCTCCTCGATCGGCAGCGAGACCAGGAAGCTCGAGCCCTGCCCCGGGAGCGAGTCGACCGAGATCGTCCCGCCGTTGGCCTCGACGAAGCCCTTGGCGATGGCCAGGCCGAGGCCCGAGCCGACCCACGGCTCGCTGCTCGTGGCCGGGTGGGTGGGGATCCGATAAAAAGGCTCGAAGATCCGGGCGCGCTCGGCGGCGGCGATGCCCGGGCCCTGATCGACCACGCGCACCAATACGCGGGATCCGCTGCGGCGCACGTTCACCGAAACGGGCGCCCCGCCCGAGTAACGCAGCGCGTTCTCGAGCAGGTTGGCGAACGCCCGCTCGAGGTGTGCGCCGTCGGCGCGCACCGGCGGGACGTCGGGGTCGACGGCGATGCGAACCCGGCCGGCGGATTCGGGCAGCCCGTCGCGCGCTGCGAGCACCACGTCCTCGAGCGAGACCCAGTCGCGGCGGGGGTCCGCCCGGCCGGCCTGGAGCCTCGAGAGGTCGAGCAGTTTGTCGACCAGCGCGGCCAGCTGCTCGCCCTCCTGGACGACCGCCGCGCTCAGCTCGGTGCGCTCGAGGGCGGTAAGCGAACCGGTGCCGAGCGCGTGGCCAGCGGCCACAATCGCCGTCACCGGGGTGCGGAGATCGTGCGAGACGGCGCGCAGGACCGCGGTCTTGACGTCATCGCTGCGCCGCAGAGCGGCCGTCTCGACGGCCTCGGCCTGCAGCGCGTCGCGGCGCAACGCGATCGCCACCAGCGCCCCGACCGCCGGCACGACGTGCGTCAGCAGCCGCTGCTCGGCATCGGGGCTCAGGTCGCGGGGCACGAGCAGGGTGGCGATCGGCGTTCCGTCGGCCCCGCTGAGCGCCAATGCCCGCCGGCGCTCGTCGCCCGCGCTCACCCCCAGCTCGATCGACGCGGAGCTCAGCCCGAGCGCTTCGGCCACTCGGCGCGCCGTCGCGGCCAGCGCGCTCCCCGTCTCGGAGCCGGCGAGCAGCTCGCGCGCCAGCGCGGCAGCCAGATCCGCCTCGGCCCGTCGCCGATCGGCCTCGAGCGCGCGGCTGCGGGCCACGTCAGCGATCGTGCTGACCGCGACGGCGACGACGGTGAAGGCCCCCAGGGCAACCCAGTTGCGGCTGTCGGCGATCGTGAAGCGGCCGACGGGAGGGAGGTGGAAGAAGTTGAACGCAGCGGCGCTGAGCAACGAGGTGGCGAGCCCGAGGGGCAGACCCCAATAGGCGGATACGACCAGCACCGCGGGCAGATAGACGACGCTCAAGGAGACGACCGGCGCGAGGCCTTTCAGTGCGTAGATAGCAGCAGTGGCCGCGGCCACCGACCCCACCGCGACGGCGATGCCGAGTCTCAGTTCCGGCCTGGAGGCGCGCAGCGTCCCCGGCCGTTCGGAGGGGAGCAGGCGCTGCCTCGAGCTCACGCCGTGCCCGTGCCCCCGTACGAAGCGGGCGCCGTGCCACCCGACTGCGCCTGGGCGATCTGCTCGAGCAGCGCCGCGGGACCGGTGCCGCCGAGCACGCGCAGGCGGGGAAGGCGGTAGGGATCCTCTGACGGGTTCGCCCAGCCCGGGACCACGGTCGTCGAGCCCACGTAACCGGCGGCCTTGACCGCCGCGATCACCGTCGCGTTGTAATGCCCCGAGGGGTAGCAGAACCAGTTGACGGGCACGCCGTAGCGCCGGCGCAAGATCTGGCGCGCCGTATCGACCTGATAGTGGAGCTCACTGGCGTCGAGCACGATTAGGTCGGCGTGGCTGATCCCCTGCGTGTCGAGCTCCCAGCCGGCGGCGAGCAGGCCGCGGACCTGGGCGTCGGTGAGCCCGCCCTGCGACGGCGGCAGGCCGCTCAGCTGGATGTTCTCGTTCCCGACCCACCCGAGCCGCTTGAGGATGGGCATCGCGTTGATGTATTGCGAGGCGTAGCCGTTGTCGAACGTCAGCACGATCGGCTTGCCGGGGCCCAGCGGCACGCCGCGTGTCCAGTTGGCCTCGAGCTGGTCCATGGTCACGGCGTGCCAGCCGGCGGCCTTGAGCGCTTGCATCTGGGCGGCGAACTCGTCGGCCGGGACGTACAGGCCGGGGTACGGCGCCCCGGCGGGCGGCGGGTTGATGACGTGGTACATGAGCACCGGGACCGTCACGGTGCCGGGCTTGCCGGTGGCGACGCCGGTCACGGTGGAGTGGGGAGTCGTCGATCTCGAGGACCCGTGCCCGGCTCGGGCCGCGCCGGTGGCGCCGGTGTGGTGCGCGGAGGTCGTGGCGGCCGCCTGCGCGTGCTGATCGGAGCTCTTGCCGCCGCTCGCGGCGAGCGCGATAGCGGTGGCGGCCAGACCGACCAGCAGCAGTGCCCCCACGGCGATCAGCCGGGCACGGCGGGCGCGGGCGCGGCGCTCGCGCTCCCTCTCCCTGGCGAGCCGCCGAGCGCGGATCTGCTGCTCGTTCATGAGCCAACGAGCGTACCCACCGCGGAGGCGAAATACAGGGCGACGAGCGCCGCCCCGGCGCCCCGGGCCATGCCGCCGGGCCGGGCCAGGGCCGTCAACGTGAAGAGCGTCATCGCGAGCAGCCAGGCGAGCTGGAGCTTGCCCAGCGTGGTGACCGCGACCAGCGTTACGAACAGCGAGGGAAGAACCACGCCGGCCGCCAGATTGATCGTGTTGCTGTTGAACGCTTCTCCGACCAGCGCGGCGCCGCGGCCGGCCAGGCCCAGGCGCACCGCGGTGGCGGCGTTCGGGATGCTGGTCAGGGGACCCAGGATCACCACGCCGAGCACCGCGCCCGAGATGTGCCAGTGCTCGCCGAGGCTGAGCGCGGACTCCACCATCCCGGCGCTACCCGCGATGATCAGGGTCAGGTCGACCACGATCAGCCCGAGCAGGTGATGCGTGGGATCCTCAGACGGGGCGGCCGGTCGCTCGGGTCCGGGATGCTCGTGCAGGGCTCGGGCCAGCCGCGCAGCGGGCGAGCGCGGTTTTTCGGCCAACCGCTCGAGTAGGTGGCCGCCCACGATCACCAGGGTGAGGTACGGGATGAGCACGATGGCCGACAGCCCGGCGGCGGCGCCCGGGGAGAGCCAGCCCAGCAGCAGCGCGCCGGCGAGCAGGGTCACGAGCAGGCCCACCGTGCCCTCGAGCAGCAGGACCTCCCGCGGCAGCCTGACCCGCCCGGCCAGTATCGCGCTCAAGCCAATCATCGCCGCGAGGTTGAAGCCGTTGGAGCCGATCAGCACCCCCACGCCGACGTCGTGAGCTCCCTTGAGCAGCGCGAACAGCGCCGAGGAGATCTCGGGCCCGTCGGCGGCGAGCGCGGTCAGCAGGCCGATCAGCGCCTCGGGCAAGCCGAACCGGACGCCGAGGCGGTCCAGCCGCCGGGCGAACAGCCGCGCCGCCCCGAGCGTGACCACCAGCGAGACGAGAAAGAGCGGGACGGCGAGGGCGGGGGACATCGGGCTCCTGGGTCGGGGACGAGCGCCGACCAGGCTTCCCGGCTCACCGGGAGGGCACGTTAGCGCACGGACCCGCCCCGGGCGGAAGGACTCCGCACAGCAGCGGCGAAAGCCAGGGACCATGCTGCTCAGACGCCGAACCCCGCAGATCGACACCCGCCCGATCCCCGCCGCCCAGGGCTTCGAGCACCTGGCCGGCGAATCGATCGCCGTCCTCAAATGGCTCAAGGCAAACCAGGTCGAGTTCGTCCTCGTCGGACCCGTGGCGGAGGCCATCCGCTCCGGCGCCGGGCAGTCCGGTCCGGTGGCCATCGTCCCGGCGCCTTATCGCCGCAACTTCGAGCGCCTCCGGCGCGCTCTCGTCGCCGCGCACGCACGGCCCCGAGGCGACGGCGACGCCGCTAAGCACAGTCGCGAGGCTCGGCCGGCCAAGATGACCGTCGACCCCGGCGCCGACGGCCAGCGGTGGATCCTCGGCACCGGCCAGCACCACCTGGACGTGGAGGGACGGCCGAGCGGGACGCCGGGCTACCAGGAGCTCCTCTACGAGGCCGGCCGGTTCGAGCTCACCGAGGGGTTGAGCGTCGACGTCGCCTCCCCGGAGTACGTCGAGCACTACGACCACGTTCGCCGCACCGGCTCGGCGCCCGAGATGCGCATCACGCGCGGCGCGCCGCGCGAGCAGCTGGACCCGCACTAGCCGGCGGCGAGACGCCGGCCGGACCGGACTTCATTGCGTGAGGTCGTACTAGGCTGGGCGAATGCCAATGCGCGCCCGAAACGCGATGCTGGGGGCGGGTGGCTGCGTGGCGCTGCTGGCGCTGGTGTGGTTCGCCGCCTTTCACATCGGCTTCTTCAGGCACCTCGACCAGTCGATCTACCTGCAGTCCGTCGACCTGAAGGCTCACGGCCGAATCGCGTCGACCGCGGGCCACTTCGTGCGCCTGTTTGACGTAAACCCCTATGCCTACCTCGTCCTGGCCCCGCTCGTGGTCGCCCTGCTTCGGCGACGGCCGCGCGTCGTGCTCGCCGTGGGGGCGATCGTCCTCGGCGCGAACGTGACCACCGAGGTGCTCAAGCACCTGCTCGCGGCGCCGCGGCCGGGCTCGCTGTTTGCCGGCGGAGTGTCGTGGCTGCCGCCTGCCTCGTGGCCGAGCGGCCACTCGACCGCCGTCATGGCGCTGGTGCTGGCGTCGGTGCTCGCCGCGTCGGCTCGCCTGCGTCCCGTGGTCGCGGCGCTCGGGGCGTCGCTGGCCATCGCCGTCGGCTACTCGCTGCTGGCCACCGGGACGCACTACCCGAGCGACGTGCTCGGCGGGTTCCTGGTGGCGGCGAGCTGGACGCTGTGCGCGGCGGCCGCGCTGCTCGGCGCCGAACGCCGGCGCTCTCCGGAGCGCGAGCGCCACGACCGGGTGTCGATCCGGGCTGCGCTCGGCGCCCCGGGGGTGGTGGTCATGGCCGCCGTCGTACTCAGCGGCGTCCTCGTGGTGGCCCGGACGCACGACGTCGTCTCCTACGTCCAGGCTCACCGGGGGTTCGTGCTCGGTGCGGCGGGGATCGCGGCGCTCAGCCTGACCTTGTCGACCGCCGTACTACTGAGCGTGCGACGCTAGCTGTTCGCTACTCCCGGTAGCGGCCCGGCTCCCACAGCGGGTCCTCGTCGGCGTTGGCGCCCCGGCTCAGGATGAACAGCAGGTCCGAGAGCCGATTCAAGTAACGCACGACCTCCGGGCCGAGCTCCTCCCCGCACGCGACGGCGAGCCGCTCGGCGCGCCGGCACACCGTCCGGCACACGTGGAGCTGGGCGGCCGCCTTCGTTCCCCCCGGGAGGACGAACGACTTCAGCGGCTTGAGTGTGGCGTTGACCTCGTCGCAGCGCTCCTCGAGCCACGCTGTCTGCTCGGGAACCACCCGCAGGCGCTCACGGTCCGCCTCGTGTGGCGCCGAGATGTCGGCCCCGACGTCGAACAGGTCGTTCTGGATCCGTCGCAGCCACTGCGCATACTGCGCCGGCAGGTCATCGACCGTCAACGCAAGCCCGATGTGGGCGTTGAGCTCGTCGACGGTGCCGTAGGCCTCGATCCGGGGGTGCGTCTTCGGCACCCGGCTCATGTCGCCCAGATGGGTCTCGCCCGAGTCGCCCAGGCGGGTGTAGATCCGGGTTAGGTTGATGGTCATTGGCTCGGCCCGAGTCTAGAGCCGGAGGTGGAGCGCGCTGAATTTGGTCGCCATAAGCGACCAAATTCAGCACAGCCCGGGGACGCCGCCGACGTCGTCTGACCGGTACCATCCTCCCGTTCGAGGTCGGTGGTGATGGGAAGCCGGTGTGATTCCGGCGCGGACCCGCCACTGTGATCGGGGACGCCGATCGCACGAAGCCACTGGCTGACGTGGAGTCAGCTGGGAAGGCGCGAGCGGTAGGCCCGAAGCCAGGAGACCAGCCTCCGACCGCAAAGCCGATAGCCCTCGTGGAAAGGGGTGGCCCTCATGCATCGCAAGTCCCTGGTCGCGCTCGCGGGAGCGCTCGTCATCGCCTTGGCGGCCTCCGGCGCAGCGCTTGGCGCCGGCACCGGACCGGCCGTGAGCGTTCAGGTCAAGAGCCTGACCAAGACCCTGCTGCGGCCGAGCACCGTGCACGGAGAGAAGGGCTGGATCACCAAGGGCGCCACCCCGCACGGCAAGTGCTCGGGCAACAGCGCGGCCGGCGCGCTTGACGCGGCCACGCACGGCAAATGGACCGGCAAGTACTACGCCTCAGTGGGAGGCATCTTCGTCACGTCGATCCTTGGGGTAAAGCCGGCCGGTTCCGATTTCTGGAGCGTGTTCGTCAACGGCAAGTCCTCGAGCACGGGGATCTGCGACATCAAGCTGCGCGCCGGGGAGCGGCTGCTGTTCAAGATCGTCAAGTGAGGCTGGGCGGCCCGCGACTGCCATGAGCCGGACGGTTGCGGTCACGGCGAGGGCGATCGCCTCGGCGGTCGCGCTCGCCGGCTGCGGCCTGGGTGCCGGCAAGGGCACCTCGGGCGTCACACTCACGGTCACCCGGGACTTCGGCGCCGCGCCCGTCGCGTCGGTCGCCGAGCGGCAGGTCGCCGGCTCGCAGACCGTGATGCGCATGCTCGAGCGATCCTTCCGCGTCACGACGCACTACGGCGGCGGGTTCGTCCAGTCGATCAACGGTCTGTCCGGCAGCGCGTCCCGGCGCGACTGGTTCTATTACGTCAACGGGGTTGAGGCAGCGCAGGGCGCGGCGGGCACCGCGGTCCATCGCGGCGACCGGATCTGGTGGGACCTGCACGACTGGACCGCCACCGATTCGATCCCGGCCGTGGTCGGCTCGTTTCCGGAGCCGTTCCTGCACGGGAGCGGGGGCCGGCGGTGGCCGACGACTCTCGCCTGTGGGTCGGACACCACCACGGCGTGCACACGGATCGCTTCGGAGCTCAAGGCGATCGGCGTTCCCGCCGCCACCCAGGTGATCGGGAGCGCCTCCGGGACCGACTCGATCGCGGTGGTGGTCGGGACATGGAAGGACGTGCGCGGCCAGCTGGCGGCCACGCTGATCGGGAACGGCCCCGCCTCGAGCGGGATCTACGCGCGGTTAGCCGGTGCGGACGGCGGCACACTAGAGCTCCTCGATCCGCAGGCTCACGTCGTGCGCACGCTGGGCCCGGACGCGGGTCTGATCGCGGCCACCGCGCAGGGCTCGGCCGCACCGACTTGGCTGATCACCGGCACCGACGTGGGCGGGGTGTCCGCGGCGGCGGCGGCCCTTACGCCCGCGAGGCTGCACAACCACTTCGCGCTCGCCGTCCAGGGTGGCACCGACCTACCGCTGCCGCTGGAGGCGGCCCGTTGATCTACCGTCGCCGCCCCAGCCCGCTGCATGCCGCCCGCGCCGGCGTCGGCTGCACCTACTGCCTCGCGCTCGCGCTGGCGGCGCTCGTGCTATCGGGGCCGGTGGCCTTGGGGGCGGTCGTGGTGGGGATCGCCGGTGCTGCCGTCGGCTCTGGGGTGGGGCGCGAGCTGTGCCGGGCCCTGCGCTTCGCGTTGCCGCTCGGCTTGCTCGTCATGGCGGTCAATGCGCTCGTCGTGCGCGATGGGCTCACGGTGATCGCGCGGTTGGGCGACCTGCCCGTGCTCGGCCAGACCGACATCACCCTCGAGGCGACGGTGGCCGGCGCCGTGCTTGGCCTGCGTGCGGTTGCGCTGATTCTCTGCGCCGCCCTGTACACGGCCGCGATCGACCCTGACGATGTCCTGCGGCTGTTCCGGCGCTTCTCGTTCCACTCCGCGCTGAGCGCGACGCTGGCCACGCGGATGGTCCCGCTGCTCGCCCGCGACGCCCGCCGGCTCGGCGATGCCCAGCGATGCCGGCCGGGCCGGCCGCCGTCTCGCGTCCAGCTGATGCGCGCGGCGTCCTCGGGCGTGCTCGACCGAGCGCTCGACGTGGCTGCCGCGCTCGAGGTGCGTGGCTACGGGGCGGCGCGACGCGCCCCGCGAGGCGCCGCCGCAAACACGCCATGGTCGCGCCACGACCTGACCTTTGCTGCCTCGGCGCTGGCCATCGTGGCGCTTGGCGTCGGAGCCCGCGTGGCCGGGCTGGCCCGGTTCGGTTCAGACCCGGCGCTGCACGTCCCGGTGGGGGTTGGCAGCGTGGCCGTCGCGACCGGGTTGGTGGCGTTCGCACTGGCGCCGTTCGCTGACCGGAGGGGGATCGAACGGTGAGCGTCCTTTCGCTGGACGGGGTGACGTACTCGTATCCGGGAGCCGCTGCGCCGGCGCTGCTCGAGGTCGGGCTCGAGCTCGCGCCCGGCGAGCTGGTCGTGCTGGCCGGGGGGTCGGGCTCAGGCAAGTCGACGCTGCTGCGCGTCGCCAACGGGCTCGTGCCGCACTTCCACGGCGGCGTGTTCGCGGGCCGCGCGACCGTCGCCGGGATGGACACGCGCGATCATGGCCCGGGCGAGGTGGCCCGTGCTGTCGGTACGTTATTCCAGGATCCGGAGACGCAGGTCGTGATGGGCACGGTGCGCGCGGAGCTCGCGCTGCCGCTGGAGAACCGAGGTGAGCCGGCGCCCGCCGTCGCGCGGGGGGTCGAGGAGGTGGCCCTGGCGCTCGGGATCGCCGATCTGCTCGACCGGCCCACCGCCGAGCTGTCCGGGGGCGAGCTGCAGCGTGTAGCCCTCGGCGCGGCGCTCGTGGGGCGGCCGCAGTTGATCCTGCTCGACGAGCCCACATCGCAGCTCGACCCGGTGGCCGGCGATGAGCTGATCGCGCTCCTCAGGCGCCTGGGCGAGGACTTCGACGCGGCCATCGTGCTCGCCGAGCACCGGCTCGAGCGCTGTCTAGGCTTCGCCGACCGGGCGATCGCCATGCGCGCCGGCCGCGTGGTATGCGACGCACCTCCGGCCGAGTTTCTGGCCTGGGCCTGCGCCGAGGCGCCGGAGCTGGCCACCCCTGGGGCCCGGCTGTTGTCCGGTCTGGGACTGGCGCCCGCCGCGGGGGTCAAGGCGGCCCGCTCCACGCTGCGCGCGCACGGGCTGTTGGGAACCGCCGACCCCATCGCGGGCGGCGCCTCTGGCCGGTTGAACCCCCGGAAGGTTCGGCGCGCCGGAGACAGCGCTCTGAAGTTCGACCGCGTCTGGCATGAGCTCGATCGCGGCCGGGTCGTCCTCCGTGGGGTGTCGCTGTCGCTCGGCCCCGGCGAGCGCGTGGCGGTGATGGGGCGCAACGGCGCCGGCAAGTCGACGCTGCTACGCCATGCCGCTCGGCTGATGCGTCCCACGCGCGGGAAGGTCACGAGCGCCGGGAGGGTCGCGCTGCTGCTCCAGAACCCGACCGATTACCTGGTTCACGAGCGGGTCGCCCAGGAGGCCTCGCCGACCGCGTTGGCCACCGTGGGGCTCGGCGATCCGGCGCTGCGCGAGCGCCATCCGCGCGACCTCTCGGGCGGCGAGAAACAGCGGCTGGCCCTGGCCATCGTGCTCGACGACCCCGAACAGGCGGCCGTCGTCGTCTGCCTGGACGAGCCCACCCGCGGCATGGACCGGCGGCGCAAGGCCGAGCTGGCCGCGCTCCTGTGCGAGCTCGACGCTGCCGTCCTCGTCGCCACGCACGACCCGGAGTTCGTGGCCGCGTTCGCTCAGCGCGTGATTCTCCTGGGCGATGGCTCGCCGATCGCGGACGGCTCGCCGAGCGAGGTGCTCGCCGGCGGCACCTACTTCGCCACCGAGACCGCGCGCATCCTCGGTGGCGCGGGTGGCGCACTGCGGCCAGAGGAGGGCCTGTCGCTGCTGGCGCCGTTCTTCGAGGTAGGCGCATGAGCTGGCAAGTCGGGGCGTTCCTGATCCTCGCCCTTGCCCTGGCCGGCGGATTCGCCTGGTATGAGCGCGCCCATCCCGACGCCCGGATCGTGGCGCTCGTCGGCACGCTGGCCGCGTTCGCCGCGTTGGGCCGGATCGCCTTTGCCGCGGTCCCGAACGTCAAGCCGACGACCGACATCGTGCTCATCTCGGGCTACGCCCTGGGCGGCGGGCCGGGCTTCGCGGTGGGGGCGCTGGCCGGCCTGGCCTCGAACTTCTTCTTCGGGCAGGGGCCGTGGACGCCGTGGCAGATGTCGGGCTGGGGGCTGGTCGGTGTGATCGGAGCCGCCGTGGCTGTGGTGAGCCGCCACCGGATCGGGCGCTGGCCGCTCGCGCTCATCTGCGCGGCGGTGGGATTCGGGTTCACCGCCCTCCAGGACGTAGGCGACTGGGTTACCTACAGCGACCACAGCCTCGCCGCGCTCGGCGTCTACGTGGGCAAGGGGATCGGGTTCGACGCCGTGCATGCGGTGGGATGTCTGCTGTTCGCGCTGGCGCTGGGGCCCGCGCTGATCCGGTCGCTTAGCCGGTTCGCGACGCGGCTGCAGGTGACGTGGCGGCCCGCCGGCGATGCCTCGGGTCCCGTCGGCGATGCCTCGGGTCGCGCCGGCGATGCCTCGGGTCGCGCCGGCGGTCCCCCGGCTCCCGTCGGCGGTGCCCCGGGTCGCGCCGGCCTAGCGCTCCTCATCGCAACCATTTCGCTCGGCTGGCTGGCTGGCCAGCCAAGCATGGGAGCGGGAGGAGGCGGGGTTCCCTGGAGCCGGCTGGGCACCGCGCAGGCCGCCGCCACCCCCGCCGGCTACCTCCTGGCCGCCCAGAACCCCGACGGCGGCTTCGGTCCGTCGCCGGGTTCCGCGTCCTCGCCGTTGTACTCCGGGTGGGCCGCGCTCGGTCTCGCCGCCGCCGGCGTCAATCCCCAGGACGTCGTCCGGGACGAGCACAGCCTGCTCGACTACGTGCGCGGGGGAGTGGCGTCGGCATCGGATCCAGGGTCGATCGCGCGGACGATTCTCGTGGCGCGGGCGGCGGACTCCTCAGCGGTGAACTTTGGCGGGCGCAACCTGCTGGGAGCGCTCGAGCGGGATATCCGGCCGGGCGGCTCGGTGGGCAACCAGGTCAACCTGACCGCGTTCGCCCTGCTGGCGCTGCGGGCGGCGAGAGTCGGACCGCCGGCGGCGATGCTGTCGTGGCTGGTGCGCCAGCAGAACGCCGACGGCGGCTTCAACTTCGCCACCCGCGGCGGCTCGAGCGACGTGGACGACACCGGCGCCGCGCTTCAGGCGCTGGCTGGAGGCGGCGGCGCGGCGGGCGCACGCGCGCGCTCTCGCGCGGTGCGGTTCCTCGCCGCCCGGCAGGGCGGCGACGGCGGATTTCCCAGCATGCCGGGTGGCGACTCGAACGCCCAGTCGACCGCGTTCGCCGTCCAGGGACTCATCGCCGCGGGCGTCGACCCGGGCTCCGTGCGCCGGCGAGGGGTGTCCCCGCTCGACTACCTGCGCTCGCTGATCGCGAGCGACGGCCACGTCCGCTACTCGCGGGCGACCGACCAGACGCCGACCTGGGTGACCGCCGAAGCGTTGCTGGCGCTCGAGGCCAAGCCCCTGCCCCTGGCGCCCGTGACGCGGCGCCACGCCACGGCCGTCCACCGCGCACCTGCGCGGCCGGCCACGGCTCCGCGCACGGCAGGCGTTGCCCCGCCGGCTCATCGACCAGCTCACGTGCGCCCCGCACGCACGCGACGCGCCGTAGTACATCGGGCGGCTGGGCTCGAACTTGACCGCCTGGCCGCCGATGCCGGGCTGCTGACTGCTCTGAGCCTGGCGCCGCTCGGCCAGCCCTGAGCCTGGTTAGGTCGGGGACAAAACCGATAGCCTCCGGGCCGCTGCATGCGGATCGGAGTCCCCAAAGAGACTGCCGACGGCGAGCGCCGGGTGGCGCTCGTGCCCGAGGTGGTTGGCAAGCTGGCGGGCGGCGAGGACGGGGTCGAGGTGATGGTGGAGCGCGGTGCGGGCGCGGGCGCGCTGATCCCCGACGCCCAGTACGAGGAGGCGGGGGCGCGGATGGTGGATGACCCGGCAGGTCCGTACGAGGTGGACGTGGTGGCGAAGGTGACCGCGCCGAGCGCCGAGGAGATCGGGCGTCTGCGCTCGGAGAGCGTGTTGATCGGGTTTCTGCAGCCGTTGACCGCGGGCGAGGCGATTCGGGCGATCGCTCAGACCGGCGCGACCAGCTTCGCGATGGAGGCGATTCCGCGGATCAGCCGGGCCCAGTCGATGGACGCCCTGTCCTCGCAGGCGAATATCGCCGGGTATCGGGCGGCCTTGATCGGCGCGCAGGAGCTCGGGCGGTTCTATCCGATGCTGATGACCGCGGCGGGCACGATCCGCCCCGCTACCGTGCTGGTGCTGGGCGCCGGCGTGGCCGGCCTACAGGCGATCGCGACCGCCCGGCGGCTGGGGGCAGTGGTTCAGGGCTTCGACGTGCGGGCGGCGGTCAAGGAGCAGGTCGAGTCGCTCGGCGCGCACTTTCTGGAGTTCGATCTCGGTGGCGATCTGGAGGGCGCGGGCGGGTACGCCAAGGAGCTCACGCCCGAGCAGCAGGCCCGGCAGCAGGAACTCATGGCCGAGGCGATCGGCAAGGTCGACGTCGTGATCACCACTGCAGCCGTCCCCGGGCGCCGCGCGCCGATTCTGGTCACCGAGGAGGCGGTCCAGAAGATGAAGCCGGGGTCGGTGATCGTGGATCTGGCCGCCGAGACGGGCGGTAATTGCGAGCTGACCGAAGCGGGTCAGACCGTGGTGCGCCACGACGTGAAGATCCTCGGGCCGCTGAACGTGCCGTCGACGATGGCCGAGCACGCCTCGCAGCTCTACGCGCGCAATATCCAGTCGCTGCTCGGGCTGATGATCAAAGAGGGCAAGTTAGAGCTGGATTTCGAGGACGAGGTGATCGCCGGGGCGTGCATCACCCGCGAGGGAGAAATTGTCCACGAGGCGGCGCGGGCGGCCGCCGGGGCAGCCACAGCGACCAGTTCGTAAGGGGGAACCGTGAGCACGATCACCGAGATCGCGATCCTCGTCCTGGCCGCGTTCGTCGGGTTCGAGGTGATCTCGAAGGTGCCCAACACGCTGCATACGCCGCTGATGTCGGGCACGAACGCGATTCACGGGATCGTGCTGCTCGGCGGCCTGTTGTTGATGCACGAGGCGCATGGGGTGCTGGAGCACGCGCTGCTCGTCGTCGCGATCGCGTTCGGCACGATCAACATCGTGGGCGGCTTTTTGGTGACCGATCGGATGCTGGGGATGTTCAAGCGAAAGCCTGAGGTGCCGGCGGGGGAGCGCGCCGAGGAGATCGAGGGCCCGGAGAAGTGACCGCGGCGACGATCTTCTTGCAGCGGACGAACTTCATCGACGCTTGCTACATCGTCGCCTTCGCGCTGTTCATCTACGGGATGAGCGGGCTGACCGGGCCACGAACGGCGGTGCGCGGCAACATGATCGCGGCGGTCGGGATGGCGATCGCGGTGGTGGCGACGCTGCTGACGCCGCACGTGCTGAGCGGGAGCGCGCCGTGGCTGATCGCGCTGGGGCTGGTGATCGGGACCGCGGTCGGGGTGCCGGCGGCGCGCAACGTGCGCATGACGGCGATGCCCCAGATGGTCGCGCTGTTTAACGGCGTGGGCGGCGGGGCGGTGGCGATCATCGCCTGGATTGAGTACCGCCACCACTTCGCGGCGGGCGGCGGGGTATGGATTCAGAAGTCGCAGATCCCGACGCTATTCGCGGCGATCGTCGGGTCGATCTCGTTCTGGGGGTCGAATATCGCCTTCGGCAAGCTGCAGGAGATCCTCCCGGGGCGGCCGATCAAGCTGCCCGGCCAGACCGTCATCAACGGGGTGCTGTTCGTGATCTGCGTCGCCTCAGCGATCGTGCTCGCGGCGGGCACGCACTCGCAGGGCCTATTCATCCTGGGCATCCTCCTCGCCGCGGCGATCCTGGGCAACATGGTGGTGCTGCCGATCGGGGGGGCGGATATGCCGGTGGTGATCTCGCTCTTGAATGCGTTCACCGGCCTGTCGGCCGCCGCTACCGGGATCGCTTTGAACAACACCGCGATGATCGTGGCCGGGATGATCGTCGGCGCGTCCGGAACCATCCTGACCAACCTGATGGCCAAAGCGATGAACCGCTCAGTCCCGGCCATCGTGGCCGGCGGATTCGGGGGAGCCATCGCCGCTCCGGCCGGGGGTCCCGGCGTGGAGGATCGCGGCCCGGTCCGCTCCACCAGCCCGCAGGACGTCGCGATCCAACTCTCCTACGCGCGCCAGGTGGTCATCGCGCCCGGCTACGGGATGGCGGTGGCGCAGGCCCAGCATGCCGTCCGCGAGCTAGAGAAGGCGCTCGAGAACAAGGGGGTGACGGTCAAGTTCGCCATCCACCCGGTGGCGGGACGGATGCCCGGTCACATGAACGTGCTCCTCGCCGAGGCCGACGTCCCCTACGACCTGCTCAGAGAGATGGACGAGATCAATCCCGAGTTCGGTCGCACCGACGTCACCCTGGTCATCGGCGCCAACGACGTCACCAACCCGGCGGCCAAGAACGAGCCCGGCTCCCCCATCTACGGGATGCCGATCCTCGAGGTCGACCAGTCCGGCTCGGTGATCGTTCTCAAACGATCGATGGCTTCGGGGTTCGCGGGCATCGACAATCCGCTGTTCTACGACCCCAAAACCGCGATGCTGTTCGGCGACGCCAAGCAATCGGTAAGCGACATCACCTCCGAGGTGCAGGCGCTCTGACCAGAATCTGGTGAACACAGGCCGATGGATCCCACCGCCTGACCGCCATCCCGATCTTCTCCCATCTGTCCGCGGAGGAGGCAAAGCGGCTGGCCGCCTTCGCCACCGAGACCAGCGTGGCCGAAGGCCAGATCCTGATGAAGCATGGGGACTACTCGACCGACCTAATCGCGATAGAGGAGGGCAGTGCCGACGGGATCCGCGACGGCAATACGATCGCGTCGCTGAAGGAGGGCGATCTGATCGGCGAGATGGGTCTCCTCGAGCATGAGCCGCGCAACGCCGACGTGGTTGCCACCTCCCCGATGCGGGTGATGAAGCTGACGCACTGGGAGATCCGGCGGATGTCGGAGGAGGCGCTCCAGCGGATCCAGGAGGTCGTGGCCAAGCGCCGCCAGGACGGGGTGGTCGACCCGGCACACCGGAGCGCCTGAGCCGGTCTACGTAACCAGGCGCCCACATCGGCTCTTTGTGATAGGTTGCGGACCGCCGAATCCCCGGCCGGCCAAACCGGGGAGCGGAGGACCCAATTCGTTGGGGCGAGTCTCGCGGTGATCCGCGAGAAGCGCTCACCCCCAGGAGCGCTAGCCCGTCAGCTAACTCCGCAGGCCCAGGCGCCAACTGCAACGCCTCGCCCACGGAGGACCGTCCGTGTTCGTTTCCAGCAGCTTTCGTAGATGGAGACAGCGCAAGGACAGCTCGCGGGAGCGGTGGGAGGGGCTAACGGTCGACCGTCGAGTTGCGATGGGTCGTATCCCGGCGTTCGCCGCGCTGTTGGGCCTGGCGCTGGTCGCTCCGGCGTCGAATGCCCTCGCCGCCCCGTCGGCCTCGGGCGGCGCGGCGATGGTGCAGCCAAAGCCCAGTCACGGGATCGTGAGGGCGAGCGCCTCCACGGCCGTGTTCACGCGCACGTTGCGCAAGGGGGAGTCGGGCACAGATGTGAAAACGCTTCAGACCTGGCTGACCGACGTCGGCTACACGGTCCCGCCAACCGGCTATTTCGGCTCGATAACGCGGGCCGCGGTGATCAGTTTCAAGCAAGCGCAGAACCTGATGCCGGCGAACGGTGTGGTCGGAAGCCGGGCCGCCGCGACGCTCCTGACGGCGGTCAAAAACACCGCACAGGGATCGGGCGTGCTCGACACCCCGAGTAGCTCGACGACCTCTTCCAGCGGCTGGGTATTCCCGCTCCAGCCCGTCTCGAAGGTCCTGCCCTCGAGGGAGTGGACGCTCGATCAGGGGATTGACATCGGGATGGTGAACAACCTCTGCGGGGCGGGCGCGGTCGAGGTTGCGGTGACCTCCGGGACGATCGTGCAGGAGGGGATCGACGGGTTCGGATCGGCCGCCCCAGTGCTCAAGGTCGCGAGCGGCCCCTACGCCGGCCGGTACATCTACTACGGGCACGCCATGCCGGCGCTCGTGCCGGTCGGGGCGCAGGTCAGCGCCGGCCAGCCGATCGCCGACGTCGGCTGCGGCAGCGTGGGCATCTCGGACGTGCCCCATCTCGAGATCGGGATCAGCGACGTAGGTGGACCGACCTGCTGCCCGGGCTACCAGGAAACCTCGCCGGCGATGTACGACATCGTGCTGAACCTGTTCCGCAAGGCGGGCGGCACCTAGCGCAGCCCCCGGCCCCGGTCCGGGATACGCTCCGGGGGATGGGCGATTCAGATGTGGCTCGTGCGCCGACGCTTCGTCTGCGGGCGGGCGGCAGGACGTTCGAGCTGGGTGGCCGGCCGTGGCTCATGGGGATCGTCAACGCCAGCCCCGACTCGTTCTCGGACGCCGGGCGGCACCGTACGCTGGAGGATCGCGTGGCGCTGGCCGCGGAGCTGCTCGAGGCGGGCGCTGACGTGATTGACATCGGCGGGGAATCCGGCGTCACCGGGATGCCGGCGGTGGCGGCGGCGGATGAGATCGCGCGCGTGGTGCCGCTGATCAAACGGGTGGCCGGCGAGCTCGGCGCGCTGGTGTCGGTCGACACCTACAAGCCTCTGGTTGCTCGGGCGGCCGTCGCAGCGGGAGCGACGATCGTCAACGACGTGAGCGGCCTACGTGAGCCCTCGCTGGCCGATGTGTGCGCGCGGAGCGGTGCGGGACTCGTGCTCATGCACACGCGAGCGGCTCCCAAGGAGAAGCTGCTCGATCAAGCGTTCGACGGCCGGGTGGCCAGTGACGTTGATCGCTTCCTGCGCGAGCGAATCGCGGCAGCGCTCGAGCGGGGCGTCGCGTTCGAGCAGCTGATCCTGGATCCGGGACCGGACTTTGGCAAGACGCCGGCGCAGACGGTCGAGGTGTTGCGCGCGCTCCCGGCGCTCCACGCGCTCGGCCGGCCGGTGCTGCTGGCCGTCTCGCGCAAAGACTTCGTCGGCGCGATCACCGGCCGCCCCCCGCGGGCGCGGATGGCCGGAACGCTCGCTGCGATCGGGCACGGGGTGGACGCCGGCGCTCACATTCTGCGCGTCCATGATGTGGCCGACGTGGCCGACTTCCTGGCGGTCCGGGCCGCGTTGGCGGGCGAGGCGCAGGTGGACCCGGCATTGAGGCTGGCCGGTGAGCTGCGGCGCGAGCCGAGCGGCCGTGGATCCGACGAGGAGCGCGGCGGCGGATCGCGCGAGGAGCGCAGCGGCGGATCGCGCGAGGAGCGCGGCGGTGGATCCCGCGAGGAGCGCGGCGGTGATTCCCGCGACGGGCGGGGCGGCGCGCCCCGCGACGAGCGCCGCGCCGCGCCCCGCTAGCCTGAGGGGCGAATCGCCGGTCGCTGGCGCAACGCGACCGGAGCCCACCGATCAAACCCACGAGGAGGTACCCCATGTCGATCCTGGACCGCGATGCGCTCGCCGCAAGCCCGTTGGCCGACCTTCACGCCCTGGCGTCCGAGCTCTCGATCGACGGCTATCGCCGCCTACGCAAGGCTGAGCTAGTCGATGCGATCCTCACCCGCCAGGGCGGTGGATCGACCGTCGCGGAGGAGGAAGAAGAAGCCGGGGCTCCGGTCGAGGAAGAGCGTCCATCCGCCCGGCGCCGCCGGGGGCGGCGCGGCGGGCGGGGCCGCGGTGGCGCCCGCGAGGACGAAGAGGAGACCGCGCCCGCCGGCGAAGAGGAGACCGTGCCCGCCGACGAAGAGGGCGAGGCAGCCGCCGGACCGGCGCCCGAGGGTCTGGAGGAAATCGAGGAGCAAGTCGAGCGGGCGGTCCGAGGTAAGCGCCGGCGCGAGCCGGAGGTGCGGGCCGAGCGCGAGCCGGAGGTGCGGGCCGAGCGGGACCGCGGCCAAGCCGAGGAGGAGATCGTCGAGGGCGAGGTCGAACTCCTGCCCAACGGCTCCGGGTTCCTGCGAGTCAACCCGCCCGAGCCCTCCGAAGACGACGTATACGTTTCGGCTGCCCAGGTCAAGCGTTGCGAACTGGTGCCGGGAGACAAGATCTCCGGCCCGCGTCGGTCGCCCCGCCGCTCCGAGCGGTTCGCCTCGCTGATTCGGATCGACACGATCAACGACCGACCGGCCGAAGAGGTGGTCGACAGCACGCGCTTCGACGACCTGCCCGCGGCCTTCCCGAGCGAGCGGTTCAAGTTCGGATCCGATGATCCGACGATCAAGGCGATCGAGTGGCTCACGCCTTTCGGCCTCGGTTCGCGGGTAATCATTGCCGGGCCGGCAGGCGCCGGCAAGACCGAGGCGCTGCGCCGCCTCGCCGCGACCCTTACCGGGACGCAGGACATCCACCTGTCACTCGTCCTCGCCGGGGTGCGTCCCGAGGAGATCAGCGAGTGGCAGGAGGGGCCGGTGGCGCCGGACGCTGCGGTCAGCTTTGCGGCCTCGGCCGATGCGCAGGCGCAGACGCTCGAGCGCGCGATCGATCAAGCCCGCCGGCTTGCCGCGCGCGGCTCGCACGTGGTCGTGCTCATCGACACGCTGTCCGGGGTTCAGCCGCACGCGGCGCGGAAGCTGCTGGCGTCGGCCAAGAACATCGCCGCCGGCGGCTCGGTGACCGTGATCGCCACCGCCTCGGAGCCGCTCGGTGGCGAGACGACCGTCATCGCGCTCGATCCGCTGCTGGCCTCAACCGGCCGCTACCCTGCGCTGGACCTGCTGGGCAGCTGGACGATCCGGCCGGAGATGCTCGTGGGCGAGGCCGGCGCCGAGGCGATCGCACGGGCGCGGATGGAGGCGATAGGCGGCTAGTCCCGCGGCACAGGGCCCACGTTTAGTACGCCGTGCAGCGGGATCGGTGGCGCGGGACCGCTTTGTAGCGCGGCTCCTGCCCTCGGTGCCACAGCACGGCATCGATGTCGGCCTCGACGGCGCCGGCGCGCTCGGCGGCAAGGAGCGACACCGTGCGCAGGGCGCAGGCCCGGATCTCGACCTCCTCGCTCGAGCCGTGCTCGATCAGCTCCCCGTTTTCGATGCGCGCGAGGAGGGCGGCCTCGTAGGTGAGCAGGCCGTCCAGGCGCAGAACGTGCGGCACCAGGTTGTCGGCGAACATCGTCAGCTGGTCGAGGTCGCGGAAGGCGGCCACGCCGGCGCGCGCGAGGTCGGCGGCGGCGATCTGGGCGCGCTTGACGAACGGGAGCGCGAGACTGCCGTAGCGGGAGGTGTCGGCGAAGCTGTCCCACCCTTTCAGGCGCTCCACGAGAACGACCGCGGAGCTCCCGGCCGAATCGACGACGCCGGCGAAGCGCCCGTCGTGCTCTGCCGCTACGTGGCGACCGAAGTCGTTCAGTGATCCGGCGAACAGCCCCATCAACTCGTGCTGCGGGTCCTGGCCGAGGGTTCTGGCGATCTCGGCTCGGTCGATCACGGCCAGCGTCGGAGCCGGCCACGGGCCACGGGCGACGAACCGGTCGCGGAGCGCACTGGCGATCGTGAGGTAGCCCGAGCGGCCTGCGCGCTTGCGCAGGGTGGGAAACCAGCCCGAGCCGAAGTTGATCGCGTCGAGCGTCAGCCAGAAGGCGGCCAGCTCCTCGCGCGTGCCTTCGATCGGGTGAACCTCGGGGTCGGGGCCGCCGGGCGGCAGATCGATCGGAAGCGTGGCCACATAGGCGGCGATGCGGTCGTGCTCGATATGCACGTACTCGGCCCGCTCGGCCACGAGGGCGCAGGCCGCTCTGAGTTCCTCCAGCATGTTGGTCACGAGGGGAGAGTTTCAGACCACCGCCGTCGCTACCGTTGCAATCGACCCATGGCTGAGACCGCCACCGAGCTTGAAACGCTGCTCGCCGGGCTGAACGAGCCCCAGCGCGAGGCCGTCACCTACGGCGAGGGGCCGCTCCTCATCCTGGCCGGCGCCGGCTCCGGCAAGACTCGTGTGCTGACCCACCGGATCGCATACCTGATCGCCACCGATGGGGCCAAGCCGAACGAGATCCTGGCCATCACGTTCACCAACAAGGCGGCGGGCGAGATGCGCGATCGAGCCGAGCTGCTGGTCGGCCGGCGGGTACGGGCGATGTGGGTGATGACCTTTCACGCCGCCTGCGCCCGGATGCTGAGGGCGCACGCCGACCGGCTCGGCTACACCCGCCGGTTCACCATCTATGACCAGGCCGACTCGCGGCGGCTGGTCAAGCGCTGCCTGGACGAGCTGGGGATTGATCCCAAGCGGTTCACACCCGCGGCGATCCACAGCCAGATCTCGGACGCCAAGAACAAGCTGCGCGACGCCGACGCCTACGGGCGCATGGTCGGCTCCTACTTTGAGCAGACGGTGGCCGACGCGTACCGGATGTACGAGCGGGAGCTTCACCGCATGAACGCGATGGACTTCGATGACCTGCTCGTCAACGCCGTCAACGTTCTGCAGCTCTTCCAGGAGGTTCGCGACCAGTACGCCACCGGCTTTCGCCACGTGCTGGTCGACGAGTACCAGGACACCAACCACGCCCAATACCGCTGGCTGCAGCTGCTGGCCGAGGAGCGCCGAAACCTGATGGTGGTGGGCGACGATGCCCAGTGCCTGATCGCCGGCACGCTGGTGACGATGGCCGACGGGTCGCGCCGGCCCATCGAGGAGGTGGCGGTCGGGGACGACGTGCTGTCGGCGTGGGGGGACGGTTGTTTCGGGCCGGCGCGGGTGACGCGAGTGCACCTGTCACGGCGCGGAGACGGGATCGCGATCACGCTGCGCTCGGGGCGGCGGCTGGTGAGCACGCCGGAGCACACGCACTTCGCCGGTTTTGGCGTCACTGCGGAAGTGGCCGCGGCGGCCGCGGTGGGGTTGACTTCGGCGGCCGCGGTGGGGGTGGCCGCGTCGGCCGCGCCGGCCGTGGCCTGGGCCGGCGCCACGACGGTGTGCGCTGCCGGCGCCGGGGCGGGGTTCGCTGCCGGCGCCCGCCCGGCAGTGCAAAACACGCAAAACTGCCGCGTTGCCGTCGACATCCGTGGGATAAGCGCCGTGGAGGCGCTTATCTCGCAGAACCGCGGAGCGGGCTCCCACTTTGGCGGGTTTTGCACCCTGGCGGGGGCGGCGGTGGCCCGGGAGGGCGCGGCGGCGGTCCGGGAGGGCGCGGCGGTGGCCCGGTCAGGCCCGGCGGCGGTCCGGTCAGGC
>JAFASQ010000023.1 GCA_019244395.1 Solirubrobacterales bacterium | reverse complement strand
ATGATCCTGCACGGGCCGCCCGGCAGCGGCAAGACCACGCTGGCGCGGCTGATCGCCGAGGCCTCGGATGCGGCGTTCGAGGAGGAGAGCGCGGTGCAGGCGGGCCGTGCCGAGGTGCGCGGCGTGATCGGACGCGCCCGCCAGCGCCTGGCAGCGGGCGGCCGCAAGACCATCTTCTTCTTGGACGAGATCCACCGCTTCAACAAGGCGCAGCAGGACGCGCTGCTCCCGGCGGTCGAGGAGGGCCTGGTGACGCTGATCGGGGCGACGACCGAGAATCCGTACTTCGAGGTCAACTCGGCCCTTCTGTCGCGCGCGCGGGTGTACGAGCTCGAGGCGCTAACGCCGGCGCAGGTTCGGGTGCTGCTCGACCGGGCGCTGGATCGCGGCGAGTGCGGCCCGGTCGACCACGTGCAGCCCGAGGCGCTCGAGTTCCTGGCGTCACGGTCGGCCGGCGACGCGCGGACGGCACTCAACGCGCTCGAGCTGGCCTGTCAGACGATCGGCGCCGATCGCACGGTGGGATTGGAGGCGGCCGAGGATGCGCTGCAGCGGCGCGCCCTCCTGTATGACCGCCAGGCCGATCGCCACTACGACACGATCTCGGCCTGGATCAAGGCGACACGCGGGTCGGACCCCGATGCCTCTCTGTACTACCTCGCGGTCATGCTCGAGGGCGGTGAGGATCCGCGGTTCATCGTCCGCCGGATGGTCGTGCTGGCCTCCGAGGACATCGGCAACGCCGATCCGCAGGCGCTTCTGGTGGCGAGCGCAGCGGCGGACGCAGTCGAGCACGTGGGCATGCCCGAGTGCCAGTTCGCGCTGGCCCAGGCGGCTATCTACCTGTCGCTGGCGCCCAAGTCCGATGCGGCCAAGCGGGCGGTGGGTGCGGCGCGCGAGTTCATCCGCGAGCACGGCGCCGAGCTCCCGCCACGGTGGTTGCGCTCGTCGACCCGCAGCGACGGCGGCTATGACAATCCGCACCGCCGGCCCGGGCACTTCTCAGCCCAGGAGCTCATGCCGGAGGCGACGATCGGCGAGCGCTTCTACGAGCCGGACGAGGCCGAGGCGCTGCTCCGCGAGCGGCTGGACGAGATTCGCCGGGCACGGGACCGGGAATAGGGCTCGCCGGGCTACTTCTTGACGGCCTTCCAGGCGAGCCCGAGCGCGACCTTGGATCCGCCCGGCCCGGTGCGGCCCACGCCCGGAGACTCGCGACCGACGACCAGCACCCACTTCTTGCCCCTGCCCGGGCCGCGCTTGGGCTTGTGTGGAGTCGTCACGCGACCGACCGAGCAGTCGGCCGTACCAAGTGCCCTGCGTGCCCCGGCGAGTGACTTGCCCTTGACGTTGGGCACCCTGCACACGGCCGGCGGGACGGGCGGCGGTGGCGGGACGGGAGGCGGCGGCGGCGGCGCGGCGATCGTGACCAGATGCGAAACCGCAGCCGTACGGGTGACGCTGTCGGTGACCGTGAGGGTGACCGCATAGGTGCCCGGGGCCGGGTAGCTGTGCGACACGCGCGCGCTGGTACCGGAGCTGGACGTACCATCGCCGAAGTTCCAGCTGTACGTCCTGATCACAGCTCCCGTGCTGGGGTCGGTCGAACCGCTGCCGTCGAATGCCACCAGCGTCGGGGCGATCGGGGCCGGCGGCGAGAACGTGAACGTCGGTGTGGGTGGGCCCTTCAGGAGGGAGTTGACCGCGCCAAACGCGTTGAGCAGGCCAGAGCCTTCGGCGTCCGCTCCGAACGTTCCGAGCGGGACGGCGCTCGACCTCAGGGCGCTGTAGATCTGAGAGATCGTCGCCAGGGGGTACCCCTGGAGCAGGAGGGCGGCAATCGCGGCCGCATGCGGCGCTGCTTCCGAGGTGCCGTAGAAGCGCCACACCCCGCCGATCTGCTGGGCGAAGAACGTGGTGGCGGCCCCATCGGTGGCCGCGACGTCGGGCTTGGCGAGCACTTCGGGCGTGGCGAGCGCAGGCGCGGGCGTTGTGCTCGTGACGGGTCCGAAGTAGTGGGTAACGGGTCCGCGCGAGGAGAAAGGCTCGACGGTGGAGCTGTCGTCGAAGGGGACTGCCGCGGTGCTCAATGCGCCGGCCGCGCCGTTGTGGCCAAAGATGGTTGGGCCGACGATGTCAGCACCGGAGGAGACCGGGAACTGGACGCTCTGGATGCCCGCGGCGTGGGACAGCACGTATTTGACGCGCGGGGTGCGCGGGATCGCGCCGAAGTTGTTGAACCTTGCGATCACCAAATTCACCGTCTGGCTCGCGCCGGTCGTGTTGGTGTAGGAGAAGGCCTCGAAGGGCTGCTGGGTTTTCACGTTGTCGTTGTTGCTCCCGGCCAGGATGTGGTTAGCCGAGTCGAGCAGGAGCACGTCGAGGTCGGTCTGGACGCCGAACCATGGCTCGCTCCATTGCAGGTCGAGGAGGAAACCGCCGCCGGGCGCGAGCGTGATCGACTCGCCGTTGCTGACTCCCCCGTTGGGGTTGAAGTTCATGCAGTCGAGGTATCCGTTGGCACCAGAGAAGCTCGGGCAGGGGGTGGGGCGGTAGTTGGGGGCCTCCCACGAGCTCACGTTGTTGCCGCCGACGATCACGTTGCTATTCGCCGCCGATGAGAAATACGGGATTCCGGCCGCGGCGGCGTTGTCGACGGCCACCGCAGCCGGGCCATCCTGGAAGAACGGCTCATCAAGATAGGTCAGGTCGTCGACGATCACCCTTGCCCCGGCCGTCCGAAGGGCGCTGACCGCGGCTGGGAAGGAAGGGCTCGAGGGGGCACCGGAGTCGAACGCGAGCGCCGCCCCAGGCGCCAAGTCGTGGACGACCTGGGCCATGCCCCGGCCCTCGTCGCCCTGGCCCGGTCCGAAGTCACCGAGGTTCTGCACCGGGGTCGTGTAACCGCACGGGTTTCCCGGACCGGGCAGATCGCCGCTCGCGACGTCACCAGTGGCGTGCGTGACTGCGTTCGTGTTGGTGTCGAACGAGTCGGAGATGATCCCCACCTTGGATCCCGAGCCGTCGAGGCCGAACGTGCCGCGCGCCAGGTCGGCCTGGAGTTGGGCGTCGCCCTCGGAGCGCACCGAACCCCACGGGCAAGCCAGCGGATCGGCGGAGAAGTTCAGCTGCCGAACTGGAGCAGGTTGCGCCGCGGTGAGCGGCTGAAGCTGCGGCTGGACAGAGCGCACCGCAGGGATCGCGGTCACCCGCTGGAGGTCCGCGGGCGCCACCGCGACCGTGACCATCCCGTAGCGGGCGTTGACGGTCACGATCCGGGCTCCCGCATCGCGAAGGGTCTGCACCACATCTGGCGCGGTGGACGAGACGCGGGCGGTGACGACGACCTGATCGCCGAGCCGAACCAGGCTCCCGGGGCCGCTCGCCGGCAAGCTGAGTCTCCGGGCCTGGGCGGCGTGCGACGCTCCCTTCAGCTCCGGGGTCTCAAGCTGTTGGAGACGAGGAACGAGCTTCTGGGAAGCCCCCACCACTGCGCCCGGCCTCAGCAGCGCGGCCTGGGCGCCGACGGCAAGAACCAGTAGGAAGACCAGCGCCGCGGCCGCCGAACGCGCGCCGCGAAGAACCATCCGTGCGCCCATCGGGCCACTGCGAAAAACCCCACGCGCCCGACGGCGCGAGCGCTGCATTTTCCGGACTACACGCACTGCGGCGGGGCGCTGGGAGCTTGCTGGCAAACTGTGGCGAATCGTTGAGGAAACCTCTGCACGAGCGGTCGGCGTTAGCCTCTGAGGTGTGACTGCCACCGCCATTACCCACCTCGAATCGTTCAACCCCGCGACAGGAGAGTCGGTCGGGACAGTCCCGGTTACCCCGCCCGGGGACGTGCAGGGCGTCGTCGACGCGGTCAGCCGCGTCCAGCCGGCGTGGGCTCGGCTAAGCCTGCAGGAGCGCGGCGCCTATTTGGAGCGCGCGAGTCAGGTCGTGCTGGACGAATGCGATGAGATCCGCGACCTGATCGCCCGCGAGCAGGGCAAGCCGCGCAACGAGGCGTTCTCGATGGAGATCCTGCCCACCGTCGACGCGCTCAGGTGGATCGCGAGGGCCGGCGCCGAGATCCTCTCCGAGGAGAAGGTCCCCATGCCCCAGGTGTTCCTGAAGACCAAGCGCTCGGCCTTCGTCTACGAACCGCTGGGCGTGATCGGGGTCATCTCCCCCTGGAACTACCCGTGGAGCATCCCGCTCGGCGAGGTGGCGCTCGCGCTGATGGCGGGCAACGGCGTGGTCTTGAAGCCGGCATCGGTGACCCCGCTGATCGGCGAGCGGATCGTTTCTGTGCTCGAGCGTGCGGGGGTGCCCGCCGGGCTCGTCCGCGTCGTGCACGGTCCCGGCACCGGCGCCGTGCTGGCGGAGTCGAGCGTGGCCAAGGTGTTCTTCACCGGCTCGGTGGAAACCGGGCGGGCGGTGGCCGAGGCGTGCGCCCGGCGCCTGAAGGGATGTGTGCTCGAGTTGGGCGGCAAGGATCCGATGATCGTCCTCGACGACGCGCATCTGGAGCACGCCATCGCCGGCGCGGTGTGGGGCGGCTTCGCCAACGCCGGCCAGACCTGCTCGGGGATCGAGCGCGTGTACGTGATGCGCTCGGTGGCCGACCGCTTCATCGCCGGTGTGGTGGCCGGCGCGCAGCGCCTGCGCGTCGGCGACCCGATGAGCTGGGACACGGAGATCGGACCGATGGTGTCGGGCGAGCAGCTCGAGAGCGTGCGCTCGCTGGTCGACGACGCGGCGGCGGCGGGGGCCGAGTTGCGCTGCGGCGGGCCGGTCGAGGCGCCGGCCGGGCTGGATGGCGCCTTCTACGCGCCGGCTGTGCTGACCGGCGTGACGCAGGACATGCGGATCATGCGTGAGGAGATCTTCGGCCCAGTGGTACCGATCATCGTGGTCGACTCCGAGGAGGAGGCCGTGGCGCTGGCCAACGACTCAGACTTCGGGCTGGGCGCCTCGGTGTGGACGTCGGATAGGGAGCGGGGCGAGCGCGTCGCGGCCGAGCTGCAATCCGGGATGGTCTGGATCAACGACCACATGTTCAGCCACGGGGCGTGCCAGTGCGCCTGGGGCGGGGTCAAGGACTCTGGCCTCGGCCGTACCCATTCGAAGTTCGGCCTGTACGAGTGCGTGAACGTGAAGCTACGCACGTGGGAGGGGTCGGCGGTGCGCGACGCCTGGTGGTACCCGTACGACGAAACGCTCGGAAAGGCGCTGCATTCGACGGCGCAGGTCCTGTACGGCCGCGCGTCGGAGCGGGCTGCGGCGCTGCGCGATGGCGCCGTCCCGCTCGCAAAGCTGGGCGGCCGACTGGCGCGGGACGCCATCCGGCGGTAGCTACTCTCTGAAGGCATGCCCGCCCAGTCTTACCGCGGTAAGGAGTGCGTCTGCCAGCTGCGGCTCGGCATCTGCGACCAGTCCTGCGTGCAGGGCATGCTGGAGACGCCGTTCTACATCGCCTGCCTGCGGCTATCCGGCCGGCGCTGCGTGGTGGTGGGCGGTGGCGATGTGGGCCTGGAGAAGGTCGAGGGGCTGCTGGCCTGCGACGCCGAGGTGACGCTGATCGCGCCCGAGGCCCATCCCGAGCTGGTGCAGCTCGCGCTCGAGGGCTCCATCCGGTGGCAGCGGCGCGGATACGCCACCGGCGATCTGGACGGCGCGCTGATCGCGATCGCCGCCACCGACGACACCGATCTCAACATCCGGGTGTTCGAGGACGCCGAGGCACGGGCGATGCTCATCAACGTGGTCGACGTGCCGCCACTGTGCAACTTCATTCTGCCCGCGATCGTGCGCACCGGTCCGCTGGCGGTGGCCATCTCAACCGCCGGCGCCTCGCCAGCGCTGGCCAAGCGGATGAAGCGGGAGATCGGCGAGCTGTTCGGCGAGCCCTACGCGCTGCTGGCGATCCTGCTCAACGACGCGCGGGGGTGGGCCAAGGCGACGCTTCCGACCTATCAGGATCGCAAGGAGTTCTTCGAATCGATCGTCAACGGCGAGCCCGACCCGATCGAGCTGCTGCGGGGCGGCGACATCGAGGGCGTGCGGGAGCTGATCGCCGCCGCGCAGCGCGCCGTCTCTCCCGCGGTCGGGTGAGCGAGCTCACGCACCTGGACGCCGCCGGGCGCGCCCGGATGGTCGACGTGGGCGAGAAGCCACCCACCGAGCGGCGGGCGGTGGCGCAGGCGGTCGTGCGGGTGACACCGGAGACCGCCGGCAAGGTGCTGGCCGGCGATGCGCCCAAGGGTGACGTGCTCGGGGTGGCGCGGATCGCCGGGATCCAGGCGGCCAAGCGGACCTCGGAGCTGATCCCGCTGTGCCATCCGCTGGCGCTGACGTTCGTAGGGGTCGAGGGCTCGGTCGACGCGGGCGCGGGAGCGATCAGGTTGACCGCCGAGGCGCGGACGACCGGACCAACCGGCGTCGAGATGGAGGCGATGACGGCGGCAAGCGTGGCCGCGCTGACCGTCTACGACATGGTCAAGGGGATCGAGCGCGGCGCCGAGATCTCCGAAGTCGTCCTGCTCGAGAAGTCAGGCGGACGCTCGGGACATTGGACCCGCGGGTGAGCCTGGTCGGCCATGCGCCAGGTTGCGGGGGGCGTTCGTGCCCTCCCGGAACGCTCGCTCGGCGTCGAGTTCGGTGGCGCCCGCGGCGCCGCCGATGACCAGGTGGGGGATGGCGGCGCGCTTCAGGGCGCCGGCGAGGGCGAGCTCGGGCTCCTGGCCGGCGGCGATCACGACCGTGTCGGCGGCGACGCGACGCGCGGTGCCATCGGGGTCGCGGATCAGCACGGCGCCCGGTTCGATCCGCTCGTAGGCGATCCCGGTGAGGATCTCGACGCCGGCCATCCGGAGCTCCTGGAGCACCGCCCACCGGGTCGATGGGCCGATGCGCTCGCCGATCCGGGTGCCGCGGCGCATCAGGGTGACGGCGCGGCGGGGTCCGGTGGCCGGCGCGGGCGGTGGTCCGGTCGGGGGGTCGAGTCCGTACCGCGCGTAGAAGCTCGCCCGGGGGTCGCCATCCGGCCGGTGGCTGAGCAGGTGAGCGACGTCGACCCCGATCCCGCCGGCGCCGATGATGGCCACCGCATCGCGGGGAATGTCGCCCCCGTCGAGGAGCAGTTCGGCGTAGCTAACGACGTGGGGCAGACCGCTCCCCGGCAGATCGACGGCCCGGGGGACCACGCCCGTGGCCACGACCACTGCATCGAAGCCGGCAAGCGCATCCGCGTGGCCGACCGGGCTTCTCAGATGAACCGTCACCCCCAGACGCGCGAGCTCCGCCTCGAAGTACTCGATGGTGCGCCCGAAGTCCTCCTTGCCCGGAATCCGGCAGGCCATCCGGAACTGCCCGCCGATGCGGTCGGCCGCCTCGAACAGCTCCACGCGGTGGCCGGCCGCGGCCAGGGCGCGCGCGGCCTCCATGCCGGCGGGGCCGGCCCCGATGACGGCCAGGCGCGAGCGCGGTGCGCCGGCACCGTCGAACTCCAGCTCGTAGCCGGCGCGCGGGTTGACCACGCAGGACACGCGCCGGTCGAAGATCGAGCGGTCGATGCAGGACTGGTTGCACGCGATGCAGACGTTGACCACCCGGCGATCCCGCCCTTTGGCCACGATCTCCGCGTCGGCCAGGAACGGCCGGGCCATCGACACGAAGTCGGCATCGCCGGCGCCCAGCACCGCGTCGGCGCGCTCGAGCGTATTGATGCGGTTGGAGGCGATCACCGGTATATCGACCGCCTCGCGCACCGCCCGGCTCCACGGGGTCCACGCGCCAAGGGGAACCAGGGCCTGCACGGTCGGGGTGCGCGACTCGTGCCACCCCATGCCGATGTTGAGCGCGTCGGCGACGCCGGCCGCCGCTATCGTTCGGGCGAGCTCGAGCCCATCGTCCGCCGTCGCGCCGCCGTCCACGAAGCTCGCGCCCGAGATCCGGTAGACGACGGCACGCTCGGGGCCGATCGCGTCGCGGACGGCGGCGCCCACGTCGAGCGCGAAGCGCATCCGACGCTCGGGGTCACCGCCCCATTCGTCGTCGCGGAGATTGGTAGCGGGCGCGAGGAACTGGTCGATCAGGTAGCCCTCCGAGCCCATGATCTCGACGCCGTCGAATCCCAGTTCGTGGGCCCGCCGGGCGCCACGGGCGAAATCGGCGATCGTCCCGAGGATCTCCTCGTGCGAGAGGGCGCGCGGCTCGCAGCGGCTGTAGCGCGAATAGACGGCCGAGGGAGCGACCGGCTGGAGCCCGAACGACTGCTCGTAGGCATACCGGCCGGCGTGGAACAGTTGCAGGAGCACCAACCCACCCGCCGCGTGCACGGCGGCCGCCAGTCGGGACAGCTTGCCCGCGTCGGCCTCGTCGTTGACGAAGCTGTAATTGCGCCCGCCGGCGGCCACGGGGCTGACCGCCGAGCCGCCGGTCACCATCAGCCCCGTCCCTGCCGAAGCCCGCTCGGCGTAGAACGCGGCGAGCGCGGCCCCCCCGTCGTCGAGGCCCTCGAGCCCGAGGTGCATCGAGCCCATCACGATGCGGTGCGGCGTGGTCAGCCGGCCGATCGCGCCCTGCCGCCAGACGTGTTCGAGCATCGAGGCGCTCGGAAGCTAACGGCGGAGCGCTTCGGCGAGGGCGTCGAGCGCCCCGGCCTCGGCGGCCATGTCCGCGTGGAACGGCGGCGAGATCGCGGTCAGGCCGCCGTCCACCACCAGCGTCGTCCCGGTCACGTACTCCGCTCCCGGGGACAGGAGGAAGAGCACGCACTCGGCCACCTCGGCCGCGCTGCCCATCCGCTTCTTGGGAATCTTGGGCAGCACCGTGTCGAGCGAGGGGACGCGGCCGGTGGCGTAGAAGTAGCTCGAGGAGTCGGTCTCGATGATCCCGCCGTTGACCGCGTTGACGTTGACGCCGCGCGGGGCCAGTTCGACGCCCATGTAGCGCGTCCAGGCCTCGATGGCGGCCTTGGCCGACCCGAGGTTGGCGTAGGTAGGGAAGGTGCGGATGCTCCCGTAGCTCGAGAGCACCACGATCCGGCCGCCCTCGGGCATCAGCCTGACCGCCTTCTGGGTGCCGACCACGAAGGCCCGCACGTTCAGGTTGAACGTGCGCTCCAGGTGGTGCGGCTTGATGTCCATGAAATGGTGGAAGTTGCTGGCCGAGGCGTTCGAGACGAAGAAGTCCAGGCGGCCGAAGCGCTCCTGGACCTGGTCAAACATGGCGTCGATGTCCTCGAGGATCTCGAGGTCGGCGCGGATGGCCAGGCCGGTGGCGCCCAAGCGCTCGATTTCGGCCACCACCTCGCGGGCCAGCTCGTCGCTGCGCTTGTAGTTGACGATGGTGGTGGTGCCGCGGGCGGCCAGGCGTAGGGCCAGCGCTCGGCCGATCCCGCGCGAGGCGCCGGTGATCAGGGCGACCTTGCCGTCAAACCCGCGGCGGGGATCCGGAAGTAGAGGGTCGGGACTGCTCATCGGTTTCTCAACAGGTCGCGGGCAATCGTGGTTTTCTGGATCTCGGCGGTTCCCTCTTCGAAGCGCTGGGCGCGGGCGTCACGGTACACGCGCTCGATCGGGCTGGTCGCCCAGTACCCGATCCCGCCGTGTACCTGCAGGGCGCCGTCGGTCACCCGCTGGAGCATCTCGGAGGCGAACAGCTTGGCCATGGCCGCCTGCATCGGCGCATGCCCGGTCTGCTCCCAGGTCGAGGCGGCGTGCATGACCAGGCGCCGGGCGGCCTCGACGTCGGTGGCCATCTCGGCCAGCCTGAACGCGATGGCCTGGCGTTCGGCGATCTTGCGGCCGAACGTCTCGCGGCGCTGGGCGTACTCGAGGGCCAGGTCCAGCGCGCGCTGGGCGAGGCCCACGCACGTCGTGGCCAGCGAAATGCGGCTCGGGCCCAGGAACCCGCTTAGCGCGATATCCAGCCCCTGGCCCTCCTCGCCCAGCCGATCGGCCACCGGCACCGGGGCGCGGTCGAACACGATGTGGCCGTGGTCGGTGCCGCGCACGCCCATC
>JAFASQ010000564.1 GCA_019244395.1 Solirubrobacterales bacterium | reverse complement strand
TTCGCCGGCGTCAACGGCTCGGGCAAGCACAACAACTGGTCGATGGGCACCGACACGGGCAAGAACCTGCTGGCGCCGGGCGACACGCCGCACCGGAACCTCGAGTTCCTGTTCTTCTGCGCCGCGGTGATCCAGGCCGTCAACAAGCATCAGGGCCTGCTGCGTGCCTCGATCGCCTCCCCGGGCCAGGATCACCGTCTGGGGGCCAACGAGGCGCCGCCGGCGATCATCTCGATCTTCCTGGGCGCAGAGCTCGAGCGGGTGTTCGGCGCGATCGAACGAGACGAGACCTCCGAGACTCGGCCCCAGTCGTTCCTGGGCCTGGGCACTCCGGTGCTCCCGCAGCTGCCCATGCACGGTGGCGACCGCAACCGCACCAGCCCGTTCGCCTTCACCGGCAACAAGTTCGAGTTCCGGGCCCTCGGCTCCAGCCAATCGCCCTCGCTGCCCAACACCGTGCTCAACACGATCGTGGCCGAGGCCATCGACGAGCTGGCCGACGAGCTCGACGCGGCGCTCAGGGACGCTTCCGATCTCGCCGGCGCGGATCGCGATGCGGTGATCGAGGCCGCGCTGCGCCCGATCCTTCAGCGCAGCTACGGCGAGAACAAGCAGATCATCTTCGGCGGCGACAACTACGACGAGGAATGGCACGCCGAGGCCGAGCGCCGCGGGCTGCTCAACCTGCGCGCCACCCCCGACGCGCTCCCGTACCTCGTCTCGGACGACACGGTGGCGCTGTTTGAGAACCATAACGTGCTGTCGCGGCGCGAGCTCGAGTCACGCCACGAGGTGTTTCTCGAGCAGTACGTGACTAAGCTCAACATCGAGGCCGAGACCGCCGCCTCGATCGCCCGCACCATGCTGGTGCCGGCGGCAGCGCGCCACCTGGCCCTCCTGTTCGAGGCCCAGCTCGGCGAGCTGGCCGCCGAGACCGCGGACCTCGTCGTCGAGTTCACCGAGGTGATCAAGCGGCTCGAATCGGCCAACCTGGCCGAGAACCAGCCGCACGAGCTGGGCGCCCACGCGGAGTACATGCGCGACACCGCCATCCCGGCGATGGCCGCCGTCCGCGAGGCGGCGGACAAGCTCGAGAAGGTCGTGGCCGACGATCTCTGGCCGCTGCCGAAGTACTCGGAGATCCTCTTCATCAAATAGTCACTCGGGTCACCCACCGCCCCGGACCCCGTAACGGCACGCGACGGGGCCCGGGGCGGTGTCGTGACGCTCGCCCCGAGCCCGCAACGCAACTTGTGCCGCCTCCACGCGTTTACGCTACGGTGGCATTGGTGGCGGGCCGTATGACGCAACACCGTGGGCGCTGGGTGGGCCTGGTGGTTGGACTGCTACTCACCGGACTCCCACTCGTCCCGGGGGTAAGCGCAGCGCGGGCGAAGACGGTGCACAAGGCGGCTGACTCGCTGGCGGGACGCGGCATGTGGGTCTGGTACGTGTCGCGGTCGTCCAGCGGCTCCCTGTCCTCGATCATCTTCATGGCCCGTCACTACGGGCTAAGCGCCGTGATGGTGAAGAGCGGCGATGGGACAAGCATGTGGTCGCAGTTCAATCCGGCCCTGGTCTCGACGCTCCACGCCAACGGCCTGCGTGTCTGCGCATGGCAGTACGTCTACGGAAACCATCCGATCACCGAGGCGTATGTGGGCGCGCAGGCCGTGCACGACGGCGCCGACTGCCTGATCATCGACGCCGAGAGTGAATACGAGGGCAAGTACGTGGCGGCACAGAGCTACATGACGCAGCTGCGCAAGCTGATCGGGCCGAGCTTTCCGGTCGCTCTCGCCGGCTTTCCGTACATCGACTACCACCCCGGTTTCCCATACTCGGTCTTCCTGGGCCCCGGCGGTGCCCAGGACAACTCGCCCCAGATGTACTGGGTCGACATCGGCACCAGCGTGAACTCTGTATATGCACATACATATGCGTATAATCGCATCTACGGGCGAGGGATCTATCCCCTCGGTCAGGTGTACCGCAACCCGCCGATGGGCCAGATAATCCGGTTCCGCCAGCTCTCGCGGACCTACGGCGCGGGCGGTGTCAGCTGGTGGGTGTGGCAGCAGGCGACCCTCACGGGCTGGAAGGCGATCTCGATCGGCGCCGGCAACCTCACCGGCCTCGCTTCCACCGCCACCACGCCGGTCCTCGGGCTGGGATCGACCGGCGACCTGGTGGTGTGGTTGCAGGAGCACCTTGTCAGCGTCGGCTACGCAACGGCAGTCGACGGCGACTTCGGCCCGACGACGCAGGCGGCGGTGCAGCAATTCCAATCCGTGCGCGGGCTCACCGCCGACGGGATCGTCGGTCCGGCCACCTGGGCGGCGCTGCTGCGCTACGCCCCGGCGGCGGTGACGTGGACCCACACCGGCGCTGTGGCGGCCTCGGCGGCGGCCGCGCGCGGTGCCCACGCCGGCCGCGCGCTGCGACTGGCCGTGCCGAAGTCGGCGCACCTGCACGCCATGCGCAACGAGATCGCCGGGGCCGGCGGCCGCGGCTAGACCTCGTCCGCGAGGACGGAGCGTCCCTCACGCGACCGTCTCCATCGCGCTCACCATCTACGCAATAACCCATTCGAAGTGGCACGCTTGCTCGTATTACGTAAAGCTTTGCCGCATTCTTCAGTTCAACAGGGGGTCCCGATGCCACCAGCCCGCAAGTCAGCCAGCAAATCATCCGCGCGCTCCGGCCAAGGAGCGCGCGCGCGTGGCGGCGCGCGATCTAGCGCGACGCGCCGCGAGGTGGAGCAGTCCATCGCCCGCTTCGAGAAGCGCCTGGACGAGGCCAACGACGCGCTCAAAACGCTCGGCGGACATCTCGGCAGCGGCGCGCGAGGCAGCTACAAGGAAGTGACCGCCGCGCTCAGCGCGCTGCGGCGCAACGCCGCGAAGACCAACAAGCAGGCGCTCAAGGACTTCGGCAAGGCAGGCACGGCGCGCGCGCAGTCGAATGCGTCATCGTCGCGCTCGTCGCGGGGCACTAGCTCGGGTTCCGGCTCCACGCGGAGCAGCGGCTCGCGCACCACGAGCCGCGCCACGGCGTCTCGCTCGAGCGGATCACGGGCGGGCGGCTCGCGCTCGAGCTCCTCGCGCTCGACCTCGGCGCGCTCGACCGCCTCGCGTTCGACCTCCTCCCGCTCGTCCGCGAGCCGCTCGACTGGATCGCGCGCCAAGAAGAGCTGAGGACCCGCGCGAGTCCTAACCCTCGAGACTGGCGCCGGCGTCGATCTGCACCGGCTCCGGCGCCTCGACTTCAACCGCGCCGCGCACGCTCACGCCGCCGCCGAACGTGACGTCCCCGTGCACGACGAATCGCTCGGCCTCACGCAACGACGGAGGCCCATCGGGAAAGCGTTGCTCGAAGTCGTCGAGCAGCTTGTAGAACTTGGAGTCGAGCTCGACGTAGGGAAGGTTGTTCGCCCGCTCGGGCACCGGGGCGACGACCGTGTCCTTCGACAGCGTGTACACGTCGGAGCGGAGCACGAGCAGATCGTCGGTCGTCTTCACGGGCGCGAACCGCGTCCGCGGCACGCATAGCAGCTGCGCGCCCTTGAAGCTTCCAATGGCGGCGCCCATGGCGCTCTCGAGCTGGAGCACCGCCGGCGAGCTCGAGTCGCGCGGGTCGACGGTCTTGCGGTTGACGATGAGCGGAAGCTCTAGCACGCCGCCGGTCTCATCCAGCCTGTCTCCCAGCACACGCAGGTCGACCCACAGACTGTTGGTGTTGTAGTAGCGCCAGCGACGGTAGTCGCGGAAGGAATCCTCGTCCTCGGACGGGGTTTGCGCCGTCTCGCGCAGGACGAGCTGCCCATCGGACTTGCGACGTGCGATGTGACCGCCCTTGCGGTCGGCCTCGGTCCCGATCACCACCTCCATCAAAAACGGGATCTCGCCACGCTGCATGTGCGCCGGGATGCGCGCGTCCGTGCTCGAGCCCAGGTTGTCGGCGTTGGAGATCATCACGTAGCGGAAGTCCCGCTCGAGCAGCGCGCCGAGCATGCCGGAGCCGCGTAGGGCCGCGTACACATCGCCATGGCCGGGCGGGGCCCACTCGAGCGCAGGGTCCTGCGGCCAGCTGATCGGCTCGAGCGCCTCAGCGTCGAGCTTGGGGACCATGCTCTGGAGGAAGTCGAGCTGCAGCCCCACGTCGAGCTCCGGATGAGCCTCGAGCGCCCGCATGGTCTCCTCGCGCGTGGCCTGGCTGTTCATCAGCACGAGCGGCAGGCGGACGTCGTGGCGGCGGCGCAGGGCAAGCGTCTGGGCGATGATGATGTCCAGGAAGGAATGGCCCTCCCGCGCCTCCACCAGCGACTTCGGGCTACGCAGGCCCATCGTCGTGGCCAGCCCACCGTTCAGCTTGATCACGGCGACGCGGTCGAGGATCTCGCCCGCATCCGCCTCGGGGAGCTCATCGAATTTGTCCACGTCGCCGGCCGGCTCGAGTTCGGAGCTCGGCAGCATCGCCGACCCGCCGCGCACCAGGCGCTCGTATGCGCTGCGGAAGCTGCGGATCGCCTCTTCGGGCTGATCCGCTTCGCGCATCTTCTGCTCTGCCGCCTTGAGCCCCTCCTGGTTGCTCACGGTTCTCAGATCTCCACGCACTCGACGTCGAGCAGTTCCGCCAGCCGACGCCAGCGGGCGGCATGATCGCCCAGGTTCATCACGAAGTGGTGCGGAGCGCCGAGGGTCAGCCATTCGTCCATGAACGCGTCCAAGCCGCGCTCGGGGCGGAAGTGGAAGTGGTGCATCTCGACCTTGGGCAGCTCGGGCGTGTCGAGCACTTCGCCCCGGCCAACGACTAGACGGTAGATCTCGCCCTCGAGCGGGACAAGTGCGGCGGTCGTGGCCGGCCCCGGCTCGGCCGAGAACACCGGCGTCGGCGGGTTGTCGAGCCGCCCGATCCCGAGCGGGCGATCGATCAGCTTAATCGGGCGATCCTGGCGTGCGATCCTCCAGTTGCCCTCGCCCATGTGGCTGATCAGCACCGAGTCGAGCTCCCAATCCATCGCGTACATCTCGCTGAAGTGGGCATTGCCGATCATGGTCTGGGCGGCGCACATCAACGACGCGGTGTTCGTGTCGCCCTCGGCCGCGAAGCCGTAGCCGTCCGCCATGAGGTCGGACGCGGCCAGGAGCGGGAGCTGCTGAAAGCGGCCGTCGCCGCCGATCGAGTCGAAGTGGAACGAGAAGCCGGCGTAGTCGTGGTCCTCGAGCAGGCTCCGGAGCGCGATCTCGAAGCGAGCCGCGTAGGCATGGCGGTGGCGCGGCAGGTCACCGGCTATCTCGAACCGCTCCCCGTGGCGCGCGAGGAGCGAGTCGACCTCGGAATCCGGCACCTCCCCGATCCGCGCCGCCACCGGACCTAGATCCTCGGCGACCACCATCGGCCCGAAGCGGCGCAGCAACGACGGGGCGTCGTAGAGGATGTCGCCCATGCCGTTCATGGGATAGCCGAGCAGGCCGATCCGGGTGCGCTTGAGGGTGCTCACCGCCTGGGCTGCGCGCGCCCAGCTCTCGAACGCGCGCTCGAACTCCGGCGAGCGCCAGTCGCCCGTGATCACCGAGAACGGCTCGCCGATCCGGACCAGCGCGTTGGCCTGGTCCTGCGCCCCGTGGATCCCCTGGTTGTAGGTGAGGTCGGCCATGTCCCACTCGGCGGTGACCGAGCGCTCGGGCTGGATGTTGGCCAAGAGCAGCGGGACCGGCGTCTCCATGAGCGCACGCACGGTCCGCATTGCTGGGCCGTAGGTGAGCATCACGATCGTGATCCCATCGACGTCGCCGGCCACCAGCTCCCGCACCATCGCCTCCACGTCCTCGCGGTTGCGCGCCGGCCTCCTGAAGTGGACATCGGCCACGCCGTCCAGGCGCTGCGCCAGCGACTCGGCGTAGCGCGCCTGATGCTCGGTGATGCCCGGGATCATGTCGTCGTAGAGCTCCTGCATGATCCCGAGCAGGCCGATGCGAGGTTGCCGGCTCATGCTCCTCTCCTTTCCACGCGGATTCGCTTCAGCTCGTGCAGCAGCCCGACTTCGGAGCGACCGAGGATGTCGTACAACGACCGGTAGATCGCGTACACGCGGTCGTAGGTCGTCTTCGCGTCCGCGTCGGGGCGGTAGGTGCGCACCTGCGTCGGACGGGTCGCCGCAATGGCGCTGTCGATGTCGGGGTACACGCCGGCCGCGACAGCTCCGAACAGCGCCGCGCCGCGCGCCGGGATCTCCTTGGTCTCCGGGACGTGGACCTCGCGGCCGCTCGTGTCGGCCAGCAGCTGCATCATGAGCGGGCTGCGCTCCGCGATCCCGCCGCAGGCGACCACGCGCGTGAGCTCGACGCCGTGCTTCTCGAAGTTGTCCATGATCCGCCGGCTCCCGAACGCGATCGACTCGAGCAGCGCGCGATAGATCTCCGCGCGCGTGCTCTGGAGCGCCAGGCCGAAGATCGCCCCGGTCAGATCGGCGTCGGCCAGGATCGTGCGGTTGCCGTTCCACCAATCGAGCGCGACTAATCCGGTCTCGCCTGGCCCCAGCGCGGCGGCGGCGCGTTCCAGCTCCCCGTAGCCGCCAGGTTCCTGGACCACCTTCTCGACGAACCAGGCCAGCATGTCGCCTACCGCGGCCTGCCCGGCCTCGTAACCGTAGAGGCCCGGCAGAATCCCGTCTCTGACCACGCCCGTGATTCCGGGCAGCCGGATCTCCTGCGGGTCGACCACCATGTCGCAGATCGAGGTGCCGATCACGATCACGAACGTGCCTGGCTCCTTGACGCCGACGCCGGGCACCGAGACCCAGGCATCCACGTTCCCGACCGCCACCGCCACCGACTCCGACAGCCCCGTCTTCTCCGCCACCTCAGCTCTCAAGGTCCCGGCCTTGGTGCCCAGCGGCACGAAATCGTCGCCCAGCTTCTCACCCGGATGCGCGAAGCCTGGATAGGCGGCCTCGAAGTAGTCGGTCGACGGCAGGCCCTCGGCCGGCGACCACATCGCCTTGAACCCGGCGGTCGCGGTCTGGCGGCGCTCGACCCCCGTGAGCCACCAGACGATCCAGTCGGTGGCTTCGATGAACTGGGCCGCCGCGTCATACACCTCGCGGTCCTCGAGCCACACCTCGATGAGCTTCGGGAAGTACCACTCCGAGGAGATCCGCCCGCCGTAGCGCTCCAGGAATCCCTCTTCGCGCTCGAGCGCCACGTCGGTCAGGCGGTCGGCCACTGGTTGTGCCGCGTGGTGCTTCCACAGCTTGGGCCACGCGTGTCGGTGCTCGCGCCAGCGCTCGAGCGTGCACAGGGGGACGCCGTCGGCAGTGACCGGCAGCAGCGTGCACGAGGTGAAGTCGATGCCCAGGCCCTCGACCTCCTCCGCGCAGACGCCCGCCTGCTCGATCACCTCGGGCAGGGTCCGCTCGATCACGCTCACCCAGTCGTCGGGGTCCTGCAGCGCCCAGTCGGCGGGCAGCCGCTCGCCGGTCGAGGGCAGGCTCCCATCGATCACCGCGCTCGGGTAGCGCATGGCGCTTGTCGCCACGACCTCGCCGCCGCGCGCGTCGACCAGTACGGCGCGGCCAGATTCCGTCCCGAAGTCGACCCCGACCGCGTAGGATGGCCCGCTCACGGCCACCGTCTCCTCGGGGATCGGTTCATCGCCGCGCGCCGCCCCCGGCGGCCGCTCATGCGCCGTTGTCTTCGGCCCTTGCCACGCCCGCCTCCTCGGCCATCGCGGCCTGCCGCGCGCGGCGGTACTCCTCGACCACGATCTCGTTCAGCTCCTCGACGCTCGTCTCGGCCGTGGGTCGGTCGAACGCGATCACGCCGTCCTGGATCAGGCTAACCCGGTCGCAGGCCTGGAAGACGTGGATGTAGTTATGGAGGATCATGATGATCGAGACGCGGCCCTCGGCCTTGAGGCGGGCGATCAGGTCGAGGATCAACGCTCCCTCCTTGGCCCCCATCGCCGCCAGCGGCTCGTCGAGCAGAATCACGTCGGCGTCGCCGGAGATCGTGCGCGCCACCGCGATCGCCTGGCGCTGGCCACCGGACAGCCGCGCCACGGGCACATCGATCCGCGGGATGTTGATCCCCGTCGCCTCCAGCGCCTTGCGCGTCTCGCGCCTCATGATGTGGTTGGCCAGGAACGGGAGCGGCTTGCGGATCTTCTCCCGGAACAGGAACATGTTCTGGTAAACGGTCAGCTGGTCGACCAGGGCCAGGTCCTGGTACACGGTGTCAATGCCGTGCTGGCGCGCGTCGAGCACGCTCTTGGGGGCGTACGGCTCTCCCTTCAGCCACATCGTCCCCCCGTCGGGCCTGTGGAAGCCGCAGAGGATCTTGATCAGCGTGGACTTGCCGGCACCGTTGTCTCCCAGCAGCCCGAGCACCTCTCCCTTGCGCAGGTGCAGGTTGATGTCGCGCACCGCGGTGATCGGTCCGAAGCTCTTGCGCACGTGCTCGACGCGCAGAACGTCGTCGTCGGCCGTCTGCGGGCCGACGATCCGCTCCTGGGGAACCTGGACGTCAGCCATGGCCCGACCCCGTCCGCACCCGGGACACGTAGGTGTTGAAGGCCATCGCGATCAGGATCGCGATGCCGAGCCAGAAGTAGAAGTAGTTCGCGCTCACGCCCTTGATGTTCAGGCCGTCTTGAAGGATGCCCAGGAAGATCGCGCCGATGAACGCACCGATGACCGTCCCGGATCCACCCTGCAACAGCGTGCCGCCGATCACCGCGGCCGAGATGGCCTGGAACAGGATCACGTTCGCGCCCGAGGGATCGGGCGTCGTGGTGGCGGCACGCACGGCCTCGAGAATCCCGACGAACCCGGCCAGACCCGCGCACATGACGAAGTTGCGCGTGAGCACGAGCTTGGTTCGGACGCCGGCCTCGGCGGCCCCCAACCGGTTCCCGCCCACCGCGACCGTGTAGATCCCCCACCGCGTGAACGTCAGCACGAGCTGGAGGACCAGCGCTATCCCGATGGCCCAGAACAGCTCCGAATAGGTACCACCTCCGAAAATCTGGGCGAACGTCCCCACCTTCACCACGGACGTGCCCGGCGTGGTGACCTGCGTGGCGTGCGAGATGATCAGGGTGAGGCCACTTAACGTAAATAAGGTGCCCAACGTGGTCACGAACGAGGAGATCCCGACCACCGACACGACCAGCCCGTTGAACAGGCCGACCAGCATGGCGACGATCAGCGCCCCGATCATCGCCAGGACGAGCGGCAGGCCCACGTTCGCGTTCAGCTTGTAAAAGATGAACGGCGTGAACAGGTAGACCGCGCCGATCGACAGGTCGATCTCGGCGTTGATCATCACGAACACCTGGCCGGCCGCCATGATCGCGAACGGGGCGAAGTACGGGAGCAGCGCCTTGAGGCTGCTCGAGGTCAGGAACTTGTTGGTGCTGAGCGCGAAGTACAGGAACGCGATCAGTGTCACGATGATGATGCTGCCTTCGCGCAGCGTCAGGAACCGTTGCGCCAGGCTCAGCGCACCGGCCCGTTGGGCCCAGCCCTTGGCTGGGCCCTTCGGCTCGGCTTCCGCCGGAGGTGTGCTGCCAGAGGCGACAGCCATCGTTAGCCCGCGCGTAGCCTACGACTTCTGGACGCCCGGCGCCGTGCTCGTGCCCTCGTACCGGCTCTTAGTGCTGTTGTAGGGGGCGACGCTGGTCTTGTCGAGGAACTTCAGACCGGTGTTCACATCGGCGATGCCGGTCAGGCTCTGCGATGCCTTGTACATGTACAGCTGGAGCACCGGCAGAAAGCCCTGTAGGTAGGGCTGCTGATCGATCGTGAACTGCAGCGCGCCCGAGGCGAGCGTCTGCTGGGTGATCGGAGTGAGGTCGTAGCCGCCGCCCTTGAACTTGCCCGCTCCCTGCTTCTGGAGCACCTGGCCGATGCTCTGGGTGCTGCCGCCGTCGACGGCGAAGAACCCCTTGTAGCTCTGATGCGCGGTGATGTACGACTGGATCGTCGACAGCTCCTGCGTGAGCGCCGCGCCAGTCGCGATGACGTGCGGCGTGATGCTCGGGTGGGACTTGAGCGTCGCTTGGGCACCGTCGATGCGGGGCTGGATGTTCAGCGACCCCGGCGTGGCGATGAACAGCGCGATGTCGCCCGAGGGCACCAGGCTGGCGATGTGCGCGCCCATCTCCTGGCCGGAGACGAACAGGTCCTGGCCGATGTAGGCCAGTCTCGCGTTGCCCTTGGCGTCGGCGTTGTAGGCGAGGACTGGGATGCCGGCCGATAGCGCCTTCTGCACCGGCTGGTTGAATGCGGTGAGGCTGACCAGCGAGATGGCGATACCGTCGACACCGGCGCTGACCGCGCTGTCGAACGCGCTGACCATCTGGCCGACGACGCTGTTGTCCGATCCGGTCCACTGGTAGGAGCACCCGAGCAGCTTGCAGGCGTCGGCCGCGCCGTTCTGGGTCGGCGTGAAGAACGGGTTCGTGGTGACGTGGTTGACGAACGTGAACTTGTAGCTCTGGTTCACGCCGAAGATGCTCGATGCGGCGCTACTTCCGCCGCTCGCCGCCTTGCTCGTCCCCGTGCCCGTGGTCGAGCTCGAACTCGAGCTCCCGCAGGCTTCGAGAATCGCCGCCGCGATGCCGGCGGCGGCCCCCGTCAGCGCGGTCCGGCGCGTCATCTGCCGCCACTTCTTGGGCGGGGTGTCCTCCTCTTTGCGCTCGTCCCACTCGAGCCGCTCGATTGCGTCGCCCATCATGTCTTCTGGTGACACCTACTCTCCTCCTCTAGTCCGCGTCGGTCGCCGCCACCCTAACAGCAGGTGAGTCGTCCGCGTATGTGGTTACAGCGCACGCCAGCGAACTCCTGCATCGGCATGCCATTCGCCGTCGCGTCCCACGCACGGAACCAGCGGCATGCCCCGCTCCAGGGTCGGCTCGACCACGCTGGATTGCTCTCCTCTCGCCTGTGATGCGGCGGGCATGTTAGCGATCACACAAGTCGGGTGTCAATGCCGCTGCACCACCCAAAGCCATCCCTAACATCGGCGGGGGCGGCGTCCGCGATCTGCGGCGCCGGCCGCGCCACGCCCCAGGCGCCGGCCGCGCCCCCAGGCGCCGGCCCGTCCCGCCAGCGCCGGCCGCCGCTCTCAGCCCCGGCCGGATCGGCGACGCGCGGGTCGGCCACGCGCGGGTCGGCGACTCGCGGGCGCCGGCCCTGTGCTTGCCCGCACGATCAGTTCCGGCGGGACAAGCGACCCCCCGGAGGCGCGGGGCCCGGTCTCGATCGTGCGCAGCAGCAGGGTCAGGCTCCGCCGGCCCATCTCGATGAAGTCCTGGCGGACGGTGGTGAGCGGCGGCTGGAAGTAGGCCGCCTCGGGGATGTCGTCGAAGCCCACCACGCTGAGCTCGCCGGGGATGTCGCGTCCGGCCTCGTGCATGGCCCGGAGCAGCCCGAGCGCCATCTGGTCGTTGGCGACGAACACAGCGGTGACGTCGAGATTGCCGCTCAGCTTCTGGCCCAGCTTGTACCCGGCCCGCGGGCTCCAGTCACCGATGAGCGGCTCCGGCACCTCGGCGCCGGCCCCCTCGAGCGTGGCGGCCCAGCCGTCCCGGCGCTGCCGGGACTCGATGAAGTCGGCCGGTCCGGCAACGTGCCACACCGTCTGGTGGCCCAACTCGAGCAGATGGCGGGTGGCGCCGGCCGCCCCGGCCGCCTGATCGACCGCCACCACCGGCATCGCCCGCTCTGGTCCCGCCTCGGCGGCGATCAGCGGCACGTCGGTGGGAGCGTGCAGCAGGGCCTCGCTGGCTTCCGTGTGCGGGGCGATGACCAGGATCCCCTCCACGCCCTGCCGGCGCAGTCGCTCGACCGCATCCGCCACCGACGAACGGTTGAGCGCCTCCAGGCTGGCCACGATGATGAAGTAGCCCGCCTCGTGGGCGGCGCGTTCGATTCCGAACAGCGTCGAGGCCGGCCCGTACAGCGTTGTGTCGAAGCTGACCACTCCGAGCGTCTTCGACCGGCCGGTGACCAGCGCGCGCGCGACCGGGTTGGGCCGGTAGCCGAGCTCCTGCATGGCGGCCAACACCCGCTCACGCGTCTCGGGCCGCACATGCGGGCTTCCGTTGATCACGCGCGAGACGGTCTGGTGCGAGACGCCGGCGAGGCGGCCCACGTCGGACATCACCGGGGCGCGCGGTCGCCGGGGGACGATCTCCGCGGCCGGTGTCCGATCCACAGTGGGCTCGGCCGCGACTATCTCCGCGGCGGGTGTCCGATGCACGGTGGGCTCGGCCGCGACTATCTCCGCGGCCGGTGTCCGATCCACAGTGGGCTCGGCCGCGACTATCTCCGCGGCCGGTGTCCGATCCACAGTGGGCTCGGCCGCGACTATCTCCGCGGCCGGTGTCCGATCCACAGTGGGCTCGGCCGCGACTATCTCCGCGGCCGGTGTCCG
>JAFASQ010000297.1 GCA_019244395.1 Solirubrobacterales bacterium | reverse complement strand
GCGCATCTACAAGATCCTCGACCGACTGGGCAGCTTCGACGAGGAGGGAAACGAGGAGCCGATCGAGCACGGCATGCTCTCCAAGCAGATCGAGAAGGCCCAGCGCAAGGTCGAGGAGCAGCACTTCCTCACCCGCAAGCACACGCTCGAGTACGACGACGTCCTCAACCAGCAGCGCGAGGTGATCTACACCTACCGCGACGAGATCCTCGAGGGGCGCGACATGAGTGATGCGGCGCGCACGGAGATCGTGAGCCTGATCGACCGGCTGGTCGAGGAGTACACGGCCGGCGACTTCGTCGAGGAGTGGGACGTCGACGGCCTGCTGCGGCGGATGGCCGAGATCTTCCCGAACACGGCCGCACTGCCGGAGATTGACGGGGACCGGGCCGATCGCGAGGAGCTGAAAGCGGTGCTCGAGGATCTCGCCTCCGAGCAGTACGACGGCCGCGAGGAGGAGTTCGGCCCCGAGCTGATGCGCGACATCGAACGCTTCCTGCTCCTGCAGATCATCGACCAGCGCTGGCGCGAGCACCTGTACGACATGGACTACCTGCGCGAGGGCATCCACCTGCGCGGCTTCGCCCAGATCGAGCCGCTGGTCGCCTATAAGAACGAGGCCTTCGAGCTGTTCCGCGACCTCATGAACAGCATCTGGGACGACTACGCCCGGCTGATCTTCCACGTCGAGGTGACGCCCCTGCCAGAGAACGGCGGACCGCCTCCCGCGCCGCCGCAGCGACGGCCCAGTAGCGCGGCCAGTTCACCGACGGGTGGCGGTCGGGTCACCTACTCGGGCGGCGCCGCGCCCCAAGGTGCGATGGCGATCGCTGCCGCCGCGGGTGGCGCGGCGCCGGGCGACGCCGGCGGCCTGCCCGAGGAGCAGGCGGCGCCCGTCCACGTCGAGCAGCGGCGCGTCGATCCGGGGGAGCAGATCGGCCGGAACGACCCCTGCTGGTGCGGGTCGGGCAAGAAGTACAAGAAATGTCATGGGGCGTGACGCCGATCCGGCGCCACGCGGGTCGTGCTCCGAGCGCTCCGTGATGGCACTGCGCCCGAGGGACGCCGTACCGTCGCCCACGCCCCATGTCCGAGCCCGGCTATCCACGCAGCCGCATCACCACGATCGCGGCCAGGTAGGCGAGGCCGGCGATTGCGCCGAGCCACCCGTACGGGTCCCCGCTGCGGCCGCGGGCGAGTTCGATCACGAACGCGACGATGATCGCGAGGATCACGACCGAGCCGGCGAACGCGGTGGCGTTGACATCGATTCGGTGGAAGCGCTCGTCGCGGCCGTCGCCGCGAAGCCCCCGGATCGTCTCGCTGCGGCCCCCGAGCAGGATGACCGCGCCGAAGGCGGCCATGATCCCGAGCGACACCGCCCCGGATCCGGGGTGTCCCCCGACCGCCTGGGCACCGAACAGGATCAGGCCCGCGGCGACGGCGAACAGCGGCACGAACCACCGCGACCTACACATGGTTTTCATCGAACATTTCCTCCACGGTTGTACCGAAGTAGCGGGCGAGCGCCAGCGCGAGCGGCAGCGAGGGCGTATAGCGCTCCTGCTCGATCGAGTTGATCGTCTGGCGTGAAACGTTCATCGCGGCGGCGAGCTGCCCTTGCGACATGCCACGCCGGGTTCGCATATCGCGCACGGTGTTTCGCATCTCCGATGAACTGCCTCGCCTTTCCTGTCAAGTTTGCTTGTCAATGGAAAGGTAGCTTTACAGGGCGCGCTTGTCAAGCTTCCTTTACAGAAGACGTTGAGCGGGGCGGAGCCCATTGGGCGGGCGTCGCCAGGGCGCTAGATTGCCCGCCATGCCCGCCGATGCTCCACGAGATCCCGACCTGCGGGCCTCCGACGAGCAGCGCGAGCGCGCCGCCCAGGAGATCCGCGAGCATTACGCGGCCGGCCGCCTGAGCGAAGAGGAGCTGAGCGAACGGGTCCAGGCGGCCTACAGCGCGCGTACCGAGCACGAGCTCACCGAGCTGCTCTCCGACCTGCCGAAGCTGCCCGCCACGCCGGCAGAGCAGAAAGCGGAAATCGGCGCCCGCCGCCGGCAGCTGCAGCGCCGGCTGCTTCAGGAGACCGGCGGAGGCGCGGCGCTGTTCCTGCTCTGCACGGTGATCTGGCTGGTTTCCGGCGCGCACGGCCAGTTCTGGCCGATCTGGGTGGCGCTGGTGACGCTGATCCCGCTCGTCCGCAACGGCTGGCGGCTATACGGGCCCGCGCCTGAGCTCGATCGCGTGGAGCGCGAGCTCGAGGCGCGCCGGCGCCGCGACGAGCACCGCAAGCGACTGCGCAGCGAGACTCGCGCCGACGCGATCGACGAGCGCCGCGCCGCCCGCTACGAGCGCCGGCGGCGCGAGCGCTGACAGATCCGCAGGACCCGCGTGGGTCCTTAGCGGCAAACAGCGCTGCTACCGTGCACTCGGATGGCCACCGCACCTTCAGAGCCCCTCTCTCAGCGCCTCGCGGCGATCCGCGGGCAGCTCAAGCTGCTTGCGGACTACCTTTGACCCCGCTGCGCTGAGCGGGCGCGTCGACGCGCTCGAACAGGAGATGGGCGCTCCCGGGTTCTGGGAGGACCAGGATCGGGCGGCTCGGGTGAGCGCGGAGCACGCGCGCACCACCCGCAAGCTATCCACTTACCGGGAGCTCGAGCGTGACGCCGAGGACCTCGAGCCGCTGGCCGAGCTGGCCGAGGAGGATCCGACGCTCGCGCGAGAGCTCGAGGACCAGATACAGGGGGTCCAGGAGCGCCTGGACCAGCTCGAGGAGGAACGGCTGTTTTCGGGCCGGTATGACTCAGGTGACGCGCTGGTGACGATCAACGCCGGCGCCGGCGGGACCGACGCCCAGGACTGGGCCGAGATGCTGCTGCGAATGGAGATGCGCTGGGCCGAGAAGCGCGGGTTCACCGTCGAGCTGCTCGAGGCGTCGCCGGGGGAGGAAGCCGGCATCAAGTCGGCGACCTTCCTGGTCAAGGGCGATAACGCCTACGGGCTCTTCGGTGCCGAGAAAGGCGTGCACCGGCTCGTCCGCCTCTCGCCGTTCGACGCGGCCCACCGCCGGCAGACCAGCTTCGCCGGTCTGGAGGTCTCGCCCGTGGTGGCCGACATCGAGGACGTCGACATCGACGACGACGACCTGCAGATCGACACCTACCGCGCGAGCGGCGCCGGCGGCCAGCACGTCAACAAAACCGACTCCGCGGTACGCATCACGCACAAGCCGACCGGGATCGTCGTCCAGTGCCAGAACGAGCGCTCTCAGTCCTCCAACAAGGCGGAGGCGATGACCATGCTGCGCTCCAAGCTGCTCGAGCTCGAGGAGCGCAAGCGGCGCGAGGAAATCGCCCGCGAACGCGGCGAAGCGCAGGACGTCAACTTCGGGTCCCAGATCCGCTCCTACGTATTGCACCCATACTCGATGGTCAAGGACCATCGGACCGACTACGAGATGGGGGACACCGCGCGCGTGCTGGACGGCGACCTCGACGGTTTCGCGCGCTCGTACCTGTTGAAATCGGCCAAGTGATCGAGGGCCCGAAACGATCACCGAGAGGACGGCCGGCGGGAGGCCGGGATGACCGCACAGGCCTCCGCATGTGCGGCCGGCGCGATGAGCGAGGCAGGCAGGGCCCAAGGACGGACCAGGCGGAGGCCCCGCTTGTCGTTGGTTTCATACTCCCGCCGGGCGCTATCGCGCCGCCCGTGCGCCACCTCCGTGTCGGCCACGGCCTAAGTCGACACTCGGTGCGCGTCGTGGCTCGAGTGTCGGGATAGGGCCGCCCTACGGCCGGGAATCACACATTCGGCGCCGGCAGCGCGCCGAATGCGCGGTTAGGCCGGGGACTAACGGCCGTAACCGCCGCTTCGCGCCGCGGAGGTACCCGCGGCGGGGCGGTCTAGCGCGATGCCGCGGGGAGCGGCGCGGGGCAGTACGGCCCCACCGGTCACCAGCCCCAGGGCCACGATCGCCCATAGCTCCGCACTCGAGCTGCCGCCGGAACACCGCCGCGGCATCGAACTGCCGCGGATCGAGGCGCGAAACCGCCGTCTCCCGAGCGCGAGAAGGCGTGCTAAGGGTTAGCCGATCGCGATGGCCAGGAAGCCCAGGCCGGTGGGCGCCCCAAGGATCTGCAGCACCTTGCCGGCGACGCCGGCCGGGCGCGGCGGGATTGGTGGCGCTCACAACGCGCCGACCCGGAAGTATGGTCGCTCCGAAGTCGGCCCCGAGGCGCCACCGAGACGCGTCGAGACGGCCCAGTGCAGCCGCGCGATCGCCGGGTCGCGGTCGACCCGCCGCGCCAGCAGGAACACGATGAAGAACTCCGCCAGCAGGGAGGCCAGCGCGACCAGGCAGAGCAGTCCGACAATGAGAGGCAACATCTATGCTCGCCTCATACCCGAACTGACCGAGACCGAGGTCGTGGCCCGCGCCCTGGCCGAGGACGTCGGCGACGGCGATATCACGACCGCCGCGACCGTCCCCGAGCAGGCCCGTGCCCGCGGCCTGATCACCCAGAAGGCCCCCGGCATCGTCTACGGCATCGATATCGCCGTCGAGACGTTCCGGACGCTCGACCCCGAGATTGCCGTCGAGCGCCTGGGCGCGGAGGGGGAGTGGCGGGAACGCGGTCCGGTGGTGCGGCTCGAGGGCGCGGCACGGGCGATCCTGACCGGCGAGCGCACCGCCTTGAATTTCCTGCAGCGCCTGTCGGGTGTCGCCACGATGGCCGCCCGGTGTGTGCGGGCCGTGCAGGGCACCGGGGCCACGATCCTGGACACCCGCAAGACCACACCGGGCCTGCGGGCGCTCGAGAAGGCCGCGGTCGCCGCCGGCGGCGCGACCAACCACCGCTTTGGGCTGTTCGACGCGATCCTGATCAAGGAGAACCACGCCGCCATGGCCGGCGGGGTTGGGAGGGCGGTGGGCAAGGCCCGCGCGTACGCGCCCGACGCGCCGCTCGAGGTCGAGTGCCGGACGATGGACGAGGTGGATGAGGCTCTCGCGGCCGGCGCGCCGCGCATCCTCCTCGACAACATGTCGGTCGCGCAGTTGCATGACGCGGTGCGCCACGTGGCCGGGCGGGCCGAACTCGAGGCGAGCGGCGGCGTGACCTTGGACACGCTCCGGGAGATCGCGGGCACGGGAGTAGACTTCGTCTCCGTGGGGGCGCTCACGCACAGCGCCCCGGCCCTAGATCTTTCCCTCCTCCTCGAGACGATCCCATGAACCTGTCGATGCTGGGTGCATCAGACGCGCCCTTGCTCCTCGAGAACATTCCCGCCCTGCAGGACGAGGTTCGCGCGCTGGCCGCCGCGCGCGGCGCGGTGATCCTGGCGCACAACTATCAGCTGCCGGAGATCCAGGACGTGGCCGACTACGTCGGCGACTCGCTCGGGCTCTCCCAACAGGCCGCCAACGCCGACGCCGACATGATCGTGTTCTGCGGCGTGCACTTCATGGC
>JAFASQ010000414.1 GCA_019244395.1 Solirubrobacterales bacterium | reverse complement strand
CGGGAGGGTGCCCGCGCCGACAGCATCGCGCGCGAGCACGCCCGCCTGTCGCTCACCAACCTGGAGATCGTGCTCAGCCGTCGCGGCCTGCTCGAGCAAGTGCCGGGCGCGTCGCTGCTCGCCCTGGCCGGCGACGGCGCCGTCGAGTCGCCCTAGGTAGGTCAGCCCGGCGCCCGAGCCCCGCCCGCGCCCGGCGCCCGAGTCCCGCCCGCAACCGCTGGCTCCCTGGCCGGCCTGGCTACGAACCCGCAAGAGCACCCTTCTCCCACGGCTCCGCGTCGTACTGCCCCCACTCAAGCGCGACCTTGCCCGCTCGGACGATGTCCTCGGCTCCCGGTCGGTAGGCGTCCTCGAGCGGCGGGCTGACCGGCACCGGCGTGTACGGGGCCCCGACCCGCTGGATCGGAGCCTCCAGGTAGTCGAACGCGGCGGCCTGGAGCTGGGCCGCCAGCTCCGCCCCGAACCCGCCGGCCGCCACCGCCTCATGGGCCACCACCGCTCGGCCGGTCCGCGTGACCGATTGCGTCAGCGTGTCGAGATCGAGGGGGACCAGCGTGCGGGGGTCGATCACCTCCGCCTCGACGCCTTCGCCGGCCAGCCGGTCGGCGGCCTCGAGGGCGTCATGCACCATCCGCGACAGCGCGATGATCGTCACGTCGCGACCCGGCCGCAAGGTGCGCGCCTGACCGAGCGGGATCGTCTCCGGCGGATCCGGGACCGACTCGCGCCGGAAATACAGCGACTTGTTCTCCACGAAGACCACCGGGTTGGGGTCGGCGATCGCGCTCCACAAGAGGCCGGCCGCGTCGGCCGCGCCGCTCGGCATCACCACCTTCAGGCCCGGCACGTGGGTCAGCCACGCCTCCAGGCTCTGCGAGTGCTGGGCGCCGTTGCGCTGGCCCGCGCCGCCCTGCGTGCGCAGGACCAGCGGCACCGACAGCTGTCCGCCCGACATGAAGTGGGCCTTGGCCGCCTGGTTGACCAACTGGTCGAGCGCCAGCGTGATGAAGTCGATGAACATGATTTCGACGACCGGCTTGAGGCCGGACTGGGCCGCGCCCACCGCCACCCCGCACACCGCGCCCTCGCTGATCGGCGTGTTGCGCACGCGCTCGCGGCCGAACTCCTCGGCCAGCCCGGCGGTGACCAGGTACGGACCGCCTTCGGCCACGTCCTCGCCGAGGACGATCACGCGCTCGTCTTCGCGCATGGCGCGGGCCATCGTCTCGTTGATCGCCTCGACGAACGTGGTCATCCGCCACTCCCGGCGTAGACCAGCTCCGCGGCCACCTCGGGCTGCGGGAGCGGGCTGTCTCGGGCGAAGCGCACCGCCTCCTCGATCTCGGCCGCTGCCTGCGCCTCGATCGCGCCGGCCGCCGGAGCATCGAGCCACTCTTTCTCGAGCGCGCGCTTCGCGAGCTGCGCGATCGGGTCGCGCTCGGCCCATGCCTGCTCGGCCACCGGGTCGCGGTACTTCTCGGGATCGCCCTCGTAGTGGCCGCGCCGGCGATAGGTCAGGCACTCGAGGAGCATCGGCCCGCGACCGGCTCGCGCCGCCTCCAGAAACGCGCCGAACGCGTCGTAGACGGCCGGCACGTCGCTGCCGTTGACCGTCTCGCGCTCGAAGCCGTAGGGCGCCACCACGTCGCTGACGAGCTCGACGGCGCTGTGCTCCTCGCGCGAGGTGAACTCGGCCATCCCGTTGTTCTCGCAGACGAAGATGAGCGGCAGCCGCCACAGCGCGGCCAGATTGACGGTCTCGTTGAAGTGGCCGGCCTGCACGGCGCCGTCGCCGAAGAACACCACGCTCACCCGGTCGCCTCCCCGCAGGTGTGCGGCCAGCGCACTGCCGAGCGCGAGCGGCAGGTTGCCGCCCACCACCCCGGTTGCCCCCATGAAGCCGTGCTCGGCGTCGACCAGGTGCATCGAGCCGCCGAGGCCGCGGCACACCCCGTCGACGCGACCCATCAGCTCGGCCATGACCCGGTCGACCGGCGCTCCCTTGGCGATCGCGTGCCCGTGCGCGCGGTGGCCGCTATAGACGGCGTCGTCGTCGCGCAGCTGGCCGCACACCGCGGCTGCCACGCCCTCGCCGCCGATGCTCAGGTGGATCAGGCCGTGCACCTGAAGCGTGCGCTTGAGCTGAGCCACCCGCTCCTCGAACAGCCGGATCCGCCACATCGTGCGCAGCAGCGCGGCGGCCAGCACCCCGTCCACGCCGCG
>JAFASQ010000342.1 GCA_019244395.1 Solirubrobacterales bacterium | reverse complement strand
AGCCCGCCACCAGATCGACCAGCCGCTCGAGCTCCTCCTCCGATGTCCACGCTCCGACCGACGCACGTACCACGCCAAACGCCGGGATGTATCGCAGGACAAGCCTTTCGCCTCCCAGCCGCGCCACCTCGGCCTCGGGATCTTCGGAGCGCCAGGACACCAGCGTGGAACGTCCGCGCGGCCATACCGAGAGCCCCCGCTCGGCCAGCCGCGCGGCCAGGCCGGCGGCCAGCAACGCCGCGCGCGAATGCACCCAGTCCCACCCGGCCGCCTCGAATACCCCGAGCGAGGCCACCGCCCAGGCGCTGCGCACCCCGACCGGAAACCCGTGGTCAAGCCGAGCAGCGCCCTCTGCCCAGTCCGACGACAGGGGATCGTGCGGGTCGGCCACCGACGCGAACCAGGGCCATGGCACGAGTAGCTCCTCGAGCCGCTCGGGCCGGACGAACAGGCAGCCACTTCCCTCCGGACCGCACAACCACTTCTGACCCGAGGCCGCGTAGAAGTCACAGCCGAGCGCTCGGACGTCAACCGGGATCGCGCCCAACGCCTGGGCCGCGTCGAGCAGCATCGGGACACCGGTCTCCACCAGCGCCGGCACATCGACCACCTCCCCCCCGACCCAGGAGACGTGCGAGCACGCGATAAGCCGCGTCGAAGACGACACCTCGCCGGCGATCTCACCGAACGGAACCACCCGGATCGAGACGCCGTGGCGCCGGCGGGCCCGCGCCAGCGGCGCCAGCAGTCCAGGATGCTCCTGATCGCTGGTGAGGATCTCATCGCCCGGGCGGAGGTCCAAGCCCGCGATCACCGTGTTGACGCCGTCCGTCGTCGATCCGGTCAGCGCCACCTCCTCGGGGGCACAGCCCAACGCCCGCGCGTATCCGGCGCGAGCCCGATCCCGCAGCGCCATCAGCTCCTCGAAGTACTGGCGGCCGCAGCGCCCCCCGTCGGTCTCGAGGTCGATGCGGAGATGGACGGCCTCGGCGGCAGCGCGCGGAACCGGCCCCTCGGTGCCCGCGTTGAGGTATGAGAGCCGCTCGAGCACCGGGAACTGCTCCCGGAAGGTGGTCGGGTCGGTGGCGGATGTCAGCGATTCGGTCATGCCCCTATTCTGTCCGGGCGCCATGTGCTTCGACTTCGACGCGCGCCCGCCGGCGCTGCCCGATGATCTCTTGCTCGCCCCGATCGCCGGCGGCGCGGGCGCCGAGCTCCTCGAGCTCACCTCCGCCGACGGAACGCGTTTCTCCGCGTCACTCGCCGAAGTTGGTACCGGTCGGGAGGGCGCGGTGGTGATCCTGCCCGACGTCCGCGGCCTTTATCCGTTCTACTCAGAGCTCGCTGAGCGCTTCGCCCAGGCCGGCTATCCCGCGATCGCACTCGACTACTTCGGCCGCACCGCCGGCCTCGGGCCACGCGACGAGGAGTTCGAGTACATGCCCCACGTCCAGCAGCTCAAGGTGCCGCAGGTGCAGGAGGACACAGCCGCGGCGATCGCCGCCCTGCAGGAGCGCACGGGCGTCGACAGAGTCGCCACCGTCGGGTTCTGCCTGGGCGGGTTCGAGTCGTTCCTGGCCGGCGCCGACATGACGGACCTGACCGCGGTGGTCGGCTTCTACGGCGTACTCGACGGATCGCGCATGGGTATCGCTGGCCCGCTTGATCGCGCCGGCGAGATCCGCGTCCCGCTCCTCGGCTTGTTCGGGGGCGCCGACCAGGCCATTCCGGTCGAACAGGTCGAGCAGTTCGATGCGCGGCTCACCGAGGCCGGCCTCGACCACGAGATCCATGTCTACCCCGGCGCTCCGCATTCGTTCTTCGATCGGCGTTACGAGGAGCATGCGCAGGCCTCCGAGGATGCATGGCGCCGCATGCTCGCCTTCCTCGAGCGCCACGTCGCCTGAGCTGCGGACCGCGACATGCGGGCAGCCGCGGCGGTTAGTCAGACGACACCTTGCTCCACGCCTCGAGCTCGCGCTTGAGCACCTTGCCGGTCGGGTTGCGGGGTAGCTCGCCAATGAACACGACCTCGCGGGGGGCCTTGTAGTTGGCCAGGTTCTCCTTGACGTAGCTCTTGACGTCGTCCTCGGTCAGCTGGGCGCCGGCTTTCAGCACGACGAACGCCCTGAGCCGCTGACCGAACTTCTCGTCCTCCACGCCGATCGCCGCGCCCTCCTGGATCGACTCGTGCGCGCTGAGGAGTTCCTCGACCTCGGCCGGGAACACGTTCTCGCCCCCCGAGACGATCATCTCGTCGTCGCGACCGTCGATGTACAGGCGTCCTTCGGCGTCGAAGTGCCCGACGTCGCCCGAGGCCATCAGGCCCGCCACCATGTCCTTGTTGCCGCCGCCGGTGTAGCCCTCGAACTGAGAGATGTTGCCGACGAAGATCCGGCCGCTCTCGCCCAGGGGAACGTCCTTGCCGTGCTCGTCGAGCAGCTTGACGATCGACCCGCGCACGACCTTGCCGACTGTGGTCGGCTCGTCTCTCAGATCCTCGGGGGTGGCGATCGTGGCATAGGCGATCTCGGTCGAGCCGTACAGGTTGTAGATGACCGGGCCCAGCGCCTTCGTAGCGCGCCCGGCCAGATCGGCCCCCAGCGCCGACCCACTCACGAAGACGATGCGCAGCGCCGAGAGGTCGCGCTCCCTGATCTGCTCCTCTCCGACGTCGAGAAACCGGCTGAGCATCACCGGCACCATGACCATGGCCGACGCCCTGTGCTTCTCGAGGCTGCCGAGCGTCTGCTCCGGATCGAAGCGCCGGCGCACCACGAGCGTCGAACCCAACCCGACGCCAACGATCGCCTGCATGAACCCGAGCGCGTGGAACATCGGCACGCACAGCTCGGTTGTCTCGCGCGCCCGGAACGGCACCTTGCCGAAAAGGCCGCCGATCAGCGACAGAGAGCGCGGCTCCGAGCGCGGCGCGCCCTTCGGCGTGCCGGTGGTGCCGCTGGTCAGGATCGTGATCTTCGGCCACGCGCCAGGCTTGGGCGGCCCGCTGGTGTCGGCGCCTTCGATCAGCGCGTCGAGCGTGTCGTCGCCCGGCTCATCTGCCCAAGCGCGATAACGCCCCCGTGGCGGATCGTCGATTCCCTCGAGCGTCTCCGAGTACTCGTCGTCGTAGACGAGCAGGTGGGTTCCTTCGCGCTCGGCAACCTCCCTGATCTGCGGCCCGGCGAAGGAGGTGTTGAGAAGGACGATGCGCGCCCCGGACTTGGCGGCGGCGAACACCGCCTCGAGGAAGCCGCGGTGGTTGCGCGCGAGGATCGCCACTCCCTCCCCGGGCTGCAGCCCGTGATCGCGCCACGCATTGGCTAGGGCGTTGCTGCGTTCGTCGAGTTCCCTGTAGCTCAGCTGCCCGCGCTCGTCGATCATCACCGCGCGATCGCCATGGCGCAGGCCGCCCGCCACGGCTGCCCCGCCGATCAGGCCGTAGCGCTGAAACCCCAAGAGCAACCCGGGCAGGCGCCGTGGCGGCTCCGGCCCGACGAGCCCGCTCCGGATGCAGAGCGCGGCGAAGTAGGCCTCGTCGCCAGCGCGCCCGGCGAGCTTCGTGGCGCCCGCGATCAGTCCCTTGGGATCGAGCGCTGCGCTGATCATGGCCTTGCGATCGAGGTTGACGATGGGACTCTCCTCCTGCTCGGGAAGATTCGTAAGCCCGCGGGCGTCGTGATCATCGAGCCCTTCTATGCACACCGCGGCGAACCTCAGATTACTCGTGCTGACCGCCACCAGCGCGCCGATGAACTGTCGGGTTCGCGCTTGCATCCAGAGCTCTCAACCCGCGCGCCCGCCGCGACTTCGCTGCAGACGCTGCAGCGATGACATGGTGCCGCCGCCGACCCCACGCGGCGGCGGCACCTCCCTTTAGCGGCTCAGGCCGGCGGTGAATCATCTGCGATCCCACGGGTAATAACGCTTGCGATGGCCGGCAAGCTCATCACCCTGCCGTTGCGCGTATGGTTTCGGTCTGCGCGCCTCCTCACCCGCCTCGCGGGTGAGGCAGCCGGACGTGCCGTCTCACTCGCCGGCCAGGCCATCGGTGCCGCGTCGCCGGATCGGTCCGGCGCAGCCGAGTACGCAGAGGCAGTCGCCGAACCTGCGCCCGAGCCGACCCGGCCGCCCGAGCCGGCGGCACCCCCGGCGAAGACCGAAGTCGCCGACGAGGCGCGCGTCTCCGAGCGGCCCGCACACGTTCCAGAGGAGCCCGCACACCTTGCAGAGCCCGCGCGCGTCTCCGAAGAGCCCGCGCACGTCTCCGAGGAGCCCGCGCACGTCTCCGAGGAGCCCGAGCTCGTCCGCGAGGAGGCTGAGCCGGGTGCCGAGGATGGCGCCGGCGCCGCAGTGACTGTGCTCGAGCCCTGGCCCGGCTACGCGGGCATGAACGCCAGCGAAATCATCGCGCGCACCGAGCAGGCGAATCCCGCCGAACTCGCCGCCGTGAGGCTGTACGAAGCTCGCCACCGAAGCCGCCAGACCGTGCTCGCTGCGGTCGACCGCCAGCTCAAGCTGGGCAACGGCGGCCCCGCTTGACTCCGTCGACCGAAAGGACCGAGATCCATATGCCCGCAGCGAAGACGCCGAATGAGCGCGACAGCAAACTGGCGAGCTGGTTAGGCGAAGCGCACAGCAAGGAGGCCGAACTGGAGGCGGACCTGACCGCGCATATCGCGATGACCCAGAAACCGCCCTACAAGAAGCGCCTGCAGCGGCACCTCAAGGAGACCCGCGACCACAAGCGGCGCGTGGCCTCCCGCATCAAGAAGCTCGGCGGCGGCCAGGGCCTGATCGGCGCCACGAGGTCCGCCGTCGGCGAGGCTACCGGCAAGACCGTCGCCGCCGTGAAGGGCCAGGTGGGCGTGGCTCGCGCGGTGGCGACCGAGCAGGCCGAGACGCATCTGCGCAACGCGGAGGAGGAACTCCGCGAGGAGCACGTAGAGATCGCGCTCTACACCCGGATCGAAGCTTTCGCCGCCCAGGTGGGCGATCGCGAGACCGCGCAACTCGCCCGCGGCATCCGCCGCGACGAGGAGCGGATGGCCAAGTTCCTCCAGGCCGAGCTCGGCCGGCTGGTCAAGGAGATCGTCAGGGCCGAGATCCCGCGTGATCAGCGGGCCACGTCCTCGCGCTCGCAGCGCTCCTCGAGCCGCTCGCAGTCGACGACGTCGCGCAGCTCGACGAGTCGGTCGCGCTCGAGCGCTTCGCGCAGCTCCAGTTCGCGCAGCAGCGGCTCCCGGGGCGCCGGAGGCAGTCGGTCCCGCAGTGGCAGCGGTGCCACCCGTTCCGGCTCCGGTGGATCGACCCGAAGCTCTCGCAGCCGCGGCAGCGGCCGCGGCTGAGCCAAGTCATCCGCGCACGGCCAGCCGCAGCCCAGCTCCGACCGGCACCACCGTATGCGTCAGGCGCGCCTCGGCTTCGATCAGCGCCGTGAACTCGACGAGCTCGTGCCCGTGCGACTGGACGTTGTCGACGGCGAGCAGCCCGCCTGAGGCCAGGGTCCGAACCAGGTCTCGGGAGTAGCCCGGATAGGCGGAACGCTCGGCATCGAGGAACACGAAATCCCAGGCCGCGTCGCCTGACCTCGCCAGGGTGACTGCCGCATCTTCGCGTCGCAGCTCGACCCTCTCGATCAAGCCGACTGCGCCGAGGTTAACGCGCGCCAGCTCGGTCCGTGCCGGATCGAGGTCGACGCTCACCACTCGACCGCCGGTCGCCTCCGCTGCGTCGGCGAGCCAGATCGTCGAGTAGCCGTTTGAAGTGCCGAGCTCGAGGATCCGCCGCGCCCCGGTGGCGCGGATCAGCACGCCGAGGAGGGCGGCCGTGTCAGGCTCGACATTGCGGAAGCGGGCCAGACGGTCTGGCTGAGCGCGGTCGTGCTCCCGGCTGACCGCGTATAGCTCGGCCGCCAGGCGTCGGCGTTCCTCGTTCATCGCGTGGCCACGAGCTCGATCTCCTGGTCCGCCGGCTCGGGTGGCCTCACTTCCTCGAGGCGGTCGACATTGGCCAGCGCCGGGAAGATCCGGCTCCAGCTGGCCGCGATCACCATCGTCATGATCCCGCCCCCGATCACCGCGGGAATCGTCCCGACCAGGAAGGCGGCCAGCCCCGACTCGAAGGCCCCCAGCTGGTTGGAGGCGCTGATGAACACCATCTCGACCGCGTTGACGCGCCCCCGAAGGCGGTCGGGGCTGGCCAGGGCGACGG
>JAFASQ010000302.1 GCA_019244395.1 Solirubrobacterales bacterium | reverse complement strand
GACTACGTGTCGTGCTCGCCGTTTCGGGTGCCGATCGCCCGAATCGCCGCCGCCCAGGCCGCGATCGCTCCGGACTGATTCTGTGTGATGACGCGCCACCGTGCGCCCGCGCCCGGGGCGGTGGCGCGTCGTCCACTGTAGAAGTGGACGATGCGTCATAGCCGCCGGTGGCGGACCGAGGTGTGGCGCGTCATCCACACGAATTTGGGGTCTCGCTGCGCTCGACGTCCGTGGGGCCGTGCGGCCGGGCATCCCTGCCCGGCCGGGGGTCGCGGTCCCGCCGCCGGGCAAGGACGCTCGGCGGAGCCGGCGTCGCGGCGACGGCGCGCTCGGCATCCGTGCCTCGCCTGATGCGCCGGCCGCGACATCGTCCGGAGGACGCCGCCGCAGGCGGCCCATCAGCGCCGTGGCGCCCGGGAGCGCTTAGGTCGGCGACACCTGCGGCTCCCCGCGGGGCTCGGTTCCCCTGGGCGCGAGCGAAACTTCGGGCGCCGGCAGGACGTTGTGACGCGCCACCCGCGAGTAGAACGCGGCGCTGCGCTTGGGCAGACGCCGCTGTGTGCTGAAGTCGACGAAGTACACGCCGAAGCGCCGCTGGTACCCGCGCGCCCACTCGAAGTTGTCCATCAGCGACCACACGAAGTACCCGGCCAGATTGACGCCGTCTTGGATCGCGCGCCACGCCGCGTCGAGATGACCGTGCAGGTAGTCCACGCGCTCGAAGTCGTTGATCTCGCCCTCAGGCGTGACGTAGTCGTCGGCCGCGCAGCCGTTCTCGGTGATGTACAGGGGGAGGCGCGGCGCCTCCCGGTCGAGCGCCCGGAGCGTGTCGTACAGGCCCTCCGGCTCGACGATCCAGCCCATGTTTGTGCGTGGGAGCTCCGGCGGCACGTAGTTGACCACGCCGGGATGACCGGGCTGCGGGCTCTCGCCGAGTCGCAGGTCGTCCCAGTCGCCCAGGCGGACGTAGTACGGGCAGTAGTAGTTGAGCCCGAGGAAGTCCAACGGCGCGCAGATCGCCGCCATGTCGTCGGGCTCGATCAGCTCCGCCGGCGGGAGCAGCTCGGCCCGGGCCGCGTCCGGGTAGGAGCCGTGCAGCACAGGCTCGAGGAAGATGCGGTTGTGCTCGGCGTCCACCGCGGCCGCGGCCTCGAGCGCATCCTCGTTGGCGGCGCGCACCGGATGCACGTCGAGCGCGATGCCGACTGGGACCCTCCCGGGCAGGGCACCGCGCATCGCCTCCACGGCCAGGCCGTGGGCGAGCAGGAGGTGATGCGTGGCCGCAGCGGCCAGCGCGTAGTCGGTCTTCCCCGGCGCATGCGTGCCCGTGCGGTAGCCCTGGTGGGCGGCCTGCTTGGGCTCGTTCAGCGTGATCCACATCGCCACCTGGTCGCCCAGCGCGTTGGCCAGGAGCTGCGCGTACTCGGCGAACCGCCATGCCGTGTCGCGCTCGGCCCAGCCGCCGCGATCCTCGAGCGCCTGGGGGAGCTCCCAGTGGTACACCGTCGCCACCGGCGCGATGCCGCGCTCGCGCAGCCCTTCGACCAGCCCGCGGTAGTAGTCGAGACCGAGCTGGTTCACCCGGCCGCTGCCGCCCGGCTGCACCCGCGGCCAGGCGACCGAGAAGCGGTAGGCGCCGACGCCCAGCTCGCCGAGCAGCCGGAGGTCCTCGTCCAGTCGGTGATACGAGTCGCACGCTGTGTCGCCGGTATCCCCGCCCCGCACCTTGCCCGGGGTGTGACTGAAGGTGTCCCAGATCGAGCGGCCGCGGCCGTCTTCGGCGGCCGCCCCCTCGATCTGGTAGGCCGAGGTCGAGGCGCCCCAGACAAAGCCGGGGGGAAACCGGCGTGGGCCCGGCGCGCCGTCGCCTGACGTCCCGTTCATGTCGTCTCCTTCGAATATGAGAAAGTTCGCCGTGGGCGACGCCCGCTTCCCGCTGAGAGGAGGGACGGGAAGCGGGCGCGCTGATGCAGCCGCTAGCTCGCCGGCCGCAGCCGCAAGATCACGACCTCATTGGTGGGCGCGTTGGGGCTGCCCGACTCGTACGGGTTGCCCTCCGACGGCCAGCCGGTGAACTTGCCCGTGTTGTACTCGTCGAACACCACGCCGTAGACGGTCGGGATGATCGGCAGGTTCTGGGCCACGTACTGCTCGATCGGGGCCACGTCCTTCTGCTGCCCGGCGACGCTGTTGTCCGCCGCCAGCTTGTTCAGCTGCGCATCCACGTTCGGATCCTTCAGCCGCTCGAAGTCACCCGCCGCGTTGCTCGTGGCCTGGGCGCTGTTCAGCCAGTCGTTGTAGAGCTGATACGGCGAGACGCTCGTCTGGGACCAGTGCGCGGTCATCTGGAAGTTCCCCGTCGCCAGGTCCGAGGACCATGCGGTGACCGATTGGCCGACGAAGTGGGCGTCGATGCCCGCCTGGCGCAGCCAGCCGGCGACCAGCTGGTCGCCGGTGGCGTAGTCGCTGAACGACGAGGGGTTGGTGATGTCGATGGTCAGCTTCTGCCCCGACTTGGTGCGGAACAGGCCGTCCGAGCCGAGCACGTAGCCGGCCTGCTGGAGCACCTGCTTGGCCCCGGCGATGTCCGAGTGCGTGTTGAGGGTCATGTTCTGAACCGATGGCGAGAGGAACTGCTGGAAGATCGGCAGCGTCAACCCGGATGCGTTTGACACGGCGGGCTCGATGCCGCCCTCCGCTTGCTGGCTCAGCGCGGTGCGGTCGATGGCCAGGCTGATCGCCTTGCGCACCGCGAGCTGATTGGTCGGGAACTTAGTCAGGTTGGGCTCCAGGCTGTTCGTCTGGACAGGCGGGAACCACACGTGGTGGCTGGCGTGCCCGCCGACGTACACCTGCTGCACCCCGGGGATGAAGTTGCCTCCCCAGTGCAGCTGATCGGTCTGGAGCGCTGCCAGGGCGGTGTTGGCCGAGGCGTAGGTCGGGAACTGCACAGTGCCGACGGCCGGCTTGCCGCCCCAATAGGTCGGGTTGGCCTTGAGCGTGATCCCCTGCGAGCTGAACTGCGAGACCGTATACGGGCCGGTGCCGACCGGCTTCGGATCGGCGTACTTGCCGGGATCGCCCACCTTGCTCCAGATCGATTCCGGGACGATGTACGTCTGGCCAGCGATGTTCTGCAGGTTGGCGTACTGGGGCGAGGGGAAGTTGATCGTCACCTGGTTGCCGCTCGAGCTGGCGCTTTTGACCGCCAGACCAGTGGTGTTGGCGTCGGCGTACTGCTTGAGCAGGTTGAAGGTGAAGGCCACGTCGGCGGCGGTCATCGGGCTGCCGTTGGACCACTTCACGCCGGGGCGGATCGTGAACGTGATCGACTTGCCGCCGTTCGACCAGGTGTACCCGGTGGCCAGCCAGTTGTAGTACTGGCCCGGCTTGATCGCGTTGGTCTGCAGCAGCGGCTCGTACACCAGCGAGGTAGCGCCGAGCAGCGTCGCCGCTGAGGACTGAACGAATGGGTTGAAGTTCTGGGTGATCGCGTTCTGCTGGCTGGACTCCACCGTCAGCACGGCGGAGCTCGAGCCGCTCGAGCTCGAGGCGTTCGTGGCGTTGACGGTCGAGCTCTTATGCGAGCTGCCCCCGCAGGCCGCGAGCAGCACGGCGGCGGCGAGAGCCGCGCACGCGGGCAGCAGACGCTGTTGGTTGATCCTACGTTTCATCGAGGAGTACCTCTCTCTGATAAAAGACTCGTGTCGCGTATGTAGACATTCACGGCGCCTGGTGCAGGCCAGCGCTCGTGTCGCGTATGTGGACGGTCACGTGCCCCCGGGTGAGGCCGGGGGCGCGGGCTGTTAACGGGTCCGTCGGACCGTTTCGCCGCGCGATCGACCGGACGGTCACGTCATGGCTCGATCCTCCCTTCGGGCCCGAAGCTGCCGGCCGAACGCGTCCGGATCGGGCGCGGAGGCGATCAGCAGCCGCGTGTAGTCGTGGCTCGGAGTCTGCGTCACCTGCTCGGCCGGGCCGCGCTCGACGATCTCCCCGCCGTACATGACGAGGATCTCGTCCGCGAAATAGCGGGCCGAGGCGATGTCGTGCGTGATGTAGAGCACGGCGAGATCGAGTCGGGCCCGGAGCTCCTCGATCAGATCGAGCATCTCGAGGCGGATCGAGACGTCCAGCATCGACACCGGCTCGTCGGCCAGCAGCACCCGCGGCGAGGCGGCCAGGGCTCGCGCGATCGCCACGCGCTGACGTTGCCCGCCCGAGAGCTCGTGCGGGTAGGCGTCGCGAAACTGCCCGGGCGGCGACAGGCGGACCTGCTCGAGCAGCCGGTCGAGCTCAGCCTGGCCAGGCTCGCGCCCCGTCCGCGCCTGGTGCAGGCGCAGGGCGCGCTCCAGGTGGTAGCGCACCGTGTGCAGCGGGTTGAGCGAGGCGAACGGATCCTGAAAGACCATCTGGACCGCCCCCTTGTAGTTGCGAAAGCCGCGTCTTGCCGCCGGGTCGATCGGCGTGCCATCGAGCAGGATCTGCCCGGCCGAGCGGCGCTCCTGGCCGGCCAGGATGCGCGCCACCGTGGTCTTGCCCGAGCCGCTCTCGCCGACCAGCGCGGTGATCGACCCGCGCCGCAACCCGAGCGACACGCCGCGCACGGCGTCGACGAACACGTGACGCCCCACGCGGTAGCGCTTCTCGAGGTCGACGGCTTCGAGCACGGCGGCGCCGCTCTCATGGCTGCGTTCGTTGGCGCTCGCGCCGGGGGCGTCAGCTCGGCAGGCCGCGTTCACGAACGGGCAGGCGCTCAGGTGATCGGGCTCGACCGGGGTGAGCGCCATGTCGATCTCCGCGCAGGCATCGGTGGCGAAGCCGCAGCGGGGAATGAACGGGCAGCCTGTCAGTGCGGCGCGCAGATCGGGCGGTGAGCCCGGAATCCCGGAGAGCTTCACGCGCGGGCCGCGCAGGCGCGGGAATGAGGTGAGCAGGCCTTTCGTGTAGGGATGGCCGGCACGGAGGTGAATCTGCTCGCGCGTGCCCGACTCGACCACCCGGCCGGCGTACATGATCACCACGCGATCGGCGATCTCGAGCAGCAGCGATAGGTCGTGGGTGATGAACAGGACCGAGAAGCCGAGCCGGTCCTTGAGCTCGAAGATCTCGGCCAGGATGTCGCGCTGCACCACCACGTCGAGCGCGGTGGTCGGCTCGTCCATGATCACCACCTCGGGCTCGGCGGCCAGGGCCATGGCGATCATCACGCGCTGGCGCATGCCGCCGGAGAGCTGGTGCGGGTAGCTGCGCAGGCGCGCCCGCGGGATGCCGACCATTTCGATCAGCTCGACGATGCGGTCGTGCTTTTGCTCGCGGCTGAGGTCGAGGTGGGCGCCGAGCGCGTCGAGCAGCTGATCGCCGACGCACAGCACGGGGTTGAGCGAGTTCATCGCGCTCTGGAAGACGATCGCGATCTCGCGCCAGCGGAGCGCGCGCAGCTGCTCGGAATTGGCGGCGAGCACGTCCACTGGGTTTGCCCCCGACCGCCCGCCGCGATAGGTGACGCTGCCGCCGGTGATCACCGCGGGCGGGCGCAACAGCCGAATCGATCCGTAGGCCAGCGTCGACTTCCCACAGCCGCTCTCACCCGCCAGCCCCACCACCTCGCCCGCGTGCAGGGCGAGGTCGACGTGGCGCACGGCGCGGACGTCGGCGGCGCTCGTGCGGTAGGCGATCGACAGGTCGCTGATCTCGAGCACGGGTTGGCCGGCGATGCCGTGGGGCGCGGCGGCTGGTGCGGGCACCGTCACCTCTCGCGGCTCGATCCCGGCACTCACGAGTCGCCTCCCCGTAGCACCGGGGTCGGATCGGATGGCCGCCACGTGCGGCGTCCGATCCGCCGCGTGGCGCCCGCTCGCAGGCGGGGGTTGCCCAGCTCGTCGAGGCCGAAGTTGAGCAGGACCAGGCTCATGCCGAGCAGCGCGACGCAGATCCCTGGCGGCGCGTACCACCACCAGGCGCTCAGCTGGACGGCGTTACCGTTCTGGGCCCAGTAGAGCATGGTCCCGTAGCTCCAGCTCGAGAGGTCGGCCACGCCGAGGAAGGCCAGTGCGACCGAGGTCAGGATCGCGTACAGGACCGTGCCCACGAAGCTCGCGGCGATCAGGCCGATCTCGTTGGGCAGGATCTCGAAGAAGATGATCCGCCAGGTGCTCTCCCCACACTCGCGCGCGGCGGCCACGAAGTCGCGCCCGCGCAGCGAGAGAGTCTGGGCGCGGATCACCCGCGCGCCCCACGGCCAGCCGAGCACGCTCAGCACGATCGCCGTGGGCAGCTCGCCCGAGTGGGGCAGGTAACCGAGGATCACCACCAGGAGCGGCAGCGCTGGCAGGACCAGGAACACGTTGGCCAGCAGCGAGAGGCCTTCGTCGGGCACCCCGCCGAGGAAGCCCGCCGAGGTACCGATCACCACCGCGAGGCCGGTGGCGATCAGACCGGTGAGCAGCCCGAGGACGACGGTCGAGCGCGTCCCGGCGAGCAGCTGGGAGAGCACATCCTGGCCGGTGGCGGTGGTACCCAGCAGGTGATGGGTGCTCGGGGCGGTGGGGAGTGCCTGGCCGGGCGTGGTCGCCGACGGGTCATACGGCGCGATCGCGGGGCCGATGATCGCGATCAGGATGAACACTCCGAGGATCGCCGCGCCCACCTTGGCCTTGCCGGGCAGGCGGCGGAGCGCCTCGCGCCGGCTTTTGACCACCGCGGCGGGCAGCTGCGCGGAACCGTCGGAAGCCGGGTCGGTGGGGGTGGCGAGCGCGGACATCAGTAGGCGGTGCGGGTCCGCGTGCGCGGGTCGGCCAGGAAGTACACGATGTCGGCCACCAGGCAGGCGGCGAGGACCGTGAGCGAGATGACCAGGAAGATCCCCTGGAGCAGCGGGAAGTCGTCCGAGGTGACCGCGTTGTAGAGGGTCAGGCCGATGCCCGGATAGGAGAAGACGATCTCCATGACGAGTGCGCCCGCCACGACGAAACCGAGCGAGAGGGCGAAGCCGGCCAGGTTGGGGAGGATCGCGTTGCGCGCCGCATAGGTGAACATGACCCGCCCCGGCGAGAGCCCTTTGGCCTGCGCCACCAGCACGTAGTCCTCGGCGATCGTCGTGATCATCACGTTGCGCATCTGCAGCATCCAGCCGGCCATCGAGGTCAGCACGATGGTGAGCGCGGGCAGAAACGAGTGATAGGCGGCGCTCGAGATGAACGACCAGGTCCACCCCGGCGAGGTCCCCAGGCTGTAGCCCTGGCCGAACGGGAACAGGCCCCAGCTCACCGCGAACAGCTCGATCACGATCAGGGCCAGGAAGAAGTACGGAGTGGCCTGGAGGAACGTGAAGGCCGGCAGGAACCGGTCAAGCCAGCCGCCGCGCCGCCACGCGCACACGATGCCGAGCAGCGTGCCTAGGGCAAAGCTGATGATCGTCGCGACCCCGACCAGGATCACCGTCCACGGCAGCGTCTGGGCGATCACCGTGGTCACGTTCGCCGGGTACTGGTTGACCGACAGGCCCAGGTTCCCGTGCGCCAGGTCGCCCAGGTAGGAGAAGTACTGGCTGACCAGGCTCCCGTGGGCGTGGGTGCCGAACTCGGCCTGGAGGGCGTGCAACGAGTTGGCGTCGAGGTTTGGGAATTTCGCCAGCATCGCGTCGACTGCGTTGCCGGGCATGACCCGGGGGATCGCGAAGTTCACCGTGATCGCCACCCAGGCGGCGACGGCGTAGAACGCCAGCCGGCGGGTGATGAACCACATCGTGCTTGCTCCTCTCCTCGATCCCTGAAGTAGCCGCTCAGTCAGCGTGGCGCCGCCGGGACGACGGCAATGAAACAACTCGCTGAAAACGTTACCGGGACGGTTTCGTCCGTGTCAAGGTTGATTTGTATGAATTTTTCGTGTACGTTGCGGGTTGTGCTGAACGTCTCCGCCCGTAACGTTTCAGAATCTCTGATTCAATTCCCGGTATGAGTTCCAGCGTCCAACCGGAAAATGGCCGCGGCGGCCGCCTGACGATCCGCCAGGTAGCCGACCTTGCCGGCGTGTCGACGGCGACCGTCTCACGCGTGATCAACGGGCGCACCGAGGTCTCCGACCGGGCGCGAGCAGCCGTCCTGCGCGTCGTGCGCGAGCACGGGTATAGCACCAACCGCACCGCCCGGGGCCTGTCGGCGGGGCACACCGGTCTGGTCGGCGTGACCACGCCGGTCGTGCACCACTCGTACTTCGCGGTGATCCTCGACGGCGCCGGTGAGGCGCTGTACGAGCAGGACATGCGCATGGTCCTGTGCCCGACCCACCACGAGCACGACCGCGAAGTCTCGCTGCTCGAGCGCCTGATGCAGGGGACCACCGACGGCGCGCTGCTGATCCTGCCCGAGGAGTCGCCCGACGAGCTCGCTGCCCTGCACGACCACGGCTACCGGTTCGTGATCGCCGACCCGCTGAAGCAGCTGGACGAACGCGTTCCCACGGTTTCGGCGGCACACTCGTCGGGGGCGAGTGAAGCGGTCGAGCACCTGCTTTCGCTGGGCCACCGCCGCATTGCGGCGATCACCGGGCCGCGCGGGTGGATCGCCACCGAGGAGCGGCTGCGCGGGTATCGCGGCGCGCTCGCCGCCGCGGGCGTCATGCCCGACCCCGGGCTTGTCGTCGAATCCGACTTCCACGCGGAGGGCGGCGTCGAGGCGGCGCTATTGCTCCTCGACCTGCCCGACCCGCCCACCGCGATCTTCGCCTTCAACGACATGCTGGCCATCGGCGTCATGCAGGCGGCTCGCCGGCGCGGGGTGCGCATTCCCGAGGATCTGTCCGTACTCGGGTTCGACGACACGTTCGAGGCCTCGATCGTCACGCCCCCGCTGACCACGGTCCGCCAGCCACTGGCCGAGCTGGGCCGGATGGCGGTGAACCTGCTCGTCCGGCAGCTCCAGAACCAGCGGATCGAGGCGCTCCATGTGCAGCTCGAGACCAAGCTGGTCGTGCGGGAGTCGACCGCGCCGACGTCGCGGCGCTAGCCCCTCTAATGGAGCACGATCCGGAGCAGGATCACCAGCAGCCCGAAGAGTGCGCCGGCCGCGGTCTGAAACGCCAGGTCGCGGCCTGACTCACCGGCCCGCACTCCCGACACCACTTCGAGGATCAGCACCATCGCTGCCGAGGTCCACACGGCCACCGTGACCGCGGTCGATAGCGAGGTATCGAGCCCCCAGCAGACGAGCAGCGCCACCAGGGGGATGCCCGCCCCGACCAACAGCCACCCTTCGCTGACGAGCGTTCGCGCGAGTCCGCCGAGCTTGAGCGCCTCGCCACTGGCCAGACGTTCGCCCGTGTAGTCGGAGTATGCGTGGATGAGGACGTAGATCAGCAGCGTGATCGTGACGGCCCCGACCGTCGCCGCGTAGGTCTCCTGATGGACGCTCTCGGCGGACAGCAGCGCACCGATCGAGATCGTGCCGTAGATCGCGGCGCGGGGATCCACCTTGTCCATCGGCTGTGATTGTGGTCGCGCCGGCGGATACATGGCCTGGTCGAGGAGGACTCGCGCGTGGGTCGCCGCGACCATCCGCGGTGCGTGGCCCTAGCCGGCGGACACGAGCTTCGGCTGCCATGCGGCTGGATGCGGCGTATCGCCGTCCGCGGCGTGTTCGAGCGCCCGCCACAGCGTGCGCATCGTGGGGGCGAGATGCGCGATCTCTTGGAGGTGGGCCTCGGCGAGCGCGTCGAGCTTGGCGGCTCCCCTTGGGGTCAGGGTCACGCGCACGACGCTCTTGCTCGCCGGATCTGAATTGCGCTTGACGAGCCCGTCCTTGACCGCGCGGTCGACCAGCCCGACCGCACTGTGGTGGCGCAGGACAAGCCACCTGGCGACCTCCCCGATCGTCGGCCCGGCCGGATCGGGGTGGCCCTTGATCGCTAGCAGCAACTGGTGCTTGGCGGCGGTGAGCCCAGCCGCCTTGGCCTGTTCCTCGCTCCAACGCAGAAACCGCCGCAGCCCGGTCCGGAGCTCAAGAAGGTGTTCGAAATCAGCCTGATCGAGCGCCATGTCGCAGCACGATATCCACTTGCTCCTCGCTGAGGAAGATGGTCACGAACGCGCCGCAGCAGTCGCAGAAGAGGCGCACGCGGTCGCGTGCGATCGAGGGGAACAGATCGCCTGGATCCCGGTGCCCGCACGCCGGGCACTCGAAGTCCTCGAGGATCCGGTTCACGGGGTCGCCGGGGCAAAAGGTCGCGGTGTGAGTTATTTCGCGCAAGACAGTGCTCCTGTGGACGGGGGCGGGGCGGACGCGCCCGGGTGCGCGCCCGCCCTAGCTCGCTCAGAGCGCGGCGACGGGTCCGCGGGTCTAGCTCGCCGCGCCGGAACGCTCAGGCGACCGACCGGCCACATTCAGGGTCGGTCGGGTCCACTATGCGCGGCTTCCCGCCGGCGGATGGCCGTGCCTCCACAGGGGAGTGCTCGTATCGCGGGTCGGTGGGGTCAGCGATGCGCCGAGGAGCCCCGGCATCGTGGCGAATCGCTCGTGCCGTCTCTCCAGCGGTGGGATCCGAGGTCGACGTTCTCATCAAGAAGCCTCCTTCTGTCGATCTCGGTATCGTACCACGATATCGTAGTACGATATTTCTGCGTGTTCTCACGCGGACAATTCCGGCGTCAAAGATCGGGCGCGCGCTTCCCGCCTATGGCGCGCCGCGCCCGCGGTTGCGGGCCCCCGCGTGGCGTTGCGGCCCCCGCGTGGCGTTGCGGGCCCGCGCGTGGTGTTGCGGGCGCGCGGTCTTGCGGGCCCACGCGTGGCGTTGCGGGCCCGCGCGTGGCGTTGCGGCGCGCGGTCTTGCGGGCCCGCGCGCGGTGTTGCGGGCCCACGCGCGGTGTCGCGGGAGCGCCTATCCGGCGCCGCGTGGTGGGCGGGGGCACCTACTCGGCGCCGTGTGGTGGGCGGGGGGCACCTACGCGGCGCCGAGCGGCTATCCGGTCGTCGCCTATGCCGCGCCGCGGGGTCCGCGCCCGCCGAGGAAGGACTCGACGAACTCTGGGCTCGCGCCGAGCTATGCCGGAGTGCCCTCCATCGGCGGCACGAACACCTCGGGCCAGGTCGCGGGCGCCCGGCCTCCCTCGGCGGCGTGGTCGGCGTAGTTGACGCCGAGGCAGAGAATCCTTCTCGGCGCTGCCGGCGCCCGCGTCGACGGCTGACCGTCGCGCCGCCCGCCGACCGTGAGCAACCAACGCTCACGGGCGGACAACCAACGTCTACGGGTGGACAACCGCCGCGTAATCCGGGCTCCCGCCGGGGCCGGCCGGGACGAAGTCCATCCCGTCGGGTGTGTTCAGAAACCCGGCCGCGGTGCCCGGGACGTCGGTGTGCCCGTACTGCCAGACGATCCGCTTCGTGCGCGGGTCGATCACGATCACCCGGTGGCGGTAGTCGTCGTTGACCGCGATGTCCCCGTTGGGCAGCGCCATGGCGAGTGACGGGTGGTCCAGCCGGCCGAAACCCGCCGTCGGGCCGTAGCGCCAGAGGACCTGGCCGGCGCGGCTGGTGATCAGCACGTGCCCGGGGTTCGAGTAGTCGGCGATGAGAATGCGTCCGCCCGGCAGCGGCTGCGGATCGGAGGGGTACGCGATCGGGGCCCGGAACGCGAATTGCACCTTGCCGGCGGCGGTGATGCCGTCGATCCAGCTGCCGGGGATCTCGCTCACCAGCACGCCGCCGCCGGCGACCGGCGTGTCGCCGTTGACCGGGCCGAACGCGGACGGAGGATCGTGGCGGCAGACCCCGGCCTTGCCGAGCTGGCGCTCGATCGCACCGGCCCGGACGAACAGGATCCGGCAGTTGTACGCGTCGGCCACCGTGAACGATCCGTCCGGCAGCGCGTACGCGTCATCGGGCGTGTTGAGGTGGGTGGCGTCGGTGCCGCGTTGGCCCGGATGGCCGAAGAGGAGCCTCAGCGAATGGGCGGAGATTCCGATCTCCACGATCGCATGGTTGTCCTCCTCGTTGGCGATCAGCGCCCGTCCCCCTGGCTCGACGAACGTATCGTCGTTGAAGAACAGCTTGCGACCGGCCGCGACGTCGGCGCCGGTTGGGAAGCGGAACACCGGGTGCCCGCCCGGATTGACGACCAGGATGCGGTTGTTGCCCCGGTCGGCGATGAGCAGATAGCCGGGGAGGCCGACCAGCCGGGAAGCTTTTTCGTACGCGGCTGATGTTCCCGGTTGTGTGCCGACAACGTTTTGCGGCGCCCACAGCGCGGCCAGGCCGCCGTACCTGGCCGGCGCCAGGGGCCCGCCGGGGATGGTGGTTGGCGGCTTGAGCGGGGTCTTCGTGGCGGCGGCTGCGGTGCTCTGGTGCCTCGGTCGCTTGTCGTCGGAGCCGGCCGTCGCCAATACGATGACGATGAAGGCGAGGAGCCCTGTTATCGCCGCGGCGGCAATCCGGCGCTCACGGTACACCCGAGCGCGCCTGGCCGCCGCTCGCCGCTCCAGACGCTCCGCCTGCCGAGGATCGAGCATCACGGCGGGCCAGGATAGTCGTCTCGGTGGCGGCAAAAACCGCCCGGGGCGGCGTCTGTGCCGAGGATGCAAAAACTCTCATTGCCTCACGATCCCTACTCGGTCACAACCGGGCCTGCCCTGGCAGCGCGATCCGGGTGCCAGGGGGCGGGGCGATCGGGTGGCTGGTCCGAGCGATCGGGTGGCAGGTCGGGGCGATGGGGTGGCAGGGGGCGGAGCGATCGGGTGGCAGGTCGGGGCTATGGGGTGGCAGGGGCGGAGCGATCGGGTGGCAGGTCCGAGCGATGGGGCGGCAGGTCGGGGCCGATCGGGGTGGCGGTCGGACAGGGCGAGCGCCGGCCCACGGCGGCCACCGCCGCGATGCGATGTCGCGGTTGGGGGCCTAACCTGTCACTCGGCGCCCTCCCGGCGCCGAATACATATTCGGCCACCCATAGCGTGCCTATCCCCGCACCCGACCGACGGTTCGGGCCGAGTGTCGACTTACGCCCCTTGCCGACGGAACCGCCGGTTGCTGGGTGCTGGCTGGGTTTAGTCGGTCGTCGCGCTGCGTGTCGGTCGAACCTCGGCATGCCGGCGGATGAGCTGCCATCGCGCGGCCTGCGAACATGTCACCCACTCGTGGAGGACGGCACCGCACGCACCCGCCTGAGGCCCGACGCCGCCGAGCGCTTCACGCCGCTGCGCCGCGAGCTCGGCGTGAGCTCGTTCGGGATGAACCAGATCGTTCTCCAGCCGGGGCAGCGCGGCCGGATCCACCGCCATCGCCACCAGGAGGAGGTCTACCTCGTGCTCGAGGGCACCCTGACCCTGCTGCTCGAGGATGAGCCGACCGAGCTCGGCGAGGGCGAGGTGGTCAGGGTGGCGCCGGGCATTCGCCGCCAGCTGGTCAACCGCGAGTCGGGCCGCCTGGTGCTGCTGGCGCTGGGCGGCGCCCGCGAGCATCAGGGGCGCGACGGCGAGGCGTTCGCGTCGTGGAACGACGAACACCCGGTGTCGCCCCAGGAGCTCTCGATGCCGCCCGACCTCGCGCCCGACCAGCTCCGCACGCGCTGATGCACCCGACTGCCGCCAGAGTCCAGGAACGGCTACGCGAGCGTGGCCTCGACGTCTCGGTGCAGGTGCTGCCCGACTCGACGCGGACCGCCGGCGAGGCCGCGGCCGCCGTGGGGTGCGAGGTCGGCCAGATCGTCAAGTCGCTGGTGTTCATTCGCGGCGAGGAGCCGGTGATGGTGCTCTGCGCTGGCGATCGGCGGGTGGCCTCCAAGCGACTGGGCTTGCGGCCGGCGAGCGCTGAGGAGGCGCGCACCGGCACGGGCTTCGCGATCGGCGGCATCCCGCCGCTCGGACACGAGCGGCCGTTGCAGACGCTGATCGACCAGTCATTGCGGCGCTTCGAAACCGTCTGGTGCGCGGCGGGCACGCCGCACGCGGTGTTCGAGGCGGAAACCGATGCGTTGATCGCGGCGATCCCCGACGGCGCCGTCGTGAACGTCGCAGAGCAAACGAACCGGAGGAGCGAGCCATGACCGGCAAGAGTGACTTCAGCGAAGAGGAGTGGAAGACCGTCCTCGAGGGGCCGCCCAGCGCCGGCGTGATCGTCGCCGCGGCCGCCCGCGGCGGAACGTTCAAGGAGAGCTTCGCGATGGCGAAGGCGTACGTGGAGGCGCGCCAGCAGCACGGACAGAGCGAGCTGTTGGATGAGATCGAGTCGGCCAGGCCCGAGGTCGACCATAGTCGCTTTCGTTCCTACGACGAGCTCAAGACGGCCGGCCTGCAGCATCTGCGTGACGCGGTGGCGGTGCTCGAGCGCAAGGCGACCCCCGAGGAGATCGACGCGTACCGGCGGTTCGTGATGTCGGTGGCCGAAAGGGTGGCCAGCGCCCACCGCGAGGATGGCGTGGAGATCAGCGGCCCCGAGCGGGCGGCGATGGACGAGGTGGCCGCCGCAATCGGAACCACGTAGCACTCGCCACGAAGTCACATTTCGGTCTGAGCCGAACCGTCTCCGGGGCAACCTGGAGATATGCGAAGTTCAGTCCGTTACCTGGTCGTCCTCCTCACCGCCGTGCTCTGCTACGCGGCGCTCGGCGCGGTGCTCGGAATCCTGCCCGACTACGTGCGCTCGCTCGGCGGCGGTGCCGTGCTCGTCGGCCTTGCCGTCGGCGCGCCCGCAATCACGGGCGCGGCGGGTCGTCCCCTGGGCGGTCGACTGGCCGACCGGCGCGGTCCGGCACGCATCATGATCGCCGGCGCCCTGGTCATGGCTGTGGGGACCATTCCCGCGTTCGTGCACTCGCTGCCTTTGCTGATCGCAAGCCGCCTCACGGTCGGCGCCGGCGAGGCGTCGATGATGGCCGCCACCGTGCTGTGGCTGCTGCGCCTGGCCGGGCCGGCGCGCCGCGGGCGGGCGATGGGTCACATCGGCCTGGCCAACTACGCCGGCCTGACCGTCGGGCCGCCCCTGTCGCAGGCGCTGGCCGGGCAGTCACACCCCAACCGGGTCTGGGTGGCCGCCGCGGTCCTGCCGCTGCTCGCGGCCGTGCTGGCCGCAGTCATGCCGCGGGGTGACGAGGCGCGCGGTGATGCGCACGCACACGAAGGTGACGTGGAGCCAGGCGAGGGACGCAGCACGTGGCGAGTGACGATCCGCCCGGGCCTTGGGCTCATGCTGGTCAACTTCGGCTACGTCGGGCTGCTCTCGTTCGGGGCGGCGGCGGTCACCGAGCAGCATGCCGGGATCTCGGCGCTGGTCATTCCGGTGTTCGGCATCGGCGTGATCGCCAGCCGGACGGTGCTCGCCGGCCTACCCGATCGCTACGGTGCGCCCCGGACGCTGACCGCGTCGGTGGCGCTCGAGTCGGCGGGTCTGGTCGGGCTGGCCGTCGCCACCACGCCGCCGGTGGCGCTGATCTCGCTGGTCGTGATGGCGATCGGGCAGGGCCTGGCCGTGCCCAGCCTCGGGCTGCTGGCCCTCGCATCGGTACCCGCCGGCCGGCACGGGCGGACTGCCGGCGCGTTCTTCGCCTACTTTGACGCCGGTGTCGGTCTGGGCGGACCGGTGGTCGGGCTCGCGGCGCGCGCGGCCAACCCGACCGGCGCCCTGCTCGCGGCGGCCGGCGCCGTGCTCGCGGCCGCGCCCGTCGCGCTGCTCAGGCGCGGCGCAGGACGCGCGCGGGTGCCGGGCCGTGGGATCCGGTCATGTCGCGACGGGGCTACTTGAGCACCCCCCGCGCGGCCGAGGTCCATGCCTGGGTCACATCGCGGATCCACTTCGCCTGCGTCGTGGCGAGTGCGGAGATCCACTCGACGTCACTCTTGCCGGGACCGCGTTCAAGCGAACTCGCGATCGCCTTGAGTGCCTTCTCGTAAGCAGTCAGGGTTGTCTCGCCGGCGGACTTGCTCTCCTCGATGATCCGCTCGTTGAGCTTGCGGACGCGCTGCGCCATCGCGTCGAGCCGGGGATCGGCCGCGCTCGTCGCCTGGCTCGCGGCGCCGCCGGCGGAGCGGCCTGCCCCTGCGGTGGATGCACGCGCACGCGATCCGCTCCCGCTACTACTCCCTGTCGTACGACCTTGGCCGCTGGACCGGTCGCTGCTCGGTCGGCTGCTGCTCGACCGACTGGTGCGCGAGCCTGCCCCGCTCGCGCCCGCGCCGCCTGAGCCGCGCGACTTACCGCGTCCGGACGAGCCACCCGAGCTCGAGCCCGAACCACCACTGCTTCTGGCCTGGGGCATAGCTTCCTCCTGGTTGGGACCGTGGAAGGGCGCACCCTACTCGTCGCACGCACGACGCGCCACAGTCCGCGCCGCATCTGCACGCGCGACGCGGGCCAACCGGCGCGCATGCCGGAGCGGCTCGGGCGTGCGATGGGCGCGCGCCGCCATCAGCACGATGTCGATCGCCACCTCGAGCGTGGTGCGCCAGCCGGGGTGGACGGCCAGCGGACGCGCGCCGCGCCGCGTGCGCAGCCACACGCCAACGCGCTCTCCGGCCAGGACCAGCGGAGACCAGGCGCCGCGCTCGTCGTCCGGCCACTCCCCCCGCGCCAGGAGCGGCCGGTGGGTGACGCCGACGGTGGGCACGTCGGCCACCGCACCAAGCTGCAGTGCGAGGCCGGCGCGCCGCGGATGGTCGCGCGCGGTGGCGTCGACCAGCACCACGTCGGGCGCAACCGCGAGCGCGCGCAGGCACGACTCGAGGCAAGGCCCCTCGCGCAGCGCGAGCAGGCCCGGCGCGTACGGACCGGCAGCCGCGCCGGCGAGCATCGCCTCGGCCAAGACCTGCCGGCGGCGCAGCACCGCGGCGGCCGACCACGCGGGATCCCCGCGAGCGCCCGGTCCCGTCTGCCCGCGCGCGAACACCACTACGGCCGCGCCGATGGCCGGCGGGTCGCGGGGCGGCCACCAGGGATCGGGCGTAGCTCCGGCCAGCGCGCGCTGGATCTCGATCAGCTCGTTGCGGGAGGCGGGCCACATGGGGTGTGGCGAATTAACCACGCCCCAGCCGGTAAAAGTCGCCACATCCCCGTGGGGGCGTGGCTCGCGAGAGTGTGTGGCGTCACGCGATGGCGGCCACCGACGGCGGGGCGAGGGCGCGCGGTGGCGCCGTGGTCGAGCGGACGACCAGCGACGGTTCGATCAAACGCACCTCGTTGGCGCGGCGGTTGTCGATCCGATCGAGCAGCAGCTCAAGCGCCAGCCGGCCCATCTCCGTCCGCGGCTGGTCCACCGTGGTCAGCGACACGTGCGCCAGGTGGGCGATCGAGATGTTGTCGTAGCCGACGATGGACACGTCGCCGGGGACGTCAACGCCGGCGCGGTCAAAGCCGCCGAGCAGCCCGGCCGCGACCATGTCGTTGGCGGCGAACACCGCGCTGGGCAGCTCGCGGAGGCGGAGCAGCTCGGCCGCCGCGCTGACGCCCGCCTCCTCGGTGAAGTCACCCCCGATCACCAGCGTGTGGCGGCCGAGCCGCCGGTTCCGCATGCCGCGCAGATAGGCGGAGCGCCGCTGCGGTCCGCCCGCGCCGGAGCCGCCGTCGACATGCGCGATGCGCTCGTGGCCGAGACCGACCAGGTGATCGAGCACCAGCTCGGTACCGTGGGACTCGTTGATCAAGACGCTGTCGGCGTTCACTCCCCGGACGGTGCGGCCCACGATCACGAGCGGTGCCTCGGCCGCCGCGGCCGCGATCACCGAGGCGGGCATGCGCGGACTGACCAGGATCATTCCGCTGACGCGGTGCTCGAGCAGCGCCCCGAGCGCGGCGCGCTCACGGCGAGCCTGCCGTCCGCCCGCGGCCAGCAGCAGCTGGTAGCCGACCTGCGAGGCGAGCTCCTCGACCCCGCCGGCGATCTCGGCGAAGAACGGGTTACGCAGGTCGTCAAGAATCACGCCGACCGTCTTGGTGCGCCGGCTGGCCAGGCTCCGGGCCATCGCGTTGGGGCGGTAGCCGAGCTTGGCTGCGGCGTCGAGTACACGCCTGCGGCGCTCCTCCGAGACATTCGGGCGCTCGCGCATCACCAGCGAGACGAGCGCGCGGGAGACGCCCGCCTCGCGCGCGACGTCCTCCATCGTTGGAGCGCGACGGGCGAGGGGGTGGGACGCGGGACGGCGCGGGGGCGGTGGCATCTCGGGAACGACCTGGCTCGGCGGGCGTTTCGGCAGGACCTTACTTAGAGCGCGACAATATTGCAATTGTGTTAGCGCGCTCTACAAGGAGGAGGCTGCTTGGCCGGGTGCCGGGCAGTGGACGCCGGGCAGCGGGGGGCGCCCGCGGCTTGGGCCGTCGGCGCGGGCGGTGGCGGGCGCGGGCGGCGGAGGCTGCGGCTTGGGCCGTCGGCGCGGGCGGTGGAGACGCTGGGCGCCCCGCGGGCTTGGGCTGTCGACGCGGGCGGTGGGGGCGCGCGGCTTGAGCGCGGACCCGGACGGTTTGGTGGCGGGCGCTGGCCTTCCACCCTTGACTTCACGGGAAGCCAGGGGATATAGTCGCCGCACCGGCCGTTAGAGCGCTCTAATCGCTAGCCGCAATTGGAGCAATCGAGGCCGCGCGGAGAGAGGAACAAAGGGACCATGCAGAAGACGCACGCACCGGCGGTCCAAGACACGGCAGCGGTCGATGAACGCCTGGCCGGCGCCCCTATCTCGTGGGGCGCGTGCGAGGTGCCCGGATGGGGCGTGATGCCGGCGCCGGAAACGGTGCTCGGCGAGATGGCCCGGCTCGGGCTGCGAGGCACTGAGCTCGGTCCGCCCGGCTTCCTGCCCGACGATCCGGACGCGCTGGGCTCGCTGCTCGGGCGTCACGACCTGGCGCTCGTGGGTGGGTTCGTTCCCCTCGTACTGCACGAGCGTGGGCTCGACACGGCGCTTGCCGAGGCACACCGCTCGGCTCGGCTGATCAGCGGCGCCGGCGGCAAGATGCTCGTGCTCGCGGCCGTCCAGGACACCGACTGGGGGACGCCGCAGGAACTGGACGCGGCGGGCTGGAGCAGGCTCGCCGCCCATCTGAAGACGATCGAGTCGCTGGCCTCCGACTACGGGCTGGGGGTGGCGCTGCACCCGCACGCGGGCACGCTGATCGAGACCGCCGAGCAGGTGCAGCGCGCGCTGGAGGTTCTCGAGGTTGGATGGTGCCTGGATACCGGGCACCTGCTGATCGGTGGCTCGGATCCCGCGCAGTTCGCGCGGGAGCACGGCGACCGGGTGGTTCACGTGCATCTCAAGGACGTAGACGGCGAACTCGCGGGCGAGCTGAGGGCCGGGCGGCGCTCGCTCGTGAGCGCGACGCGCGAAGGTCTGTTCAAGGCGTTGGGCCAGGGCGACGCGCGGATCGCCGAGGTCATCGACGCGCTGCACGCGCACGGGTACGACGGATGGCTCGTGCTCGAGCAGGACACCGCCATCACCGGAGACGAGCCGACGGTGGCCGGCGGACCGACGCGCGATGCTCGCCAGAGCATCGCCTTCCTTCACCACACGGCTCTGACGACGGAGGAGATCAATCGATGAGACGACTGCCCCGACGTATTGGCATCGTCGCCTGTGTGGGTGCTGCGGCCCTGCTCGTGGCGGCGTGCGGTAGCAGCTCGAAAAGCAAGGCGAGTGGCGGGTCGACGACCAGCGCGGTGAACATCGCGTCGGGCAGCGGCAACAAGGCGTGCAGTTACAAGTTCGCTCTGATCACCCACGGTGACAACGGAAGCTTCTGGAGCGTGGTGTACAAGGGCGCCAAGGACGCCGCCGCGGATCTCGGGTGCACGCTCACCGAGACGTACGGGTCCCAGCAGCAGGGTCAGGCTCAGCCCGACGACAACGCCCAGAACGCGCAGATCCAGGACGCCATCAACGCGAAAGTCGACGGAATGGCGGTGTCCAACCACGATCCGTCGCTGATGAACCCGACGCTAGCCAAGGCGGCCGCGGCCGGCATCCCGGTGGTCCTGCTGAACGCGGGCTGTGACGACAAGGACATCGCCGCCAGCCACGCGATCACCTGCGTCGGTCAGCCCGAGCAGTTGGCCGGCGAGGCGGCGGGCACCACGTTTTCTCACCTAGGCGCCAACAACGTTCTGTGTGTAATCCACCAGTCCGGACAGAACCTGCTCGACCGCTGCAACGGCATCGCGATCGCCCTCGGCGTCGGGTCGCAGTGCAAGACCGGCAGTGCGCCGTCGAAGGGCCCAGCCTGCACCGAACTCACCCTGTCCACGCCGAACGCGGCGTCGAACCCGCAGCAGGCGATCCAGCAGGTCACCGCGTACCTGCAGACCCACACCGGGATCAACGCGGTAATGGCGCTGAACAACGCGATCGGGACGGCGCTGGTCAGCAGCAACCCGCCGAGCAAACCTAAGATCGCCACATTCGACCTGAACTCGGGGGTGCAATCAGACCTCACGAGCGGCTCGATGGCGTTCGCGATCGATCAGCAGCAGTACCTCCAGGGGTACCTGCCGATCGTGTTCCTCGACCTCTACAAGCGCAAGAACGGCCAGACCGTGGGCGGTGGGACTACCGTCGCGAGCGGCCCGCTGGTCGTGAACAAGTCCAACGTGGCAAAGGTCGCGGCGGCGATCGCCGCGGGACAGGACTGATCGGGCATAAGCGACTAGTCACACACAGCAAGGTCACCGGGCGGGGTCCGACCCCGCCCCGGTGGCGACACCCCGCAACCCAGGGAAAATGAGCGCCACCTCACCACCGATAGCCACCCCGCCCGCAGCGCCAGCGGCGCAAGACGAACGGCTGGTTCCGATCAGCCGACTCACCCGCACGCTGAGGCGTCCGGAGCTCGGCTCGTTGCTCGCGGCCATCGTCGTGTTCCTTCTGTTCGCGATCACCGACTCGAGCGCCAACCACCTATGGCTCAAGCAGACCGGCGTCGCGGCCTGGACGACACAGGCGGCGTTTTTCGGGATCGTCGCGGTTCCTGTCGGACTGCTGATGATCGGCGGCGAGTTTGACCTCTCCGCCGGCGTGATGACCGGCGTGACCGCGATCGTGATGGCGCTGCTCGTCGGCAAGTGGCACGTCAACACCTGGATCGCCATCCTCATCACGATCGCGTTCGCCACCGCGATCGGGCTGATCAACGGCTACATCGTGGTTCTGACCAAACTGCCGAGCTTCATCGTCACGCTGGCCACATTCTTCATCCTGCGCGGGGCCAGCACCGGCGGCGTACTGCTGCTCAACAGCGGGAGCACGCAGATCACGGTGACCACCGCGCACCCGGCCGGGCTGAGCAGTGCGAAGTCGATCTTCGGCAGCTCGTTCTTCTCCAGCGGCTCGCTCCCCAGCGGGTACTCGACGGCGATCCTGTGGTTCATCGCGGTGACGATCGTCGGCACGTGGGTGCTGAGCCGGACCACGTTCGGCAACTGGATCTTCGCCGCCGGAGGGGATCAGAACGCGGCCCGCAACGTCGGGGTCCCGGTGAACCGCACCAAGGTGCTGCTGTTCGTGTCAACGGCGCTGGCGGCGGCGCTGGTGGGGATCATCTCGTTCACCCAGGCGTCCTCGGCGGTGTCCGAGCAGGGCGTTGGCTATGAGTTCTTCTACATCATCGCGGCCGTGGTCGGCGGCTGTCTACTCACCGGCGGCTACGGATCGGCGATCGGGGCGGCGCTCGGCGCGTGCATCATCGGGATGGCGTTCGAAGGGGTCATCTACGCCGGCTGGGACAGCTCGTGGGACTTCGCGTTCCTGGGCGTGATCCTGTTCCTGGCCGTGGTGGTCAACACCTTGATCTATCGGCGGGCTCTGAAGGCGCGGCGATGAGCGAACCACCGACGAACACGAAAGAGACCACGGCAATGTCCGGCGAGAACCCAGAGAGCGCACCCGCGGTCCATACGGGGCGATCCGCAGCGACCTCACCAACCACGACGGAAGGGCCGGCACCCGCTCTCGAGGTGAGGTCGGTGTCGAAGTACTTCGGCAGCGTGAACGCGCTCGAGGACGTCAGCCTGGCCGTCCACGCCGGGCAGGTCACGTGCGTGCTCGGCGACAACGGCGCCGGCAAGTCGACGTTGATCAAGATCCTCTCCGGCGTGCATACGCCGGACAGTGGCGAGATGCTGTTCGACGGCGATCCGGTCACCTTCGCCGGCCCGCGAGAGGCCCGAGCCCACGGGATCGCCACCGTGTTCCAGGACCTGGCCACGGTGCCGCTGATGTCGGTATGGCGGAACTTCTTCCTCGGCAACGAACCCACGCGAGGACGGGGACCGCTGCAGCGGATGGACATCAAACAGGCGCAGCGAGTCATGCGCGAGGAGATGGCCAAGATGGGCATCGACGTGCGCGATCCCAACCAGACGGTGGGAACGCTCTCGGGTGGCGAACGTCAGGCGGTGGCAATCGCGCGGGCGGTGTACTTCGGGGCCAAGGTCCTGATCCTCGATGAGCCGACCTCGGCCTTGGGGGTCCGGCAGTCGGGGATCGTCCTGAAGTACGTGATCCAGGCCCGCGAGCTGGGCCGCGCGGTGATCTTCATCACCCACAACCCGCACCACGCCTACCCGGTCGGCGACCGGTTCGTGCTGCTCAAGCGCGGACGGATGCTCGGCTCCTACGCCAAGTCGGACACCTCGATCGCAAAGTTGACCTCCCTGATGGCCGGCGGGGCGGAGCTCGAGGAGCTGAGCCACGAGCTCCAGCGCGCAGTGGACCCATCCGTCAAAGAGGTCGCCAAGGAGCTGGCCGCCGAGGTCAAGACGCCGGGGTAAGCGGATGGCGGGCGACCTCCGAGTTGCTGCAGGGGACACCGGCATGAGTCAATCGCGGCTGGAGGGCTCGCCGGCGTGAGCGCCGCCACGAGCACGGCACCCACCCGCGCGGCGCCGGGTCCGGGAGCCCAGCGGCGCAGGATCGGCGTTGGAGTGATCGGCTTCGGCTGGCTCGGCCAGGCCCACAGCCGCTCGCTGCTGCGGATCCCCACGCTGTTCGAGGACCGTCTTTTCGACCCCCAGCTGATCGCCTGCAGCGACGCGCTGCCGGCGCGGGTCGATCAGGCGATCAGCTCGTTCGGGTTCAAGCGGGCCTCGGGCGCCTGGGAGTCGGTGATCGAGGACCCCGATATCGAGGTCGTGTACATCGCCGCGCCGAACATGGTGCACGTCCAGCTGGTCGA
>JAFASQ010000164.1 GCA_019244395.1 Solirubrobacterales bacterium | reverse complement strand
GGTCGCGGCGGCTCCTCGACCATGCCCCACAAGCGCAACCCGGTGGGCGCCGTCGCGCTGGTGGCCTGCGCTCAGCGAGGGCCTGGGCTGGTGGCGACGATGCTCGCGGCGATGGCGCAGGAGCACGAGCGCGGGGCCGGCGCCTGGCAAGCCGAATGGGAGACGCTGCTCGAGCTGCTGCGGCTGACCGGGTCGGCGGCGGCGATCGCCAAGGAGCTGCTGGCCGGCCTCGAGGTCGACCTTGAGAAGATGCGCAGTGACATGGACATCACGGGCGGGCTGGTGATGAGCGAGAGCGTGGCGGCGGCGCTGGCGAAGTCGCTGGGCCGATCGGACGCGCAGAACCTGGTCGAGGCGGCGGCGCGGCGTTCGGTCGACGAGCGCCGGGGATTTCGCGATGTGCTGCTCGAGCTGCCCGAGGTGACCGAGGCGCTCGGGGCGGACGGGCTCGACATCGCGCTCGACCCAGCCGGTTACCTAGGCGTGACGAGCGAACTGATCGACCGGGCGGTGGTGGCGCACCGTGGTCGCTGAGCTGAGTTACGAGCTGGACGGGCGTGACGGGGCCCCCGTGATCGTCTTCACGGGCTCGCTTGGCACCGACCTGACCATGTGGCAGCCCCAATCCGGCCGTCTCGGCGAGCGCTTTCGCACCCTGCGCTACGACATACGCGGCCACGGCACCTCCGAGGTTCCCTCCGGGCCGTACTCGATGGCCGACCTCGGGGCAGATCTGATCGCGCTGCTCGACCGCCTCGGGATCGAGCGCGCCTCGCTGTGCGGGCTCTCGATCGGAGGGATGATCAGCATGTGGATGGCCGCCCACGCCCCTGAGCGCGTGGAGCGGCTGGTCCTGTGCTGCACGTCCGCCCAGCTCGGGCCGCCCGAGACCTGGACCGACCGCGCCAGCACCGTGCGCGCCGGCGGCGTCGAGGCGGTCGCGGATGCCGTGCTGGGCCGTTGGTTCACCGCGGGCTTCGCCGCCGCCGAGCCGGCCGTGATGGCGCGTATGCGCGGGATCCTGACCGCCACCCCGCCCGAGGGCTACGCCGGCTGCTGCGAGGCGATCGCCGAGATGGACCTCACCCCTGAGCTGCCGTCGATTGCCGCCCCGACTTTGGTGATGGCCGGCGAGGAGGATCCAGCCACTCCACCTGAGCACGGCCGACGGATCGCCGAGCTGATCCCGGGGGCCCGGTTCGAGACCGTCTCGCCAGCCGCCCACCTGGCCACCGTTGAACGACCCGACCTGACCACAGCCATGATCCTGCGGTTCCTGAGCAACGAGGAGGCCTGAGGAGTGAGTGATTTCGATGTCGGGATGCAGACCCGGCGCGAGGTGCTGGGCGACGAGCACGTCGACCGCGCCACCGCCACCGCCACCAGCTTCGGGCGTCCCTGGCAGGAGTTCATCACGCGCTATGCCTGGGGTGGCGCCTGGTCGCGCCCCGGGCTGGATCGGCGCACTCGCAGCGCGATCACGCTGGCCGCGCTGATCTCGATGCGGGCCGAGAACGAGATCGGCATGCACGTCCGGGCCGCCCTGCGCAACGGGCTGAGCGTGGAGGAGATCACCGAGGTGTTCATCCACACCGCGATATACGCCGGCGTGCCGGCCTCGAACTCGGCCTTCGCCGTGGCGCGCCGGGTGCTCCAGGAGGAGGGCGCGATCGACTGAATCGGGTGCGCCTCGACCCCACCCGGGCCTGGGACGGGGCGGCCTATACTTGCCAGACCCCGCGATCTAGGAGCTGTACGTGCAGGAGATGGTCATCTACGGCGTTAGCTTCGACATGGTCGGCAAGCAGCCGATCGTGTTGCTGAAGACCGTCGAGAACAACAAGTTCCTGCCGATCTGGATCGGCCATCCCGAGGCCGCAGCGATCCTGATGAAGCTCCAGGGGGCTTCCACGCCGCGTCCCATGACCCACGACCTGCTCTCTGACGTGCTCGGCGAGCTCGACGTGGAGTGCACTCGCGTCGCCGTGACCGAACTGCGGGAGAACACCTTCTATGCCTCGATCAGCCTTCGCGTGAACGGCCGCGAACTCGAGATCGACTCGCGTCCCAGCGACGCCCTCGCCCTGGCCGTCCGCGCCGGCGCTCCGATCTACGCCGCCGACGAGGTGATCGCCGAGTCGGCCATCGAGTTTGAGCATGAGGTCGAGGACACCGAGGAAGTGGTCGAGAAGTTCAAGGATTTCCTCGACCACGTCACGCCGGAAGACTTCGCCGGCGAGTAGCCCGAGTTTCTCGCCACTCGCCACCGCCCAGGCGGTGAATGGCAATACAGTCGGGAATAGCGCGAGGATCGCAGCACTCGAGCGGCGGTTCGGGCCGAGTGGCGAGTTTCTCGCCTCCCTTCAGGCGACCCCGACCCCGCCGGCCGCGGCCACGATCCGCCCGATCAGCTCGTCGAAGCCGATCCCGGCTGCCTCGGCCGCCTGGGGCAGCAGGCTGGTGTCGGTTAGCCCTGGAATCGCGTCCGCCTCGAGCACGAACAGCTCGTCCGTGCCGGCCTCGAGCATTAGGTCGACACGCGCGAACCCCGAGCACCCGAGCAGCGCGTACACCTCGAGCGCGATCGCGCTCGCCCGCGCGGCCACGGCCGCGTCCAATGACGCCGGGCACACGAAGCGCGTGCGGCCGATCTCGTAGCGGGCCTCGAAGTCGTAGAAGTCCTCCTGCTCGGGCACCGCCTCCACGACCGGCAGCGCCCGTGGCGAGCCGTCCTCGTCGATGATCGACACCGCAAGGTCCCGCCCGGCCACGTAGCGCTCGAGCAGCACCTTGCGGTCGTACGAGAACGCGGCGACGAGCGCGCTGGGCACGTCGGCCGGCGTGCGGGCGAACTTGATCCCGAGCGCGGAGACCTGGCCGGCGGGCTTGACCACGATTGGGAACTGCAGCCGCTCCTCGACCGCCGGCAGGGCCTGTGCGGCGCCCAGCTCCCGGAACGCCGTCTCGCTGAACGCATAGAAGTCCGGCGTGGGAATCGCCACATCGCGCATCGCGTGCTTGGCCAAAACCTTGTCGGCCGCGCGGATGCAGGCCGACACGCCCGAGCCGGTGTGCGGGATACCCATCACCTCGAGCAGTTCCTGAACCGTCCCGTCCTCGCCGTCGCGGCCGTGCAGCGCGACGAAGGCCAGGTCCGGCCGTCCCGCCGTCAGCCGCTCCACCACGTCGGCGCCGACGTCGACGGGCAGAACCTCGTGGCCGAGGCGCTCCAGCGCGTCCTCGACCCGGGCGCCGGATTTCAGCGATACCTGCCGCTCGAGCGAACGGCCGCCCTTGAGCACGGCTACGCGCATGCTGCCCGCTCGGCGTCCGTCCTCACCCGCTCGGCGTCCGG
>JAFASQ010000075.1 GCA_019244395.1 Solirubrobacterales bacterium | reverse complement strand
GCTTGGATGCGCAGGCTGTCGACCGCCGCGTTCAGGGTCCGCTCGAGCTCGCTCGACTCGAGCAGCCGGTCCACCGCCCGCCGCTCGACCACGACACCCACGGCCGCGGCTCGTCCCATCATCCCGGTGAGCGGCCTGAGCGTGGTCGCGGCGGCGCGCCCTGGGATGCCGATCAGCAGCACGCGCGCCCGCGAGCTGTTTCTATGATCGTCGGACATATCGCGAACATCTTCCGGCTCCGTTCGGTCGTCTCCATCACCCGATTAGGGCGATGCCGACGCGCCGCGCGCCTCAGACCATGTGTCTTGGAACGGTGAGTACGAGAGATTGGGGTTTTCCGTGTCGCCCGACGAAGAGCGCTCCGACGCGCAGACCACGGCCGTCACATCCGAGTCCGCGGCCGCCACGCTCGATAACGAGACCACGCCGAAGGCGAGGACCATTTCCCGCCGACGGCTGATCGGGGTCGACGTCCTGATCGGCATCACCACGCTGCTGCTCATCATCGCGATGTTCTCGGTGTGGGCGAACCGGCTCCTGTTCAACCCGGACAACTGGTCGAACACGAGCACGCAGCTTCTCCAGAACCCTGATGTTCGCAGCGCGACCGCGAACTACGTGGTTGACCAGCTGTACGCCAACGTCAATGTGGCCGCGTTGATCCGGCAGGGGCTCCCGCCCCGTCTGGCCCCGCTCGCGGACCCGGCCGCGGGGGCGCTTCGCAATGCCGCCGTGCAGGGCACCGAGCTCGCCCTCGCGCGCCCGCGCGTCCAGAACCTATGGGCTCAGGCCAACCGAGCCGCCGACCAGACGTTCATCAATGTCGTAAACGGCGGAAAGGGGGTGGTCAGCACCAATCACGGCGCTGTGACCCTGAATCTTGGCGCGATCCTCGAGAACGTCGCCGCGCGACTGGGTCTGCCCTCGGGTCTGACCAGCAAGCTCCCGTCCAACATCGCCATGCTCACGGTGTTCAAGTCGAACCAGCTGAAGACGGTTCAGGACGCCGGCCAGGCCATCAAGGGGCTCGCGCTGTGGCTGACGATTCTGTGTCCCCTGCTCTACGCACTGGCCATTTTTCTCGCCAGAGGACACCGCCGGCGGACGTTGATGACGGTTGGCTTCGCCGGCATCTTCGCGGGCGTCCTGGTCTTCTTCGGCCGCAACATCCTCCAGACGCAGCTCACCAATTCGCTGACCAACGACGCGTCGCTGCGCCCGGCGATCAGGGCGACGATCGGCATCAGCACTCAGCTGCTCTCCGAGGTTGCCGGCGCGGTCGTGTTCGTCGGCATCTTGCTCGTGATCGCAGCATGGTTCGCCGGTCCGGCTCGCCTTGCCCGCCTCGGCCGCGAGGGGATCGCTCCCTTCCTGCGCGACCACGTCGGCGCCACCTACGCGATCGCCCTCGGACTCCTCGCCCTCCTGTTCATCTGGGACCCGATTCCCGCCACCGGGACGCCGGCCGGGATCATCACCTTCATCGTCCTCGGCCTGGTCGGCACCGAACTGCTCCGGGTGCAGACAGCGCGCGAGTTTCCCGAGGCGCGCGCCGGCGCCGCGACGCACGCCGTCCGTACCCGCCTGGCCGGCATGCGGCGTTCCGCGCCATCGAACTCAGCCGCCGCGAGCACGGCCGAGCAGCTCAAGCAGTTGGCCGAGCTACGCGATCACGGCTCGCTCACCGCCGAGGAGTACCAGACCGCCAAGGAGCAGTTATTGCATGGCTAGAGAGGCTTCCCGCGGCCTGCTGATCCTCGCGGCCGCGGTGCTCGTGACTGCCTGCGCCGGCGAGGCTCTCCGAAGTGCAGCTGACCGAGGCTCTCAGAGCCCGGCCTGCGCGATGACGCGGCCGGACTTCACGGCCTCCGTCAGTGCCCCGAAATCGGCCTCGTTCTGATCCGCATATGCCCGCGAGAACTCCAGGATCGCCCGATCGAACTGGCTCCCGCCGCCGAGATAGGCGGCGATCGCGATCCGGTCGCCGCTCCGGGCGTGCGCCCGCGCCAGCATCCAGCCGCACAGCTTGCCGTAGACGGACATCCCTTGCGGCACCATCTGCTCGATCTCGGCCGAACCCTTCCAGTCTTTGAGCTGGCGGCCGTAGAAGTCGCGCGCCACACCGTCCATCCCGGCCTTGACGT
>JAFASQ010000068.1 GCA_019244395.1 Solirubrobacterales bacterium | reverse complement strand
CTCGGCTTGACCGCTCTTGCCGCGCGCGACTACGAGCTCGCCGATCGTCAGCTCGCGGCTGGAGTCGAATATTGCAACGAGCGCGATCTCGGTACCTGGCCCCTGTACATCGCCGGCTGGCAGGCCCGTTCGCAGCTCGAGCAGGGTGATTGGGACACCGCGGCTGAGCTCGCCACGAGCGTGCTGGAGCACCCTCGCGTTGCCGCGCCGTTCCGGATAACTCCGCTGGCGGTGATCGGCCGACTCCGTGCCCGACGCGGGGACCCGGACGTTTGGGCGTCGCTGGATGAGGCACTCGCGTTGGCGCGCCATGCCGGCGAGCTCGAGCTGGCTCCGGTGGCGGCAGCGCGCGCGGAGGCGCGCTGGCTGAGCGGTGAAACCGCGGCCGTTGCGGGCGAAACCGACGCCACGCTTGCCTGCGCTCGTGCGCACGCCGATCCGTGGATACGCGGTGAGCTGCTCGTCTGGCGTCGACGAGCGGGGATCGACGACGGTGTCGAGGCGATGGAGGTGGCCGCGCCCTTCGCGCACGAGCTGCGCGGCGACTACCGCGGCGCTGCTGCGCTGTGGGAGCGGATCGGCTGCCCGTACGAGACCGCGATCGCGCGCGCGGGATCTCCGGACGAGAGCACCGCCCGCGCCGGCCTCGTTGCATTGCAGGGGCTCGGGGCGCGCCGCGCCGCGGCCCGCGTCGCGCGGACGCTGCGCGACCGCGGTATGCGTGGCGTGCAGCTCGGACCACGCGAGACGACTAGCCGCAACCCGGCCGGGCTCACCGTGCGCGAGCTCGACGTGCTGGCGCTGATCGCCGAGGGGTTGCGCAACAGCGAGATCGCGGCTCGGCTGTTCCTGTCCGAGAAGACGGTCGACCATCACGTCTCCGCCGTCCTGCGCAAGCTCGGGGTGTCTTCACGAACGAAGGCCGCTGCCGAAGCGGCCAGGCTGAACATCCCAACCCACTCGCGAAGATAGGGAGTTCTCCCGTAGTTGCGCCGCCGGGCGCGACCTACCTTCCGCCCTGTGAGCAGCACGGGGACGCACGCACGATGAACGGGTACGGAGTCCTGCGCCGCGGCGGATGGCACTCGTACGCGGACCTCGCGGCGGCGCTGGAACGGGCTGCCCACGTAGCCGACGAGCAGTTCCCCGACGACTTGCGATGGCTCCGCAGCTACGTCCTCAATGAGGATCGAGGCCAAGCCGGCACCTTCTGCGTATACGAAGCGATCAGCCCTGAGGCGATCCGCCGCCACCCCGCACACGCCCGGCTGCCTGTCGACGAGATCGTCGCGATCGCCGGCACGCTCATAGCCGGCCACGACCCGCACAACACCGATGGCTGGCGGCTGCCGGAGCATGTCGCCAACCCAGCACAACCACAAAGGAGGAGCAATGACGCTGAAGCTTGGTGACCCGGCCCCGGACTTCGAGGCGAACACCACGGAAGGGCCAATTCGGTTCCACGAGTGGCTCGGGGATTCCTGGGGGGTGTTGTTCTCCCACCCCAAGGACTTCACGCCCGTGTGCACGACCGAACTCGGGTACATGGCGAGGATCAAGCCCGAGTTCGACCGGCGCGGGGTGAAGATCATCGGGCTGTCAGTCGATCCGGTCCAGCGGCACCTGGCCTGGGCGAGCGACATCGAGGAGACGCAGGGCTGCGCGCCCAACTTCCCCTGCATCGGCGACGCGGATTACACGGTGTCGAAGCTGTACGGAATGCTGCCGGCGGACGTCTCGGGCGATCCACTGGCCCGTACGCCGGCCGACAACCAGACGGTGCGCAACGTGTTCGTAATCGGGCCGGACAAGAAGATCAAGCTGATCCTGGTCTATCCGATGACCACCGGACGCAACTTCGACGAGGTCCTGCGGGTGATCGACTCCCTGCAGCTGACCGTCCAGCACAAAGTCTCGACCCCGGTCAACTGGAAGCAGGGCGACGACGTGATCATTTCCGGGTCGGTGTCGAACGACGAGGCTAGGGAGCTGTTCGGCGCGTGGGAAGCGCCGCGGCCTTACATCCGGATCGTGCCGCAACCACGGGAGCCCGAACCCGTGGGCTGAAGGGGTCGATGGTCCTCAAGCAGTACTACCTGGGCTGCCTGGCCCACGCGTCGTATCTGATCGCCGACGAGGCCTCAGGCCAGGCGGCCGTGGTCGATCCCCAGCGTGACGTCGAGCAGTACCTCGAGGACGCCGCGGCGATCGGCTGTGAGATCGGGCACGTGTTCCTGACTCACTTCCACGCCGAGTTCGTCGCCGGTCACCTCGAGCTGCGCGAGCGCGCGGGAGCGACGATCAGGCTGGGGGGGCGGGCGCAGGCCGAATATCCGTTCGCGGCGATGCGCGACGGCGAGACGGTCTCGCTCGGCGCGGTGCGCCTGACCGTGCTCGAGACGCCGGGGCACTCGCCCGAGTCGATCTCGATTCTCGTCTACGACGACGCGCTCGGGGACGAGGACCCATACGCGGTGCTGACCGGCGACACGCTGTTCATCGGCGACGTGGGCCGTCCCGACCTGCGCGCTGCGCTCGGGTGGACCGCGGAGGAGCTCGGCGGGATGCTGTACGACTCGCTGCACGGCAAGCTCGCGCGGCTGC
>JAFASQ010000526.1 GCA_019244395.1 Solirubrobacterales bacterium | reverse complement strand
GCCACGCCGATCGCCGTGACCGTCCCGCTTGATCCCCGACCATCCCAGTCTCGCGCTCATATCGTTCGACGCTCTAGGCCCGCCCGTCGATGATCACGCTCTTGACCTGCGTGTAGTCGAGGATCGACTCGGCGCTCACGGTTCGTCCGAACCCGCTCGACTTATAGCCGCCGAAGGGCGCGCCGATCACCCCGCCCGACCACAGCGTGTTGATCGAGACCTGCCCGGCTTGAATCCGCCGCGCCAGGCGCACGGCGCGACCGACGTCGCGAGTCCACACGGACGCCACGAGCCCATATCGGGTTCCGTTTGCGATCGACAGCGCCTCCTCCTCGTCGTCGGACGAGAGCACCGAAAGGACCGGGCCGAAGATCTCCTCCTGGGCGACCCGCATCTCCGGCGTCACCGAATCAAAGATCGTGGGCTCGACGAAATACCCGCGATCAAACCCGGAAGGCTTGCCGCCCCCGACGACCACGCGGGCCCCCTCGGAGCGGCCGCTGTCCAAATAGCCCAGGACGCGCTCTTCCTGCTTGGCGCTGATCAGCGGTCCCATGTCGACGTCCTCGTACCACGGTCCCACCCGCACCTGCTTGAACGCGTCGGCGAGCCCCGAAACCACCTCGTCGCGGATCGCCGAGTCGACCACCACCCGCGACCCAGCCGCGCAGATCTGGCCCGTGTTCAGGGTGATGCTCCGCGCGATCGTAGGGATGGCCTTATCCAGCGGAGCGTCCCGCAGGACGACCTGCGGCGACTTGCCGCCCAACTCCAGGTGCAGCGGAATCAGGTGCGAAGCGCACGCCTCCATCACCCGGCGTCCCGTTTCCGGCGAGCCCGTAAAACTCATATGGCTGACCAGGGGATGAGCGGCCAATGGCGAGCCCGCCGCCGCCCCGTACCCGGTCACCACGTTGATCACGCCGGGCGGGATGCCGGCCTCGTGGGCCAGCTTCACCAGCAGCAGGCAGGTCAACGGTGCGTCCTCAGCCGGCTTGATCACGATCGTGTTGCCCATCGCGATCGCCGGTCCCGCGTCGTTCACTGTGTTCGGACCCGGGGCGTTCCAGGGGATGATGCTCCCGCATACCCCGTAGGGCTCGCGGAGCGTCATCCCGATCACGTCCGGGAAGTGACTCGGCAGCGTCTGGCCGGTGGCCTTGTCAGCCAGCCCGGCGGTGAAGGTGAGGATGCCGGGCATCGGCCCCGGGCCCCACTTTGGCCGGCCAACCTCGAGCCGCTCGAGCAGGTCGATCTCCGCGGCGTGCTCGCGGCACACCGCGGCCCAGTCGAGCAGCAGCTGCCCGCGGCGACTGGGGCTCGTGTCCCGCCACGCCGGGAAGGCATCCGAGGCCGCTGCCACCGCGTCCGCGACGTCGTCGGCACCGCTCCGTGGCACGTGGGCCAGGACCTCGCCGGTCGCGGGGTTCTCGACGGGAAGAGTGGAGCCACCACGCGCCGGCACCCAATCGCCACCTATGAGCTGGGTGCCGTCGGCGAACAGCGACTGAACATCGAGGGTTTCTGGGGCTTCCTGGATGGCCATAAAGCGTTCCTCCTGCCTCTCAGTTGCCAAGCTGGTGTGGGGTCCTGCCGGCCGCGGGCGCGACGACGCCCGACTGGGCGCGGGCAACCTCCTGCGCGCTCGCCTCCGGCGCCGGCGCATCGACGGCGACCGGGAAGTGACAAGCCGCGTAGTGGCGGTCGGCAAGCCGTCGCAACGGCGGCTCTACGGCGGCGCACACATCCTGGGCGCGTGGACAGCGGGTGCGGAACCGGCAGCCGCTTGGGGGATCGATCGGCGAAGGCGGCTCCCCCCGGATCGTCTTCGCCACGGGCGCCCGCGGCGCCGCGGGATCCGGGTTCGGAATCGAAGCCAGGAGCGCGACCGTGTAGGGATGAAGCGGCTCTCGGTACAACGACTCGGCCGGACCGATCTCGACCAGCTTCCCGAGATACATGACCGCGACCCGGTCAGAGACCTGTTTGACCAGGGCCAGATCGTGGGCGATGAACAGATACGTGAGCGAGAGCTCGGAACGCAGGCGCTCGAGGAGGTTCAGGACCTGCGCCCGGATCAGCACGTCCAGCGATGAGACGGCCTCGTCGTAGATGATCAGCGCCGGATCGAGCGCCAGCGCCCGCGCGATCGCCACGCGTTGCGCCTGACCGCCGGACAGCGACCGCGGGCGGCGGTCGCCGTACCGTTCAGGATCGAGACCAACCCGGTCGAGCACCTCGGTGACCCGACGCCGGCGCTCGGGTCGCGCCCCGGTCCGGAAGGCGATCAGCGGCTCCTCGACGATCCGGGCCACCGACCACTTCGGATCGAGCGAGCCGAACGGGTCCTGAAAGACCATCTGCATCTGGCGGCGCGCGCGCAGCAAATCTCGTCCCTTGAGCTTGACCAGATCGACGCCCTCGAACAGCACCTCGCCGGCTTTCGGACGTGGCGCCTGCAAGATCGCCCGAGCCAGGGTCGATTTGCCTGAGCCGGTCTCGCCCACGAGCCCCAGCGTCTCTCCCTTCTCGAGCGCGAACGAGATATCTGAGACCGCCTGTACCACGCCGCTGCGAACTCCCCCTTGAGCTCGGACCTCGAACTCCTGCACGAGGTGGTGCACATCGAGCAGCGGGCCGTCCGTGCTCACAGACGCGCCTCGTCGGAACATGGATGCCAGCACGCCCACAAGTGATCCGGCTCATGCTCCTCGAACGCGGGCTCGTGCTCGGCGCAGTGATCGGTAGCGTTGGGGCACCGGGGCGTGAACGGGCACCCGAGCTCGCGGAGAGCGAGGTTCGGTGGCTGGCCGGGCACGGCGGCAAGCCGCGTATGGGACGCGTTCTCCAGGCGTGGAATGGCGTCGAGCAGCGCGCGCGTGTAGGGCATCCGGACGTGCGCGAACAGTTTGCGTGTCGGAGCGCGCTCGACCGCCCGCCCCGCGTACATCACCACCACCTCGTCGGCGAAGCTTGCGGCCAGCCCGAGATCGTGGCTGATCATGATGAGTGCCATACCCAACCGCTGCTGAAGATCACGCAGGAGCTCCATGATCTGCGCCTGCGTGGTCACGTCGAGCGCGGTGGTCGCCTCGTCGGCGATCAGCAGCTTCGGCTCGGCGGCGAGCGCGATCGCGATCATCACGCGCTGGCGCATACCACCGGAAAGCTGATGCGGGTACTGCTCGAGTCGCTCGCGTGCCGCCGGCAGGCGCACCAGCTCGAGCAGCTCGATCGCGCGGTCGCGCGCGGCCGCCCGCGAGACCTCCCCGTGGGTCTGGATCGCCTCGCGGATCTGCGCCCCGATCCGCATGGTCGGGTTCAGCGAGCGCGTGGGATCCTGAAAGACCATCGCGACGCCACGCCCGCGATGTTCCCGCATGACCTTCTCCGGCAGCCCGACCATCTCGACGTCGTCGAACCGAATCGATCCGGTGACCCTCGCCGTCGGGGGGAGGAGGCCCATGATCGCTCGGGAGCTGACCGTCTTGCCCGAGCCAGACTCGCCGATCACCGCCACCGTCTGCGCGCGGTCGACGGAATAAGTCAATCCGTCAACCGCTCGCACCAGCTGCCCGGGCTGGCGGAAGTCGACCCGCAGGTTCTCGACCTCCAAGACCGCTTCGCTCACTGAGCACCCCAGCGGGATCGCAGTCCCTCGCCCAGCAGGTTGAGCGACACGACCGTGATGAACAGGGCGGCGCTGGGCAGGAACACGTAGCGCGGCTGCGCCGACAGCGTGCTCTGCCCCTGCGCGATCATGTTCCCCCAGCTCGGCGCCGGCGGCGGGACGCCCAAACCGACGAAGCTGAGCGCGCCCTCCAGGATCATGATGATCCCCATGCCGAGCAGCGCATAGGTCAGCAGCTGGGGCACGACGTTCGGCGCGATGTGACCCAGCAGCATGCGCGGAAAGCTGGTCCCCGACAGGCGTGCGGCGACCATGAATGTCTGCTCGCGCACCCGCAGGGTGGCCGCCCGGGCGATCCGCGCGGTCGCCGGGACGCTGAAGAAGCACAGCGCCCAGATCGTGTGCAGCTTGCTCGGGCCGAGACCCTGTGCGATCGCCACCGCCAGCACCAACCCGGGGAAGGCGATCACCACATCGAGAAGCCGCATGATCGTTGCATCGCGCAAGCCGCCCAGATAGGCGGCCACGGCGCCGATCAGGCCGCCGAGCACGAGGCCGATCGCCTGCACTGCGAGCGCGATCTCGAGCGATGCGCGACCGCCGTAGAGCAGGCGGGCCCACTCGTCGTTGCCCACTGCATCCGTTCCGAGGAAGTGGCCGGACGAGAACGCGGCGAGGTTCGAGTCGAGGATGGTGCCGCCGGTCGGGCTGGGGACCGGTCCGATCAAGGGCCATATGAAGCAGAGGCCGAAGATGAAGGCGACCATCACGGCGGGCACGATCACCCCCAGCGAGCCGCGCCACCGGCCGCCCAACTTCGCGGCCGCGGCCTCGTCGGCGCGAGGCGCTACGCCGGCTACGACGAGATCACTCGGTAGGTCGGCCATAACGGATCCTGGGGTCGAGCACCGAGTACAGCACGTCGGCCGCAAGGTTGGACAGCACCACGATCACCGCGAACACGAACACGATGCCCTCGATCACCGGAACATCGCGGTTGTCGATCGCCTGGAGCAGTTCGTGGCCGATGCCCGGAATCCCGAAGATGTCCTCGATCACGACCGTGAAGCCGAGCAAGGTGCCCAGGTTCAGGGCCACGACGGTAATCAGCCCGAACAGCGAGTTGCGCAGCGCGTGGCGCGTGAGCACGCGCCACGGACGCACCCCCTTGGCCCGCGCCGTCACCACGTAGTCCTCCCCCTGCATCTGCTCGAGCAGGTCGGCACGGAGCAGACGCGTGTAGAAGCACAGCAGGCCCAGCCCGATCGACACCGCCGGCAGGATCAGGTGCTCGATGTTCTGCGACAGGCTCTGTCCCGGCGGGACCCACCCGATCGCCGGGAGCACGTTCAGCTTCACCGCGAACACGAAGACCAGAAGGAGCGCCAGGACGTACGGCGCGATCGACAGGCCGGCCATGCTGAACATCATGCTCAGCCGGTCTGTCACGCCGTTCGGCTTGCGCGCGCACAGCAACGCGATCGGCACGGCCAGCACCAGCGAGAACAGGAACGCTAGCGCCACGAGCTCGAAGGTCACCGGCAGGTCCGAGACCAGGATCGAGCCCACGCTCTGGCCGCTGGACAGTGAATGACCCAAATGGCCGATGACCGCGTTGTGCAGCCAGTCCCAGTAGCGGGTCAGGAACGGCTGGTCGAGGCCAAGCTTGACCTGCAGCTGGTGGATCTCGGACGGCGTCGCCTGGGCGCCCAGCAGCTCCTGTGCCGCGTCACCCGGCAGCGAGTTCATCACGACGAAGCTGAGGAAGGTCACCCCCAACAGCACGGGGATCGCCGCCAGCAGGCGCCGGACGATGAATCTGAGCGTGGGGGAGCCCGCGAGCCGGGCGCCCCAGCCGGCCCGCGCCGCCAGCGGTGTGCTGAGCGGCGCGGACGTACTACTCATCAGTCGCTAATCCCCTGGGTCACCGCTCACTTGATCTACCCGACCGCTCACTTGGTGTAACCGACGGACTGCCAGAGCGGCGGAGTGTTGACCACCACCGACGGGATCACCGTGGTCAGGCCCGGCCCCACCACGCCGTGCTGGGCGACGTTCCAGGAAGCGAGCGGGAATAGGAACGGCCCGTAGGCGTTCTTGGCGATGTATTGCGCAGCCTGCTGGTAGACCTTGTCACGACCGGACGGATCGACGACTCCCTGGCCGCCCAGGATGAGCGCGTCGAGCTTCGGGTCGTGCACGCCGCTGAACGGCGACTGGGACAGGAAGCGGAACCCGAGGCCGACGCCAGCTGCGGGGTCCCAGGCCCCGGCCGTCTGCAGCGCCGCCTGCCACGTCTTGGTGTCGAACTGCTGGATCAGCCCGGCCAGGCTGTAGAGGTGGATCGAGGTGTTGATGCCCGCCTGCTTCCACAGCTGCTGCAAGGCCACCATGAAGTTCTGATTGACCGGCGATCCGAGCGTGAAGAAGTTCACGTTGAGCCCGCCGATCTCCTTCACCAGGGACTTCGCCTTGTTCAGGTCGTAGGTCAGATATCCCGGCACGTTCGGGTAATAGAACAACCCGCCCGGCGCGGTGAAGCCCTGGACCACCTGGAATTGGTTGCCGAACAGCTTCTGGTCGATGAGCGCCCCGTCGGTGGCGTAGTAGATCGCCTGGCGTGCCTTTATGTTGTTGAACGGCGGGGCTGCGGTGTTCAGCTGGATGTCGTAAGGGGAGGTCGCCGGCTGCTCGGTCGTCGTGAAATGCGACTTGTACGTGCTCACGAGCGACGGGGTCGCCATTCCGTCGTAGGCTTGCGCCCCGCCGGACTGGAGCGCCTCGAGCGCGGCCTCGTCGTCCGCCGTAGCCTTGAACGTGAGGTTGTCCAGGTAGGGACGCCCGCTCTGCCAGTAGCTCGGGTTCTTCTTGAGGACCAGCGTGTTCGAGAGCGTGTCGCTGACCACCATGAATGGGCCGGCCCCCACGGGCATGAGCTTGAAGGCCTGCTCGCCCATCTTCTTCAGCGCGGTGGGCGACGCGATCCAGTTCAGGTTGGCGACCAGCAACTGGTTCTGGAACGCGCCGTCGGGCGCCGCCATGCTGATCTGGACCGTCGTGGGATTCGGCGCGGTGATCGACTTGACCGGCGGGAGGATCGGCTTGCACGTGCACGGCGAGGCCAGGTCGCGCTTCCAATTGGAGACGACGGCGGCGGCGTCCAGCGGCGTGCCGTCGGAGAACTTCAACCCCGGATGCAGCGCGATCGTCCACGTCTTGCCGCCGGCTGACGGCGTGGCGGAGTTGGCCAGATCGGGGACCAGCTTGCTGCCCTCGGCGAGCTGGAAGAGCTGTCCGAAGATCGAGTTCATCTGATCCTGGTCGGCGGCCCCGTTGACGTTGGTCGCGGGGTCGAGCCCCGTAGGCCATGCCCCGGCGTACCCGCCCAGCTCGAGCACGGTCAGGGAGCCGCCTGGCTTAGGCGTTCCCGTGGCCCCCGAAGACGACGACGACGTCGTGCCGGACGACGACGAGGCCGACGATGCGGACGTGGAACTGGACTTCGAACTGCCGCACGCACTCACGACCGCGGCGATCAGAAATAGACAGGCCGCAATGGCTGCAAGCCTGCTCAAACGGATGGCATCGCTCATCCTGGGCTCTCCTCGCTCGTGCCGCTTCTCCCGGGCTACCGTCGGCCAGAACGCAAGGTCTGACGGGGGCAGCGCGGGCGGATGTTAACACGATTGTCAACGATCCCGTGGTGCTTTCGGCGCGTCCTACACCGGTGGAATCGTGACCGTGCACTCACGGTCAACTCGGCGCTTTCTCCTAACCAAACGTCAACGTCGGAGATGCCCCGAGACCGCTCATAACGCGCCGCGCGGGGCTCGTAAACGGGGGAAGATACCCCGGCAGGGCTAACGATCCGCAGGGGGAGCGGGGCCACATGGTCGGCCGGCGCCGGGCGGCGCCTCGGCCAGCGGCAGGTGCGGGAGCCGGATGAAGTCGGGTTCGAACTCATCCAGGGTCAGACGTGGATGCCGTGGCTCGATCGCCGGCGCCGCGACCCAGTCCGGATCCCCCAAGCGCGTTACCCCTGAGGTAATCGACGTCACCGGCGGCGGCTGGGATCGTCCGCCGCATGACTACGCACGAACTTACATATACGGACGTGGGGCGGCGCTCGGGCTGGGCGGCGAACCGCTGGCTTGCACTGCCGATCGTGCTCGCGGGCACGTTCATGGTCGTACTGGATTTCTTCATCGTCAACGTGGCGTTGCCATCGATGCAGTCGGAGATGGGCGCCAGCGACACCGCCATCGAGTGGGTGGTGGCCGGATACGCGTTGACCTCGGCTGTGTTCGTGATCACCGCCGGTCGGCTCGGCGACCGCTTCGGCCGCCGGCGCATCTTCTCGCTGGGCCTGGCGCTGTTCACGCTCGCCTCGGCGGCGTGCGGTGCGGCGGCGACCCCGTTCCAGCTCGTGGTCGCGCGCCTGATCCAGGGTGCGGCCGCGGCGCTGCTCACCCCTAACGTGCTGTCGATAATCGGCGTGCTGTACGCGGGCGCCGATCGCCTGCGCGCGCTCAGCGCGTACGGAACGGTGATGGGCCTTGCGGCCGTGGGTGGTCAGCTGATCGGCGGCGTGCTGATCGCCGTGGACCCCGCCGGCCTCGGCTGGCGCAGCTGCTTTCTGATCAACGTACCCGTGGGTGTGGCCGCGCTGGCCCTGGCGCCCCGGGTTATCCCGGAGTCACGCGAGCCATCCTCACCACGTCTCGACAAGATCGGGACCGTCCTCGCCACGGGTGGGGTGACCGCCGTGGTGCTGCCGCTTCTGGAGGGGCGCCAGCGTGGCTGGCCGCTATGGACGTGGCTCTCGTTCGCGGCCGCGCCGGCGCTGCTGGGGTGGTTGATGGTCTGGCAGCGCCGGCTGGCCCGCCGCGGGGGAGAGCCCCTGCTGGACGTGGGATTGTTCGCGCACCGCTCGTTCAGCGCCGGCCTGCTGACCCAGCTGTGCTTCTGGGCCGGTCAGGCGTCGTTCTTCGTCGTGCTCGCGCTCTATCTCCAGAACGGGCGCGGTCTGCATCCGCTGCCCGCGGGCCTGGTCTTCACGATCCTCGCCGCGGCATACGTGGCGGCTTCGATGCGCGCGCCGGCGCTGGCCGCGCGTCACGGCCGAGCAGTCATCGGAGTGGGCGCGCTGGTGCTGGCCGGCGGGCACGGCCTGCTGCTCGCCGCGGTGTCCCACACGGGCGTGGGCGGCTGGATCGCTGCCCTCGTGCCCGGCCTTGTGCTGGTGGGCGCCGGCATGGGGTTGGTGCTCGCGCCGCTGGCCTCGACGATCCTTCAGTCGCTCGAGCCCGAGCGGGCCGGCGCCGCCTCCGGGATGCTGACCACGATGCAGAACGTCGGCAACGCACTCGGCGTGGCCGTCACCGGCGTGATCTTCTTCGGCGCGCTGCATTCCGGCTATGCGCGGGCGTTCGAGCTGGCCCTGGCCGAGCTTGCCGTCCTCCTGGTCGGGGTCGCCGCGCTGAGTCGGCTGCTGCCGCACGGCCGGTAGCCGGGATGGGAGCGGGGGCGCAGCCCTCGCTCCTCAGCTCGCCCGCGCGAGCTACGCCACGCCGGCGGTATCGGCGACGTCCATGTACTGACCCGCGTCGATCAGCACGTCGCGCAGCCGGTCGACGATCTCGTCGAGCACCGCGCCATCGCAGACGAGCGGCGGCGCGATCTGGAGCACGCTGTCGCCGCGGTCATCGGGCCGGGCGATCAGCCCCGCCTCGAGCAGGCGCCGGGGCAGGAATCCGCGCAGGAGGCGGTCGCGCTCGGAGCGGTCGAAGGTGTGGTTCGCGCCGTCGCGGACCAGCTCGACGGCCCAGAAGAACCCCCGCCCCCGGACGTCGCCGACGATCGGCAGCGAGCGCAGCTCTTGCATGCGCGCCTCGAGACGGGGTTCGTGGGCGCGGACGTTCTCGAGCACGCCGTCGCGCTCGAAGATCTCGAGGCTGCGCAGCGCCACCACCGCGGCGAGCGGATGGCCGCCGAACGTGATGCCGTGGCGGAGCAGCACGCCCTCCCGGTAGAGCGGCTCGGCTACCCGGTCAGACACGAGCACCGCGCCCATCGGAGCGTAGGCGGAGGTCAGTCCTTTGGCCACGGTGGCAAGGTCGGGAACCACGCCCTCGCGCTCCACGCCCAGCCACTCGCCGAGGCGCCCGAACGCGCAGATCACCTCGTCGGCCAGGAGGAGCGCCCCGCACTCGTCGGCCAGCTCGCGCAGCCCCTGCCAGTAACCGGGCGGCGCCACCAGGCAGCCGCCGGAGTTCTGGACCGGCTCGGCGATGATCAGGGCGACCTCGTCGGCGCCGGCCGCGCCGATCGCATCGCGCATCTCGTGGATCAGGCGCGCACAGAAGGCGTCCGGATCGTCTCCGTCCGGCGCCCGAAACGCGTTGGTGTTCGAGACGTGCGTGACGTCGATCGGCGGGGGGCCGAACGGCTCCTTCATCGGGGCAACGCCGGTGAAGGCCAGGGCGCCGAGCGTGACCCCGTGGTAGGCGATATTGCGCGCGATCGCCTTGCGCCGCTGTGGCTGGCCGATCGCCTCGAAGTGCTCGCGCACGATCTTCCAGGCCGCCTCCACCGACTCCGATCCGCCCGAGGTGAAGAACACGTGGTTGAGGTCGCCCGGCATCAGCTGGGCCAGCCGCTCGGCGAGCTCGATGGCTGGCGGGTGCGCCGTAGCCCAGTTGGTGTTGAAGGCCAGCCGCGGCAGCTGGTCGGCGATGGCCGAGACCATCTCCTCGCCGTAGGAGTAGCCGATCTGCGCGCAGAACAGGCTCGACAGTGCATCGATGTAGCGGCGGCCGGCAGTGTCGAACACGTACGGCCCCTCGCCGCGGTCGAGCACGAGAAGTTCGCCCGCGAACGCCGCCTGGTGGCGCGTGAAGTGCAGGATCAGGTGCTCGCGCGCCGCTTGCTGTAGCTCGTCGTGGTTCATATTGGCTGGCCCATTATCGGACTTTGGCGATCCAGGTAACACATACGTACCTTCAGCGCCAAAGTCCAGTCGGCTAGCCGGCGCGGTCGACTGGGAGCGGGCCGAAGCTCTGGGCGACGGGCATCAGCTCGATCAGGTTGACGTTGACGTGCTCGGGCTGGCTCGTGGCCCATTCGACCGCGGCCGCGATGTCCTCGGGGGTGAGCGGCTGCGTGCCGGCGTAGACCGCCTCGGCGCGTTCGGCGTCGCCGGCGAAACGCACCGCGGAGAACTCGGTGCCGCCGATCATCCCCGGCTCGATGCACGTCACCCGGACGCCGGTCCCGTGCAGATCCGCCCGCAGCCCGAGGCTGAACTGGCGCACGAAGGCCTTGGTGGCGCCGTACACGTTCCCACCGGGATACGGATAGGTCGCGGCGACCGAGCCCAGATTGACCACGTGGCCGCGGCGGCGCGCGACCATCCCGGGCAGCAGCGCGCGGGTCGCGTAGACCAGACCGGTGCAGTTGGTGTCGATCATCTGCTCCCAGTCCTCGACGCTGGCCTCCTGCGCGGGCTCGAGCCCGAGCGCCAGCCCCGCGTTATTGACGAGCACGTCGACGTCGGCGAACTCGGGCGGGAGCGACGCGGCGAGCTGCTCGATGGCGTCACGGTCCCGCACATCGAGCACTGAAATCAAAATCAAATCTTCGCCGAATTCGTCAACCAATCCCCGGAGTCGGTCGCCTCGGCGCGCGGCGGCCACCACGCGCATGCCGGCGCCGGCGAAGCGGCGGGCGATCGCCTCTCCCAGCCCGGAGCTTGCCCCGGTGACGAACGCGACCGCCATGGCGGCAGCCTAGCTGTCGAACCCCAGTCCCAGCCGGTCGAGGGCGGTCAGCCACAGCCCGCGGCGGCCCTCGTGGCGATCTGCCGCGGCCAGCCGGTTGCGGGTGAGCTGGATGACCGCGGTGCGCAGCGGCTCGGGCGGGAACGGGAGCGGCCGACGGCGCACCATGCTCAGCGCGCTGGCCACGCTCGAGCGCCCATCCAGCAGATCGAGGGCCACGCGCCCGGCAAACCGGCTCGCGCCGACGCCCAGACCGGTGTAACCGAGGGCGTACGCGACCCGGCCGCCGTGCGTGCGGCCGAAGAACGCCGAGAAGCGACTGCAGGTATCGATCGCGCCGCCCACAGGATCCGTCCGTCCGCGGTCAGGCGCGAGTAGTGGAACTGGTTGCCCATGTCGCTGAGGCCCTGCCGGTTCTGCCGCCCGATCAGGCTCGGATCCAGCGGCTCGGTGACCAGCACGTAGTCGTACACGGGGGCGATGTAGCGCCGGATCGCGCGCACCAGCGGCGGGTAGGCGCTTGTGGCCAGCAGCGCGCCGCGCGCGGCGCCGACGCGCAGACCGTCGGCCAACCGTCCCGGGTTCACCAGCGCCGAACCGGTCCGGGTCCATATTGCTCCTATGAATTTTTTCGAGGTGATCTGGGCGCGGACGTGCTCGCCATCGAGCCGCTCGACCTGATAGCCGTAGCGGGAGAGCAGCTCGGCCTCGTCGTCCAGATCGGCCAGCTCGCGCGGCTCGAGCGCCACCACCAGGTCCCCGTTTTGCTCGAGCTCGGCGTCGATGTCGAGGGCGCGCAGGTCGCGGATGAGACACTCGAAGTTCTCGAAGCCGAGGCGCTCTAGCCGCTCGAGCTCGTCCGGGAACCGCGCCAGCCCGTTTCGCGTGCCGTGGGTGAGCGAGGACTGGAGAAAGCCGCCGTTGCGCCTGCTGGCGCCGTCCCCACAGCGGGTCGCCTCGAGTAGTACGACTTCGCGGGTCGGCTCGAGCTCCTTGGCATGGAGCGGCCCACAGCCCGGTGTAGCCGCCGCCGATGATGCAGAGGTCGGCCTCGAGCACCTCGCCCAGCGGGGGGTGGTCCGCGCGCGGGGGCAGCGTGTCAAGCCAAAAGGAGCGCGGTGTCGCGTCGGCGTAGGCCGCCCGGTGCGTGGGGGTGGGCGGAGACTCTGGCCAGGGCGAGGGCATGCGCCGATGCTAAGGACCCGCCCTACGGGTGACGCGCCAGCCCGCGCAAGATCGCGTCGGCGTCGCGGTGGGGAGCGCGCAGCCCGATCCCCACGAGATCCAGCTGCTCGGTCGGCACCGCTCGCACGGCGGCGCGGTTGTCCTCGTCGTTACCGGTGGCGAACATCTCGCGCGTGTATATGGCGATCTCTATGCCTCGGCGCGCGGCGCGATCGCGCAGCGTGGTGAGCTTCGCCGGGCCGGCCTCGAACACCAGCACCGGCTGCACGAGCAGCGGCAGGTAACGCCGACCGTCGCCGTCTTCATAGTCCTGGCCGATGGCGGTCGGCCCGGCTCGCGCGGTGAGGCCGCTCATGAGGAAGGCGGTGACGTTCAGACGCTGCCACGTCGCCAGGTCGTCGCGCACCACGACCGCGACCTTGGTGTCGAATTGCCCGACGCCCATGTGGGCATGGTGGCGGCGGCGAGGGGGGAGGTCTTGAACGTTGTTGCGGTACTCACGCTCGGGCGTAGCGGCCCGGGGTCACGCCCACCGCCCGCTTGAACACTCGGGTCAGGTGCGGTTGGTCGGCGAAGCCGCAGCTCGCCGCCACGGCGGCGGGGGCACCTCCAGCGGCCAGCAGCCGGCGGGCCTCATCGACGCGCAGGTTGGTCTGGAAGGCATGCGGGGTGATCCCGTCCTGCTCGCGGAAGCGGCGAACCAGCTCGAACCGGCTGAGACCCGCCACCGCCGCAAGCTCAGCCAGCGTGACCCGCTGGTCCCAGCGCTCGCGTAAGTGAGCTCGGGCCCGACGCACGGCGGCGTGCTCGGTCCGGTCGCGCCGGCGCGAGGGCGGTCCGGGCCTCAGATGAGGACGGAGCGCGGCCACCGCGTCGAGCACCGCTTCTTCGACGGCCAGTCCCGCGGGGAGCTCGCAGGCGAGCGCGGCGTGTGCCCGCTCTAGGGCGCCGCGGAGCGAGACGTCGCGGAACACCACCCAGCGGGCTGCGCGCGGGGCGGCGGCGTCGCGCTCGTCCCAGTGGTGGAGGACGTCGGGCTCGATGTAGAGGACCTTGTAGGCCCAGCCCTCCGGCACGGCGGCCATGCCGGTGTGGACCGACTCGGGCTCGAGCACGAACAGCTCACCCTGGGCAGCCCGTTGCTGGGTCGCGTCCAGCGTGAAGCGGGCCGCCCCGCGCTCGATCATCGCCACCGTCCAGGTGGGATGGGAGTGGGGGCGATAGGCATGCTCCACGAACCGCGCGTGCAGGGCCTCGATCCCGCTCAGGCCCCGGGGGCGGAAATAGGTGGAGTATTCGCTCGACGTCGACGTCGGCCGAGCTTAACCCCAGCCGAGACTAGGATGCGCCCGCGCACGCCCTGAGGAGGGAGAGATGAAGTTTCGCTTGCTTGACCTGGGTCGGATCGAGTACGACGAGGGCTTCCCGCTTGCCGGCGGCGGCGTCAGCACGGCGTCGGAGCCGAGCCCGCTGGCGGCGCGGCGCACGGTGGCGATCATCGGCGCGCTGATCGAGCATCCCAAGATCGGCCCGGTCCTGTTCGATGCCGGCGCCCCGCCCAACTTCAAGGAACTCTGGCCGCCGATCGTCCAGGAGCTATTTGCGATCACCAGTTATGAGCCCGAGCACCACCTCGACGCCGCGCTCGAAGCGGCCGGCTACGGCTCGAGGACATCAAGGCGATCGTCCTCTCCCACCTGCACCTCGACCACGCCGGCGGCCTCGAGTTCTTCCGGGGCCGGGACATCCCGATCTACGTCCAAGGCGACGAGCTGCGCAATGCGTTCTACGGCGTGGCCACCGGCGAGGACCTGGGGGCGTACATCCCCCACTACCTTGACTTCTCATTCAACTGGCAGCCCCTGGACGGCGACGAGATCGAGCTGTTCGAAGGCTTTCACCTGTACCGCCTGCCCGGTCATACGCCGGCACTCCAGGGTCTTCGGATGAACCTGGCCAACTCGGGGACGTTCTTCCTGACCAGCGATCAGTTCCACCTCGCCGACAACTACGCGGGGCCGCAGCCGCTCGGTTGGTTGCTGCGCGACTACGCTGCGTGGTGGCGCAGCTACCGAAAGGTCACGACGCTGGCCGACCGCACCGGGCGCGGCTCGGGTTCGGCCACGACGCCGACGTGTTGGCCGAGCTCAGGCGTGAGGAGTGCTGGGACTGAGCGTCAGCGTCTCTCCTCGCAGTTCGGGTTGCGCTGGACCTGGCTCGTGAACGCGCCTAGGGCACGATGTTGTTGCCGCCGCGCTCGAGTACTCCGGCTGGTCGACCGCCGCTATCCTCGCCAAACCGAATGTCGATCAGCACCAACCAACTCAAGAGTGGCAACCACGTCGAGGTGGACGGCACCGTCTACAAGGTCGTCGGGTTCCAGCACGTGAACCCGGGCAAGGGAGCTGCCTTCGTCCGGACCAAGCTGCGCCGGGCCAGCGACGGCGCGGTCATCGATAAGACCTTCCGCGCCGGGGAGAAGCTGCGCGCGGTCCGCAGCGAAGCCCACAAGATGCAGTTCCTCTACGCCGACGGTGACGGCGCCCACTTCATGAACACCGAGACCTACGATCAGATCGCCCTTCCCACCGACGCGCTGAAGGACGCGCTCAACTGGATCAAGGCCGGCGACCAAGTCGACATCCTGTTCATCGACGAAAAGCCGAGCGACGTCCAGGTACCCGGTTCGGTGGACCTCGAGGTGACGGCGACCGAGCCCGGGCTGCGCGGCGACACCGCCTCGGGCGGGGGCACCAAGCCCGCCACGCTCGAAACCGGCGTCGTGGTTCAGGTTCCCCTGTTCATCTCCGAGGGCGAGGCGATCCGCGTCGACACGCGCGAGGGGAGATACCTGTCGCGCGCATAGCCGGCGAGCTCGTCTACGGCAAGCACTCCGTCCGGGCCGTCTTCCTGCGGCGTCCCGCGGACGTCAGGCGTCTGATCCTGGGCGGCAAGCCCGCCTATCACCAGGACTTGGTGGCTGCCGCGCGGCGGGCCGGGGTGGAGCCGGAGTTCGCGGAGTGGCCGGCGTTTCGCCGCCTGACGGGGCTCACCGACGACGACAAGCACCAGGGCGTTTGCGTGTTCGCGGCGCCTCGGCGCGTGTTCGCGGAGCATGAGCTCGATCGCGTGGCCGACGGGCGCCTCGTGATCGCGCTCGACCAGATCTCCGACCCCCAGAACCTCGGCGCGGTGCTGCGCAGCGCCGCCTTCTTCGGCGCCGACGCCGTCCTGCTGCTCAAGAATCGGTCGGCCGAGCTCACACCCAAGGTGGCGCGGATCGCCGTGGGTGGCGCCGAATTCGTCGACGTGTTCCGGGTCATCAACCTGGCGCGCAGCCTGGACAGGTTGCGGGAATTCGGTTACTGGGTCTACGGGCTCGACGAGCGCGGCGAGCGGACCTTGCGGGAAACCGAGTTCGATCCCCAGGCCGTGCTGGTCGTCGGCGCGGAGGGTCAGGGTCTGCGCCAGCGCACCCGCACGAAGTGCGACGCCCTAGTCCGCATTCCGGGGGGACGGGAGGGCGTCGAGAGCCTGAACGCGGCCGTCGCCACGGCGGTGGCCCTGGCCGAGATGGCCTCATCGGCGGCCGCGCCGCTCGCCGGCCCTCAGGAACGACGCCCCTGGGAGCGGCGGGGGGCCCGCGGGTTGGGGGAAGGCGCCGGCGCGGCTACGGTACGGGCGGACTCGGCTGCTCAGGGAGTGGCGCGTCGTTCGGCGGCGGAAGGGTCGAGCCGTCACGAAGAATGACCGGGCCAACCGGCACCGGGTTTCCCGGGGGGTGGGGCGGAGGTGGGTGCGGGGCGACCGGCGCCTTCGGAATCGGAGGGAGCTCCAGCGCGGTCCCGAATGCCGGTGGCGCGGAGTTCGGCTGGCGGGCGGGATCGACCAGGTCAGCCAGCCCTGGGTCATCGTCGAGCCGGGGCACGCCGAGGGCCGGCAATCCCAGCAGCTGGATCGCGGTCTTGGGGATGCTCACGTGGGAGCACCAGCGGCTGTCGATCCCGGGCTTCACCGGGCCGCCGAACACCAGCAGCGGAACCCGCGGGCCTAGCGCGAGTTGCACGTTGTCGGGCGTGTACTCGAGGGCGGGCGTCTTGACGTGGTCGTCGTATCCGCCCCAGTCGTCCCAGGTCAACATAAACACCGTCTCCTGCCAGCCACCGCCTTGGACCACAGCGTCGACCGATTGCCAGATCAGGTGCATTCCCTCGGTGACGTCCGCGGGCGGGTGCTCATCGAAAGGGCTGTTGTGCCAGAGGAAGCTGAGCGCCGGGAGATTGCCCGCCTTGGCGTCGGCCACGAACTGTGAGGAGGTGACGACGTTGGGCGATCCCTTCAGCTGCGTATAGAAAGCCACCGGGTAGTCCTTCGAAGCAGCGTATGCCCGCCATGCGACGCCGTTCGCTTCGGCCAGGCCGGGGAGGGAGGGCATGTCCCACAGCGGCGGCCGGGCGGTTGATGGGTTCTTGAGGGTGGGCGACTGCCCGCCGACGATCAGGAGGTGGTTGGCCGTGGAGTTGGTTCCGAAGCCGGCGCAGTGGTTCTCGAGAAAGGCTCCCGTGAGGGCCAGGTAGAGGTAGTACGGGAGCACGGTGCGGGTGTCGAACTGGACATGGACGCCGGTGGAGGCGCCGGTGAGCCATTCGAAGTAGGCGTGGCGATCGTGGGGCGCGTCCCGGGCCGGTGGATTAGGCGCGATCGGCCAGTCGCTGGCGACGGCGCCGCCGTAAGGGGCGAGGCCGCGGAAGTAGTTGTCGGTCGTGTGGTTCTCCTGGACCATGATCACGACCCGCTTAGCCCGACCGGTCGGGTTGCTGGACACGAGCGAGACCCTACCGCACACATTAACTTCCCGCGTACCCCTTGCAATTGCCGACACTGTGAGTTACTCTGCTCGGCAGCAAGGAGAAGAGCCATATGTTTACGTCCATCCCTACATATTCCGCCGCCGGCATCAATATGCGAGTCATGCTCGCGGTTGCGCGCCCCTGCGATCAGGGTTGGCTCCACGCGGACAGCACCCTCGCCGGGAGGTCGAAGCGCTAGCTCCTAGCGCATATCGATCCGAACGCGAGGGCGACCAGATGGTCGCCTTTTTTGTTGCCCGTGTGCCGCGGCGAGTAACTGTCACATCACGTGTGTGGTGACACGCACGTGAACTGAATTCACCCACCATATACAACCTACGAGGAGGCCTCCCATGCGAGGACAACCGCAGGCTGCCAGCGCACGCCTGCCCGCAGCTCTGCCCCGCCGGCGCTGGTCGACCTGGCTCGAACAGACCAGCGAGAAACGCCGTCGCGCGCGCGAGGAGCGGCTCGAGACGATCCAGCGGCTTGAGGCCGAGCAGCGGCACAGTCGGCGAACCGGCGAGTACGCCCCCGACCTCCGCCGCCTGTGGTGAGCCTCTCGCGGGCTCCGCCCTGATTTGGTGAGAGCTGGGGGTCACATGGCCCGGCCCTCGAGATGGACTGATCCTCTCGGGGGCTGGGTTCCCTGAGCCCGAGGGCCGGGTTCCCTGAGGCTGCAGATCGGCCAACCAGCTCCTGGCCGCCCGGTACGCTCGGCGGGGTGTCACTGGCTTACCGGATCATCTATCGCGTGGGCCTTACGCCATGCGACGCCGAGGAGAGCGAGATCCTCGGCCCGCCCGCCGGCTGGCAGCTCATGTCGGCGCGGGCTGACATGTGCGACGAGAGCACTGGGCCGTCGCGCAATGTTCCGCGAACTTGGTGCCGGCTGGTCCGGGCCTGAGAAGCTGCTGCCATGGCGAGCGCTCCGGCTCTCACACCCAGCCGTATGATCACCGCGCCGCCGCCGCCCCCCATGCAGCTTGGGCTCCTCAGGCGGATCGCGGATGACGTGCGTCGCGAGCGGCGGGTGCGCCGGCGGGCTGTGCTGCCGCCCGGGAGCCTCGCCCCGAGCTGGTCACACACACGCAGGATCATCTCGGACCCGCTCACGCTGCTGCTCGAGCATGAGCGGCGGTACGGCCCCGTGTTCACCATCCGACTCCTGCACGAGCCGATCGTGTGGGCCATCGGGGCGGAGGTCAACCACCAGATCCTGGTCAGTGAGTTCGACGCCTTCCACTGGCGGGAGGGGCGCTTCGCCGATCTCTGGCCGCTGCTCGGCGACGGGCTGCTGAACATCGACGGCGCCTATCACCGCGACTTCCGCATGCTGATGCTGCCCGCCTTCCACCGCGAATACATCGATGGCGTGGCCGCGACGATGATCGAGGAAGCGCTGGCCGCCGTCGATAGGCTCGAGGAGGGGCAGGAAGTGGAGATCTACCACTGGGTGCGCGAGTTGGCGCTGCGGATCGCCCTGCGCGGCCTGCTCGGATTGGATGTGACCGGCGGGCGCGAGCAGCCGCTGGCCAAGGCGTTCGAAGCCTCATTGGCCATCCACGGCGAGCCCATCCTCATGCAGATGCTGCCGCTGCCACGATTGCCACTGGCGCGAGCGATCGCCGCTCGCCGAGCGCTCGACGCGCTGGTGCGGGCCGAGATCGAGAAGCGCCGGCGCCGGGGAGACCCGGGCCGGGGGGTGCTCGGCCTGCTCCTGGCCGCCACCGACGACTCCGGATCGCCGCTGCCGACGGGCGTCGTCCGCGACCAGGCGGTCACGCTGCTGTTTGCCGGCCACGACACGACCACCACCACGTTCACGTTCCTGCTCTACGAGCTCGGTCGGGGACGGCCGGCGCGGGAGGCGGTCGAGCAGGAACTCGACCGGGTGATCGGGCCGCGCGTACCGACCGCCGGCGAGCTCGATGGCCACGCGCTGCCCGTGCTCGAGCGCTCGCTCAAGGAGACGCTCCGCTGCTACCCAGCCGCCTGGGTGGGCCCGCGGCGCTCGGTCCGCGACGTCACGCTGGGCGGCGTGAACGTGCCGGCAGACATCGGCGTGCAGTACTCCTCCTGGGCCACTCATCACCTCGACTCGCTGTTTCCCGACCCGTTCCGGTTCGACCCCGATCGGTTCCTGCCCGAGCGCGAGGCGGCCCTGCCGCGGGGCGCCTACATCCCATTCGGCGGCGGCTCGCGCATGTGCCTCGGCAAGCGCTTCGGCGAATACGAGCTGCGGGCGCTGGCGGCGGTCCTGCTCACGCGGGTGCGCTTCGCGCTCCGCTCGGCCGAGGCGCCCCAGATCGTGACCACGCCCACGCTGGGACCGAGGGACGGACTGCGGTTCACGATTCATGGCCGGTAGCGCGCGGCGGGGTCGCCCGCCCGCGCCGCGCTGCGCCGGTCCCACTGCTCGTCGCGCTGATCAGGGCCGACCGTCGATGCACTTGACGCCTTCGAGGTTTAGAGTTCCGCGCCGTCCGTACGCGCAGGGTTGTGTTCAACGACAGAGGGAGGACAGAAGTGCGCGCTTTGTGCAACCGTATCTGGCGATCGCGTTGGACCGCGGTCGCGGGGGCTGTCGTCTTGGCCAGCATCGTTCCCATCGGATTGGCATCGGCAGCGCCCGGGTCGCGCCAGTCCGCACGCCACAGGGGCGATGAGTTCAGCTTCGGGCATCATGCGCGGTGGGTCTCCACCTGGGCGGCCAGCCCGCAGACCGCCATTCCGGGAACCTCTGACGCGACTGGCTTCAACAACCAGACGATCCGCAACATCGTCTTCACCAGCGTGAGCGGGGATCTGGTTCGCGTCCGCTTCACCAACACGTTCGGGGATCAGCCGCTCCAGATCGGCGGTGCCTCGATCGCCGTGGCCGCCACAGGCGCCGCCACCACGGGAGGGAACGTTCAGCTCACGTTCGGCGGCCAGCCGTCGGTCCAGATCCCCGTCGGCGCGGAGGCGCTGAGCGACCCGGTCCGTCTGCATGTGCCGGCGCTCCAGGACATGGCCGTGAGCGTGTACCTGCCGGCGGCGACCGGTTCGGCCACGCTGCACTCGCTCGGGCGGCAGACCACCTACGTCTCCTCCGGAGACCACACGGGCGACAGCAGCGGCAGCGCCTATAGCACGCTCGACCAGTCGTGGTACTTCATCGACTCAGTCGATGTGATCTCCCAGCCTCAGGTTCAGGGCACGCTGGTGGCGTTCGGAGACTCGATCACCGACGGGTTCAACTCAACTGTCGACGCCAACCGGCGGTGGCCGAATGACCTAGCGCGGCGGCTCGATTCGCGTCGCGACACTCTGGCCGTGGCCGACGAGGGGATCAGCGGCGACCGAGTCCTGACCTCCGACCTGTGCTGCGGGGTCAACGCCCTCGCCCGCCTCGATCGCGACGTGCTTACGCGGGCCGGCGCCAAGGAGGTCATCCTGCTGATGGGCATCAACGACATCGGCTTCAGCGTCACGCCGTCCAATCCCGTGACCAATCCGCTCCCCGACGTGTCGGCGGCACAGATCATCGCGGGATACCAGCAGATCATCGCCCAGACCCACGAGGCGGGGTTGAAGATCTTTGGCGGCACGCTCACTCCGTTCAAGGGCGCCGGCTACTACTCGGACGCCGGCGAGGCGAAGCGCGAGGCGGTCAACACCTGGATCCGGACCAGCGGCGCGTTCGACGGCGTGATCGACTTCGACGCGGTGGTACGGAATCCGAGCGACCCGTTGATGATGGCGCCGCTGTACGACAGCGGCGACCACCTGCACCCCAACGATGCGGGCTATCAGGCGATGGCCAACGCGATTCCGCTGAGGCTGCTCCTCGACGGGGAGCGATAACCCCCACACCACGTCACTTCAGTCGGCCCGCGGGCAGCCACCCGCGGGCCGGCGGCGTGGTGGGGAGAGGTGAAGCTCGGGCGCTGGGCGCGGGGGATGCGCTGGGCGCGGGCGCGTCGCCGGCGTTCCCCGCGGGTCAGGGTCGCGGGTCACGGTCCTGGCGTCCGGTCGTCAGGGTGGGGCGGGCCCGGGTCAGGGTCCCGCGTGCCCGGAGTTAGGGTCGCTTGCGCCTGCGGATCACCTTCTGAAACGACGAAACTCGTAATCGCTTAGTCGTCGGTCCCCGGGCGGGATTCAGGTGGTCAAGGAGCCGAGCGTCGGTATGCGAACGGCCGGGGCGCGATCCGGTCCTGCGCGGCCGGGGCACGATCCGGTCCTGCGCGGCCGGGGCACGATCCGGTCCTGCGCGGCCGGGGCACGATCCGGTCCCGCGCGGCCGGGGCGCGATCCGGTCCCGCGCGGCCGGGGCACGATCCGGTCCCGCGATGCCGGGCACGATCCGGTCCCGCGAGGCCGCACCATCCGGCCCCGCGATGCCGGGCACGATCCCGTCCGGCGAGGTGGCCAACCCGGCACTCGGCGCGCCGCAGACGCCCAGTGTCGAGAAGGTCACCGTATGGTGGCTCAAGTCAACATTCGCGTTCAGCGGCGGCTCGAGTGAGTCGTTGGCCACCACGGCGCGAGCTTCCCCATCTCCACAGGACCGGTCGACCGTGCCGCTGCCCGCACGACCACGATCGGGGCAACCCCATCCATTGTCCCGCCTCGCTTACGCCCCGGGGGTCCCCATCCATTCTTCCGCCTCGCTTACGCCCGGGGGTCATGGTGCAAAACGTCGAAAAGCCCCCTGGGTGCAGCGGACTTCCGGCACATAAGCGCCTACCCGATGCTTATCTCCCCGAGGTGGGTAGGGGTGGGGGAGCTTTTGTGCGTTAAGCACCTTGCCAGCCGGCGCGTCGCGGGCGCCCATGGCGGCCGACGGCGCGCCGGCCATCACCTTCTATGGTGAAGTGATGGCCCCGCACGAACAGATTGGAGCAGACATGGAGAAGCGCAGGCTCGGTTCGCTCGAGGTCTCCGCGCTCGGGCTCGGGTGCATGGGAATGTCGGCCTTCTATGGCTCGGCCGACGAGCAGGAGGCGATCGCCACCATCCACCGCGCGCTCGAGTTGGGGATCAACTTCCTCGACACCGCTCAGCTGTACGGGCCGCTGACCAACGAGGAGCTGGTTGGCCGCGCGGTCAAGGGCCGGCGCGAGGAGTACGTGATCGCGACCAAGTTCGCCCGGCGCATGGACAACGCGACGCCGGGCGAGATGCCGACGGTCGGTCCGCTCGACGGCTCTGCCGAGCACGTCCGAAGCTCGATCAACGGCTCGCTCGAGCGCCTGGGCACCGATTACGTCGACCTCTACTACCAGCACCGAGTTGACCCAAAGGTCCCGATCGAGGAGACCGTGGGAGCCATGGCGGAGCTCGTCGAGCAGGGCAAGGTGCACCATATCGGGCTGAGCGAGGCGGCACCCGAGACGATTCGCCGAGCCTCTGCGGTTCACCCGATCACCGCGGTGCAGACCGAGTACTCGCTTTGGACGCGCGATCCCGAACAAAACGGGGTACTCAACACGTGCCGGGAGTTGGGCATCGCCTTCGTGGCCTACTCGCCCCTCGGTCGCGGCTTCCTGTCCGGCCGCTTCACGTCGCCCGGCGAGCTCGACGAGAACGACTTTCGCCGTCACGGGCCCCGCTTCACCGGGGAGAACCTGAATGCCAACCTGAAGCTGGCAGCCAAGGTCGCGGAGATCGCCGGGGAGAAGGGCGTCACCCCCGCGCAGCTGGCGCTGGCCTGGGTTCTGGCCCAGGGACAGGACATCGTTCCGATCCCCGGCACCAAGCGGCGCACGTACCTCGAGCAGAACGCCGCCGCAGCCGACGTCCACCTAACCGACGAAGACCTGCGGCGGATCGAGGCCGAGCTGCCGCCGGTGGCAGGAGACCGGTACGACGAGGCAGGAATGGCTGCCGTCAACCTGTGAGCCTCGATCAGCTCCGTGCGGCGGTCGAGCCCCACGTCGGCGACGAGCGCGTGCCGGGCGTGGTGGCGCTGGTGGCACATGGCGATGACGTGCACGTTGAGACCCTCGGCAAGCTCGGCGTCGCTCGCCCCCCGGTGAAGCGCGATTCGCTGTTCCGGATCGCCTCCACCACCAAGCCGATCACCGCCGCGGCGACGATGGCGCTCGTCGACGAGGGCCTGATCGGGCTTGACGACCCGATCGACCGGCTGCTCCCGGAGATGGGCGGACGGCGGGTGCTCGTCCGTCCGGACGGAGCTCTGACCGAGACTGTTCCGGCGAATCGAGCGATAACCATCCGCGACCTGCTCACGTTCACGTTCGGCTTCGGGATGGCGACCGAAATGTTCATGTCGCCCACGCCGTGGCCGGTGCGGGAGGCGACACGCGAGTTCGGCCTGGCCACGCTGGGGGAGCCGGATCCGGCCGTGCAACCCGATCCCGATACGTGGATCGCCAGACTAGGGACCCTCCCGCTGATCGCGCAGCCCGGCGAGCGCTGGCTCTACAACACCGGCGCGTCAGTGCTCGGGGTGCTGGTGGCGCGTGCCGCGAACAAGCCGTTTGCCGAGGTGCTTCGCACTCGGATCTTCGACCCGCTCGGCATGCGCGACACGGCCTTCTGGACCTCACACACCGACCGGCTCGCCACGGCGTACGTCCCGACCGGAAACGGTCTGAAGGTGTGGGACGAGCCGGACGGGCGCTGGAGCCGAGCGCCGGCGTTCGGCGACGGCGCGGGCGGGTTGGTTTCGACCGTCGACGATCTGCTGGCGTTCGCGCGGATGCTGCTCCGCGGTGGCCGCCCCGTGCTGTCGCCGGGCTCCGTCCGCGCCATGACCACCGATCAGCTCACCGAGGCCCAGAAGGAGCGCGGCGGGCTCGGACCGAACTTCTTCGCCACGATGTCCTGGGGCTTCTGCCAGGCGGTGTACGACACCGGCGCCTTCGGCTGGGACGGCGGTTTCGGCAGCTCGTGGCGGGTCGATCCCATTCGCGACCTCACCGTGATCGTGCTCACGCAGCGGCTCTGGGAGAGTCCCGAGCTGCCCCTGGTGCACCGCGACATCCAGGCCGCCGCCTACGCCGCGACCGCCTGACGCCCGAGAGCGCCGCGACCGCCTGACGCCCGAGCGCGCCGCCACCGCCTGACGCCCCAAAACCCGTACCTTCCGCGGGATGTCGATCTCCACCGCCCTGCGGTCCGTCGCGGCGATTCGCTACGTCACCCCCCTGCGCGAGGGAGGTTCGCTGCCCGGCCTCGTCGAGGCCGACGACGACGGGCTGTACGTGCTCAAGTTCCGCGGCGCGGGCCAGGGGCTGCGAGCGCTGGTGGCCGAGGTGATCGTTGGCGAATTGGCGCGGCGTCTCGGCCTGCTGGTTCCGGAGTTGGTTGAACTCGGACTCGATCCGGTTCTTGGTGCCGCCGAGCCCGATCCAGAGATCCAGGACCTGATCACCGGCAGCGCCGGCTCGAACCTGGGCGTCGACTTCCTCCCGGGCTCGCTCCCTTACACGCCCGGCGGTCCGTTCGCGCCCGACGAGCGCTTGGCCGCCGACATCGTATGGCTCGACGCGCTCACCACCAACGTCGACCGCACGCCGCGCAATCCCAACCTGCTGATCTGGCACGACCGGATGTGGCTGATCGATCACGGTGCAGCCCTCTATCTCCACCACGCGGGGCTCAACCCGGCCGAGGACGCGGACCGGCCGTTCCCGCTGATCGGCCACCACGTGCTGCTCGGCCGCGCCGGCTCGATCCTCGACGCTCACGCGCGGCTGGCACCGACGGTCGATCAGTCGGTCCTCGAGGAAGTTGCGAACCTGGTGCCGGCCGACTGGTTTGCCGGCCAGGATCCGGACGTATACGTCGATTACCTGAACCGGCGGGCGCGCAGCGGGGCGTTCGCCGGCGAAGCCGAGCGTGTCCGAATCAATTCCTAGCCCGTTCTCCTACGCGATCCTGCGCGTGGTGCCGCGCGTCGAGCGCGGCGAACGGTTCAATGCCGGGGTGGTGCTCTACTGCCGCCAGCGCGCCTTTCTCGGCGCCAAGGTCGATCTCGACGAGCGTCGCCTGAACGCGCTCGCGCCCGACAGCCCGGTCGACGAGGTCCGGGCTCAACTGGACGCGCTCGTGCGCGTGGCCGAGGGTGATCCCGAATGCGGGCCCATCGCCAGGATGCCCCAGTCCGAGCGGTTCGGCTGGCTGGTGGCCCCCTCGAGCACGATCATCCAGCCCTCGGAGGTCCACACCGGCCTCTCGGACGACCCGGAGGCAACTCTCGCTGCACTGTTCGCGGAACTGGTGGAGCCGATTCGGAACGACGGAGCCACCCGATGAACTCGCCGGTGATCGTGGTGCACGCCGGCGCCGGCGGCCTGAGCGATGATCTGCGCGACCGGGAGCCCGAGTGCCGCTCGACGCTCGAAGCGGCGCTGACCGCGGGAGCCGACGCGCTCGAGCACGGCGGCGACGCCGTCGAGGCCGCGTGCGCCGCGGTCATGGTCATGGAGGGCTTCAGCCTGTTCAACGCCGGCTACGGCTCGGTGCTCTGCTCGGACGGGTCGGTGGAGATGAGCGCGGCGGTCATGCGGGGCAGTGACCGCGCGGCGGGGGCGATGGCGATGATGCGCCGCACCCGGCATCCGATCGCGGCCGCCCGCACGCTGCTCGACGCGCCGCCGGTCCTGCTCGCCGGCGAGCGCGCCGACGCCCACGCCGCCACCCACGGGCTCGAGCAGCACGATCCGTCCGAGTTCGTGACCGAGCGCCAGCGCCGGCGCCTCGAGCGATGGCTGAGCCACCGGGAACAGCCAGACCGCGGCACGGTCGGCGCGGTGTGCCTCGACAGGAGCGGGCGGCTCGCCGCAGCCACCTCGACGGGCGGCCGGCTGGGGCAGCGCCCCGGGCGGGTGGGCGATTCGCCGCTGATCGGCGCCGGGACCTGGGCCGACCGGTACGTGGCGGTTTCGTGCACCGGGGCCGGCGAGGCATTCATCCGGGCCGGCGCGGGCCGGCTGCTCGGCGCGCTGGTCGCTCAGGGTGTCGCCCTCGATGCCGCGGCAACCGCCGCGATGGACGAGGTCGCTGCCTGCGACGGCGTCGGCGGATTGATCGCCGTGGACGCGGCTGGTGAGGCCATCACGATGTTCTCGACCGAGGCGATGCCGAGGGGGGAGTGGCGGCCTGGGCGACCGCCGGCGGTCGAGATGCCGTAATTCGCGGGCAGTTCGCATACCATTGCCGCCATGGGGACGACGACCTCGGCGGGCCAGCGGCTGCGCGGGAAGTGGGAGGCGGGCGAGCCCGCCTTCGGGCTCTGGGCGGGGATCCCAACCTCAATCACGGCCGAGCTCGCCGCGCGTGCCGGCTACGACTACGTGTGCGTCGACCTCCAGCACGGGCTCGGCACCGAGGCGACGATGGTCTCGATGTTCGAGGCCGCTGAGGTCGGTGGCGCCGTGCCGCTGGCGCGGCTGGCCTGGAACGAGCCCTGGCTGATCATGCGAGCGCTCGACCTGGGCGCCGCCGGGGTAATCCTGCCGCTCATCGACAACGCCGGCGAGGCCGCGCGCGCGGTCGAGGCGTGTCGCTATCCGCCACGCGGTCGGCGTTCATACGGACCGATCCGCGCCGAACTCGTCGTGGGCTCGGCCACGCCCGAAGATCTCGAGCACGACGCGCTGTGCTTCGCCATGATCGAGACGCGTGACGGGCTGGACAACCTGGAGGAGATCGCAGCCACCCCCGGTCTCGACGGGCTCTACGTCGGACCTTCCGATCTGTCGATCGCGCTCGGCCTACCCCCGCGGGCCGTCCAGACAGATCCCGCCGAGGATCGAAAGCCGCTCGCGGACGCGATCGAGCGCGTGCGGATCGCCTGCGAGGCCCACTCCCTCATCTCCGGGATGCACTGCGCCGGCGGTGCTGTGGCCAAGCATTACGCCGACGAAGGGTTCCGGCTGATCACGGTCGGCGTCGACAGCAGCATGTTCAGGTCCACCGTCAACCGCGAACTCGCCGCGGCTCGCGGAGGCTGAGGGCGATGCCGCACGCACCCGACTTGGCCGGCTGCGCGCTCGACGGGCGCTACGAGCTGCACGAGCTGATCGGCGAGGGGACGTTCGGGCGCGTGTATCGCAGCTACGACCGGCGCCTGGCGCGCGAGGTGGCGATCAAGGTGATCAAGCCATGGTGGGCCGAGGACCCGGACTGGGCCGAGAGCTTCGGGCGCGAGGCTCAGCTCCTGGCGCGAGTCAGCGATCCCGGGATCGTGCAGATCTACGACATCGGCCAGGCCGCTGAGGGGCTCTATTACGTCACCGAGCTGGTCGACGGCGAGAGCCTGGCCAAGCGGCTGAGCCGGGGCGGCCGGCTTGCCCCGTGGGATGCGTGTGACATCGCCGAGCAGCTGTGCCGGGCGCTGGAGCGCGCCCACAGCGAGCAGATCGTGCATCGAGACATCAAGCCCGCCAACGTGCTCATCTCCACGCGGGGCAGAGTCAAGGTGGGCGACCTGGGGATCGCGCGGCTGGCCGAGGGCACCACCGAGGGTGGGACGGCCACGATCGTCGGCACGCCACGTTACATGGCGCCAGAGCAGGCCAGCGGCCTTCCCGTAACCCCGGCCACCGACGTCTACAGCGCCGGCATCGTGCTCTACGAGATGCTCGCCGGGTATCCGCCGTTCAACGGCGACACCGCGGTCGAGATCGCGCTCCGGCACGTGCAGGAGTCGCCCCCGCCGCTGCCGCCGGGCACGCCGCGCTCGCTCGAGCGGATCGTGCACCACGCCCTGGCCAAAGAGCCGGGCGACCGCTACCAGAGCTCAGCCGCGATGGCCGATGATCTCGCGCGCGCCCAGGCAGGAGCAGCGACGCGGCGAACGGATGGAGCGAACGCCACCCGGCGAGAGACGGATGCCGGCGCCGACCCGACCTGGGTCTCCCCGGCCTACTCACCACGGCGCGACGTCAACCCGGCGGCCCGCCGGCGAACGATCGCCGTGTTCGCATTCGCGCTGGTCGTGCTCGGGGCGCTTGGCCTCGCCGCGGCCACGCTGACCGCGCGCCCGACGGTGCCCCTGCCACCGCTCCACGGCCTGAGCTCGAGAATGGTCACCGCGAAGCTCCACCACCTGCACCTCGACGTCGCGTTTAGCCAGCGCTATGACGATCGGGCAAAGCCGGGCACCGCGGTGGACCAGACGCCGGTCGCCGGCGCGCGCGTCAAGGAGGGGACGACGATCGACGTAGCGATGAGCAAGGGCCCACGCCCGGTCGAGGTGCCGCAGCTCAGCGGCGAGAGCTCGAGCGCGGCCGTGGCCCGTCTGCACCACCTCCAGCTAGGCGTCACGGTCCAGTACGTTCAGGCCCCCGGCAAGGCCGCCGGCACGGTCACCGGTCAGACACCAGGCGCAGGACACCACCTCAAGCCGCACTCCACCGTCACCCTGCTCGCCGCGGAGACTCCGAGCTGGCAGACCATCACGTCGGTCTCCGGAGACGGGGGCGGGCAGTCCGCGCCGTTCCAGATCCGCGGGACGCAGTGGCGGATCGTCTACCAGATGTCCTACGACGGGACGTGTAACTTCGTCCTCTTCTGCAACGGGCCCAGCGCCCAGGTGACGGGGCTGAGCAACGCGTCGTTCAGCCTGAACGACGGCAGCGGCCAGACTCACGTGTTCAAGAGCGGGCCCGGCGTTTACCAGATCCAGATCCAGCCGGGGTTGGATAACGCTCATTGGTCGATCACCGTCGAGGACTGGCTCTGAGCGCGGCCCGCCGGCTGGTCCTCACGACCGAGAGTGCCGAGCTGGCTCGCCCGGAGCTCGAGCAGGTGCCGGGCATCACGGTAACCGCGTGCTACGAGCTGGCGCACGCGCCGAGCGACGAGGTTCTGGCCGGCGGCCTGGATGGTGCCTGGGCGACCGTCGCGGGCAGCGAGCCATATTCGCGGGCGGTGTTCGCGGGCGCCCCGTCGCTGAGGGCGATCCTGCGCTGGGGAACGGGGTCGGACGCGATCGACATCGCCGCAGCGACCGAGGCCGGGGTGGCGGTGGTGACCACGCCCGCCGTCAATGCCGAGGCAGTGGCGGACATGGCGCTTGCGCTGATGCTCGCGTGCATCCGCCGGCTGCCACGACTGGACGATGCGGTGCGGACCGGTGAATGGCGCGCGGCGGTGCCGACGCGGGACCTGGCGGGCGCCACGGTCGGAGTGGTCGGCCTGGGGGCGGTCGGCCGGGCGGTGACCCGGCGAGTTCGCGCCTTCGGCTGCCCGGTGCTGGCGCTCGAACCCCGCCCGGACCGCGAGTTCTGCGCGCAGTACGACGTCGAGCTGACCGCCCTTGACGCGATGCTCCCGCGTGCGGACGTCCTCACCCTCCACGCTCCGTTGAGTGCCACCTCGCGGCATCTCATCGGGGCACGAGAATTCCAACTCCTTCCGCGCCACGCCGTCGTCGTCAACACTGCGCGGGGCGAGCTGATCGATCAGCCCGCGCTCGTCGCGGCGCTCGAGAGCGGCCAGATCGCCGCGGCCGGGCTTGACGTGTTCGAGCGCGAGCCGGTACCGCCCGACGATCCGATCCTCACGGCACCGAACACGATCGTGAGCGGGCACATCTCGTCCTTCACCGACCTGGGCCTACGCCGCACCGCCGAGGCGGTGCTGGCCAACCTGCGCGAACTGCTCGCCGGAAGGCTCCCGGCGAGCTGCCTGAACCCGCCGGCGTGGGACTCGCTCCGCTAGATCCGCTGCCCTGATCCGCCCTTCAGTCACCTACCGCCTTAGCCGTCGTGTCGAGCAGGTAGGGTCCGTTCTCGTACGAGTTGACGGGCCTCGATCATGATGCTCGCGCCCTGAGCGCGGGCCTGATCGGCGACCCACGACACGTTCTCGCGCGCCACCTTCGAAGTTGCTTCTCCAGCGACAGCCCTCCCACGCGGACGCCGACCGGCGCGTTCAGCCGGGTGCCGCCGATCCAGCGCACGGGCGGCGACTCCGGCATCGTGTGCGCACGCCACGCCGCCGCGTCTGGTTGGTCGTGCTGTGCCTGTGGGCGGCAGGCCTCGGCGGACTTGCGCCGAGCGCCGCAGGCGAAGAGAACGGCCTGTCGGCTACGCCGCCAATGGGATGGAACGACTGGTACACGGCCTACTGCGGCGTCAACGCGCAGCTGGTCGAGCAGTCCGCGCAGGCCATGGTCAACGACGGCATGAAGGCGGCCGGCTATCAGTACGTGAACATCGACGACTGCTGGATGGCGCCCAGCCGTGACAGCGCCGGCAACCTGGTGGCAGACCCCACGCGGTTTCCCGGCGGGATCAAGCCGGTGGCGGACTACGTCCACAGCCTGGGCCTCAAGCTCGGCATCTACGAGGACGCCGGCACCACCACCTGCGCGCACTTACCCGGCAGCTACGGCCACGAGGCCCAGGACGCGGCGAGTTTTGCCGCGTGGGGCGTCGACTACCTGAAGTACGACCGCTGCAACATCCCGTTCGATCAGTTCCCGGGCCAGCCCGAGCAGCAGGTTCAGCAAACGCTGGCCACGCGGATGAGCGACGCCCTGAAGGCGACCGGGCGCCCGATCGTGTTCTCGATCTGCACGCCCGATCGCGGCGACGATCCGTGGCGGTGGAGCGCCCCGATCGCGAACCTGTGGCGCACCACGACCGACATCCAGGACAACTTCGGCTCGATGCTGGTGAATTTCGAGGGCACGGTGAACCTGTTCGCCGATGCCGGCCCTGGGGCCTGGAACGACCCTGACATGCTCCAGATCGGAAACCGCGGCAGCACCCGCCTCGAGTACAGGACCGAGTTCAGCCTGTGGGCGGAGATGGCCGCGCCCCTGATCGCCAGCACGAACCTCGCCGCACTGTCACCCGGCGCACTGGCTATGTACGAGAACACGGCCGTGATTGCGGTCGATCAGGATCCGTGGGGCAAACCGGGCATCCCGATCTCGAGCACAGGCGGGCTATGGGTCCTGAGCAAGGAGCTGAGCGGTGGCGACCGCTCCGTGGTGCTGTTCAACTCGACGGTCACCGCGGCCACCATCGCGACGAGCGCCACCGCGGTCGGGTTGCCGGCGGCGGGAGCCTACCGCCTGCAGGATTTGTGGAGCAATTCGGTCACCGCGTCACGCGGCGCGATCAGCGCGTTCGTGCCGGCTCACGGCGTGGTCATGTACCGCGTCAGCACGATTGATCGCCGGCAAGCGCGGGCGCTGCCGCCCCACACCATGCTGTCGCTCGCGCCGGCCGCCGCGCAGCTGTTCACCGGGCGCTCCACGATCGTGCGCGAGACACTCACCGACGACGGTCCTGCGCCGGTCAAGCGGGTGAAGCTCACCTTCCGAGCGGGGCGGGGCTGGCGAATCAAGCGCCTGGGTCGAGCGCGCGTGGAGCGCCTTGCCCCCGGGCACCGTTATACGGTGGCGTTCCGGGTCACCGCGCCTGTGGCCGGGCCGCCGTTCGCGCTCGCCGCGCTGTCCGGGGGCGCCTCCTGGGACCCGGTCAACGGCTGGCGCGCCACCGCGGCGATCCTCGGTGAGCGGGTGTTCGCGCCCGTGCCGCCGCCATACCGGACCGCCGATCTCACCAGCCAACCGGCGGCGTTCGGGGCGCGGGACGGCGCCTTCGCGATCAGCGCCAGGGGAACCGGCGTGCTCCAGCCGTGGAACGCGCCGCCCACCGGCTCCTACGCGGCGATCTACGAACCCCAGCGGGCCGGAGTTTCGTCGACGGCGCAGGTCACCGTAACTTACGACCAGGCCGGTGGGACGGCGGGCGGCGCCGGCCTGATCGAACGCGACGCGATGACGGCGCCAGCAGCGTCACCCGCCGGAGTGGTGCTGTTCGTGAACGACGCCGGGACCGTCGTGATGTCCTGGAACGCGACCGGCGCGCGCAACGTGGACTCGCGCTACGCGGTTCAGAACGCCGTCGTGCACGAGCCCGTGACGCTCCGGCTCGTGCGCGGCGGGAGCACCTACACCGGCTACTACTCGACCGATGCAGGCGTCACCTGGTCGCCGGTCGACACGGTCACGGTGGCGCCGGGCGCATCGGCGGGCGATCAGGACGTGGGCGTGTTCCATGCCTCGGGCCTGTTCACCTGGACGACGACGGCGACGTTCAAAGACTTCTCGGTGCGCTGATCGACGGCATCTCAGGAAGGGCCGGTGCCGGCACCAGCGCCTCGGAGCCGATCTCCGCCACCGAGCGGCAGCCGGCGAGTCCCATGGTCAGCTCGAAGTCGGCGGCCAGGTTCAGCAGGAGCTCGCGCACCCCGGCGCGGCCGGCGACCGCGAGCGCGTACACGTACGGACGGCCGATCAGCACGGCACGCGCGCCGAGCGCCAGCGCCTTGAAGATGTCGGCGCCGCCACGCACGCCCGAGTCGAGCAGGACCGGGATGCGCCCGTCCACCGCCTCGACCACGGCCGGAAGCGCCTCGAGCGTGGCGATCGAACCATCCACCTGGCGGCCGCCGTGGTTGGAGACGATCACCGCGTCGATCCCCTCGGCCACCGCGCGGGCGGCGTCATCGGGGTGCAGAATGCCTTTGAGCACGATCGGTAGATCGGTCCGCTCGCGCAGGAAGGCAAGCGTCTCCCAGGTCAGGGACGGGCGCGAGTAGATCTCGCTAAAGCGCTGCGCGGCGGCGCGGCCGCGGCCGGACACGAGCGTCCGCCAGAAGCCGTCCGGGTAGGCCCGGGTCAACTCGATCAGCGTGCGCAGGGTAGCCAGGGTCGGTCGCGGCTGCTGCGCCGGCGGCGCCAAGGGTGCCTCGGCGATCAGCGCCTTGAACACCGGGTCGCTCGTGTATTGGGCCAGCCCCTTGCCGTGCAAGAAGGGCAGGAACGCGCCCTCCAGGTCACGTGAACGCCACCCGAGCATTGTGGTGTCGACGGTGATCACGATGGCCGTGCAGCCGCAGCGTTCGGCCCGGCTGGCCAGGCTCTCCACGAGCGCATCGAACCGGCTCCAGTACAGCTGGAACCAGTGCGGGGTGTCGGCGAGGATACGCGACACGCCCTCCATCGGCCGCGAGGCCTGGGTCGAGAACACCATCCCGGTGCCGGTGTCGCGTGCAGCGCGGGCCACGGCGCAGTCCGCGTCTGGGTGGGCCAGCTCCAGCACTCCGACCGGCGCGAGCAGGAACGGGCTAGGCAGGCGCTGCCCGAACAGCTCGATGCTGGTGTCGCGGTGCTCGACGTCACGCAGCATCCGCGGGACGATCCGCCAGCGGTCGAAGGCCGCCCGGTTGGCGGCCATCGTGCGCTCGTTGCCGGCGCCGGCGGCCACGTAGGCGAACGCGGCCGGACGCATCCGCCGCTCCGCCGCCGCCTCCAGGCGGTCGGCGTCGAACGGGATGAGCGGCCGGCGGCCGCTCACGCCGCTGACGTAAATCTGGGTTTGCCGCCGCACGCCGATCATGCCGCTGCATCACAGCACACATGATCGGCTGGTGCGGCAACGAGCATCTGTGTGCCCGTCGGCGCTGCCCTTCCGGTTAGAGCAACCCCCGAAGCTCTCGGGAAGACCTGAGGTGGATCCTGTCTCCCCGATCCGGAAGGGCATCCGCCGCTTTTGTAGTGCCCGCGTACGTCGTGCACGCGCGCTGTTCCTGGCCCCCAGCCACGATCGCCATTCGGTCGAACGCGGGTGCCCCCAGGTCGCTTGCGTGCCCGTTCGCCTCGACCCCCGGTCGCGTCCTCGACTGGCGCTTCGTCATGGGTGAAAAGTACGGCCGCCGACGCCGCATGTCAGCCGACCCTAGGGTGGGGATGGCACACCTGGTGTGGCGCCGGCGTGAGCGGGTGGCGGGCGGCGTTTACGGGCGCTGGCGCAGCAGGAAGTCGAGCGTTGCCCGGTTGAATGTCTCGGGATCCTCGTGCAGCCCGGGGTGCGACAGGTGGTCGAAGACCACCAGCTCGCTCCCGGCGATCCCGTTCTTGAGCGGCTGTGCGAAGCGCGTGGAGCAGACAAGGTCGCGCGCTCCGAAGGTGATCAGGGTCGGGGCGTCGATCTCGCCGAGCGCCGCGCTCGCTTCGTGAGCGAGGACAGCGTCGGTTTGCGCGAGGAACGCGTCCAGGGGCTGCGCGGGGCGGCCCCGTACGAAGTCCACCAGCGCGTCGACGAACTCGGGCCGCTCGAGGTACATCTCCGGCGTGAAGCACCAGGGGAAGATGCCCTGGATCACCACGTCCGCGACCGTCGGCAGCGTGGACGCGAGCGTGCGCCATTGCTCGACGACAATGTTCAGATAGTCGTCGCTGGCATGCCAGCCGCTGTGCAAGGAGAGCGAGCGCACCCGGCCGGGATGGCGGGCAGCCAGGTGGATGCCCACGGCAGCGCCGAGCGATATGCCCGCCACGTGAGCCCTTTCGATCCCGACAGCGCCGAGGAACGCGGCAACCTGGTCGGCGTAGGTCTCGGTCGAGTACGGCCCCGCCGGCTTGTCGCTCTCGCCCGAGCCCGGAAGGTCAAGCGCGATGCAGCTGAAGTGCTCGGTGTAAGACGGGAGCTGAAACGCATAGCAGGCATGGTCCGCAGATGTGTAAGGGATCAGCAACAGTGGGGCACCCTCACCCTGCACGTCGTAGTTGATCGTCAACCCGTCTACCTCGACCTGCGGCATGCTCGCCTCCTCCTGGCTGCTAGGACGCGCCTCACCGCCACGAGATCATCGCCGCCATTAGCCGGCGTGGCAACCCCCGAGGCCTGGCGCCTCAAACCACTCGCGCGTGGTAGGTTCCGGCGCCATGTCCTCCACGGGCGACTACAACCAGCGGATCATCGACGAGTTCCGCGCCAACGGCGGGAAGGTGCCGAGCTGGGGCGGGAGCTCGCCGCTGCTGCTGCTCCACCACCGCGGCGCCAAATCGGGGCAGGAGCGCGTCAACCCGGTCGCCTACCTCAAAGACAACGGCCGGTACGTGATCTTCGCGTCCAAGGCAGGAGCGCCGAGCAACCCGGGCTGGTATCACAACCTCAAGGCCCATCCAGAGACGACGATCGAGGTCGGCGGAGACACCGTCGCGGTTACCGCGCGCGAGGCCAGGGGCGAAGAGCGAGACCGGCTGTTCGACGCCCAGGCGAAGCGCATACCGCAGTTCGCGGAGTACCAGCAGAAGACAGACCGGGTGATTCCGGTCGTGGTCCTCAGCCCTCACTGAGTGGTCTCCTCCGTAAGTACGGTCGTACCGAGAGGTGCCACTGGTGGATGCTGCGCGAGGACGCAGGACCCGACGTGTAGCAGCGCTACACGAGGGTCCGAGGACGCCGGACGACGCGGGCGCGGCCCAACTAAGCGAGGCCGGATGCCGAGCGGGCCGCAAGCCCGCGGCAGCGCCGCCAGGGGCGCCTCGAATGCGAGCGTATTTGCGGAGGCGACCACTAAGGTCTCGCGCGAAGTGATGGCGTCGCCGAGCGACCTGCTGACAGATGGCCGGGTCAGTCTCGGATCGTTCCATCGGCACCGCTTCCGCGGTACTCCTCGTCCGTCACGGGTTCGAGCCACTCGGGACCGCCCAGTGAGATCGCCACGTGCGCCATGCACGTC
>JAFASQ010000227.1 GCA_019244395.1 Solirubrobacterales bacterium | reverse complement strand
ATCGGCGCTGGCGACCGAGGCGAGGATCAGCCATGTCAGCTGGGCCTCACGGGCGGCGGCGATGATGTGTTCGCCTTGCTCGATCTCCCCCTCCGGGCCGACGCTGAAAGGGGTTGTCACCGCATAGACCGCGGACGTGCCCTGCATAGCGGAGGTCAGCGACTCGGTGTCCAGCAGATCGCCGGTAATGACCTCGGCGCCGAGCTCGGACAGCCAGCGGCCCCGTGGACCGGCAGAATCGCGGGTGAATGCCCGCGCGCGTCGGTTGCCGGCTAGGAGCGCCCGTGTGACCGCGCCGCCGTGAAGGCCGGTCGCGCCGGTGACGAGCACCGGCTCGTCGGCTCGCTGTGCGGTGCTCATCGTGGGATTCCTCCGGTGGGGGCGAGCGATCGGCGCAGGCCTGGGATCACCGACGATCTGGACAGCGGGACATTATTTGCGAGGTCCCGCGGAGTCGAGCGAGCTGGTCATCGTCATGCCGGCGTTTCTGCCGGGGGGATGGTGTCGGCCAGCCAGTTGTGCAGCACGTGGATGAACACGGGGTCGATGCCGTGGAACATGCGCGATTCGCGGTAGAGCACGTGCGCGCGGGCGGCTTGCAGTCGTCGCCGGGCTTCGCGGGCGAAGTCGATGGAGATCACGGGGTCGTGCGTGCCGTGGCCGATCGCGACGGGGTATCCCTCGCGGCCCGATAGGTCAAGCGCGAAATCGTCGAGGGTGGGGATGAAGCCGCTAAGCGCGAGGATCCCGGCCGGGGCAGGGCGTCCGTTGCCGAGGCCGACCGCGTAGGACATCACGGCGCCCATCGAGAATCCGCCGAGCACGGTCCGCGACCACGGCACCTTTAGCGCGGGAGGGAGCGCGTCCAGCCAACCCGCGAGGAGGCGATAGGTGCGGTGGAAGGTGTCGTGGTCGGGATAGCCGACATCGCGTGAGATGTACCAATGAAAGCCGCCCGGCGAGAGCTCCAGCGGCGCGCGGGGCGTGACGGCGACCAGGCGCCGGTCGGGGTCGAGCTCGTCCAGCAGCGGCAGAAGATCGAATTGGTCGGTGCCCCGGCCGTGCAACAGCACCAGCGCGCCATCGGGCTCGCCGCGCGCCGGGCGCAGCTCGTGCGCCAGCGCGTCGATCTGGCTCATGGCCGGACGGTCTTCGCCCGCGGGTTCTCCAGAGGCGTCAACCGTTGCTCGAGCTGGTCGCGGAGGTGCTCATACCGCGGTGGCAGGCGCAGCTGTTCACCGAGGTGCTCGGGCTCCTCGTCGATCGCGAAGCCGGGGCTGGGGGTCGCGAACTCGAACAGCACGCCGCGTGGCTCTCGGAAGTAGATGCTCAGGAAGTACTGGCGGTCGATGATCGGGGTGGGGTGCATGCCGATCTGCGCCAGCCGCTCGTCCCAGGCCTCGTGGTCGGTGTCGCGGTCACACCAGGCGATGTGATGCACGGTGCCGGCGCCCTGGATGCCGACCGCCGCCGGCGGCTCGTCATGGGTATAGGTGGCGTGCCGCTGGCCTCCCTTCAGCAGGTAGCTCGCGGGTGCCGTCATCGCGAACCCCAGCTGTTCGGTGAGCAATCGCTCCTCCTCGCTCGGCGATGCGCTGTAAGCGCGCACACCGTCGAAGCCCCCCAGCGCGTGCTCGGCAGGGATCCCGTCCGCAGCGGCGCTCAGCGGCTCGTCGTCTGTCTCAACCACAGCCAGCTCCAGTCCGAGCCCCTCATGGTCGCGAAACGCCAGCGCCCGCTGATCGCCGGTGGACTCGTCGAACTGAACGCCTTCCCGCGCCAGGCGCTCGGCCCAGAATCCCAGGGCGTCGTCGGAGCCGACCCGCCAGCGCAGCCGGTGGATCATCCCGACTCCCGCCCGGCCGCGCGCAGCCAGGGGGAACTCGAAGAACGTCAGGATCGATCCCGGCGCGCCTCGTTCGTCGCCGTAGTAAAGGTGGTAGACGTCGGGCGCGTCAAAGTTGACCGTCTTCTTCACCAGCCGAAGCCCCAGCACACGCGCATAGAAGTCGACATTGCCCCGCGCGTCGGCCGTGATGCACGTGATGTGGTGGATGCCGTCAAGCTGCATGGTCGAACCTCACCGCTTCGTTCGCTTGGACGATGTGACGTGACTCTGACCGCCACCTCCGCGGCCAACGGTACGTCGCTGCAGCCTGTCTGTCCACCGCACCGCGCCGTTCGATACGGGACGCAAGTCTCGAACCGCGCTAGCCCGAGCACCCCGATCGCACGACGAAAGGACAAGTGGCGCCAACAGTTCTGCCAGCGATCGTCGTGGTCTGATCGACCGATCCGCTATCGATCCAAGGGCTCAGGCGGCGGCGTTCACCACGGCACGACCGTCCCGTCCCAGGAGAACAGCTGGCCGGTGGGGCCGTCGTCGGGCAGCAGCGCGAGGCGCATCACGCCCGCGGCCGCTTCGGCTGGGTCGCCGCCCCGCGGCTGCGGCTTGGGGGTTGAGGGACGTAGCCCGCAGACCGGGGGCGAGCGCGTTGACCTTGACCCTGTCGCCGCCGAGCGCCTGCGCATCGAACACGATCAGCGCGTCGAGCGCAGTCTTCGAGGAGCGGTATGCGCCGCCCGAGCCGTTGCCTGCCGCCTGATAATCGAACTGAGGATTGGGGCCGGTGCTCCAGGTGAGCGATCCAGTGCCGCTGGAGACATTGACGATCCGCGGATGCGCCGAGCGGCGAAGCGCGGGCAGAAACGCGTTGGTCACGGCGACCACGCCAAAGACGTTTGTCTCGTAAGTGCGGCGGAAGACGTCGACCTCCGTCTCAGCGACCGAAGCTCCCGTGTCCAGCGAGATGCCGGCAGAACACTCGGGCGCCGTCACCGGACCGGACGAGTGCAATGGCCTGCAGCGCAAAGGCGGCGTCGGACCGCTATCCCACCCCTGCCAGCATCGCGCCGCCCAGGCACACCAGACCGAGACCGGCAACGAGCCGAGCGTGGCGCCCTACGAGCGGGCCGGCGACGCGGCCGATCCGAGACCCACCACCGACGCACATGATCGAGAATCCTCCGGCCAACGCAGTTGTCATGACCTGCGGGATGCCAGCGATCCCGGCGCCGACTCCGGTCCCGACGTTGTTGAGCGACAGGGCGATCGCGAGCAGAGCCGCTTCTCGCCACGAAAGCATCCCCGACGGCCCGCGCAGCGGAGACATTCGGGCAGCCGGCTCGCGGACTGGGGAACGCGACGCAACGACCGTCATGACGCCGATGGACGCGATGATCACGGCGCCCAAGGAGCCAGCGACACTCGGCTGCAGCAGCCTCGCCAGAGCATGCCCAGACGCGATCGCGCCGGCCGTTCCCGCCATTGTCACGCCGGCGATGAGCACGTTCGGCGCCAGCGTGATGCGTGTGCCCCGCAGTCCGAGCGCGACCCCGGCCACGAGGTTGTCGAGGTTCGAGACCGCCGCGATCAGCACAGCCGAGAGCCAAAGCACGATCGAACGGTAGCTGGCGGACCGACCGCGGTCGATAAGGCCAGTACCACATGTGCCGCCCATGCGTGCTTCCTAGGCAGCTACGGCCACGAGCCTTACTGTTGCCATCGTTAGGCGCCCACCGGAACCACAGCCCGGGCAAAACAGATGGTCGAGTGAGACACGCGGCGGACGATCGCGTGCAGCGCGAAGCCGCGCCGGGGGCGCTAACGCCTTGGTGACTTGGGAGTCGTGCGCCCGCCGCCCTCGATGAGCGTGTTGCCCCCGCGTGCGAACACGCGACCCGGGCGGCACGACGA
>JAFASQ010000482.1 GCA_019244395.1 Solirubrobacterales bacterium | reverse complement strand
CGCGACGAGATGGAGCGGGCGCCCCCGCGCGCCGTCGATGCGTTCGTCGTCGCCCAGCCACATCGTCCACGGCTCGATGGCGACGGTGCGCAGCAGATCCGCAGGGGCCCAAGGGTCCAGTGCGAGGCGTGCCTGCAGCGTGGCCTGGTCAGGCGCGTCCGCGATCAGGACGAACTTGTCACCCTCGCCGGCCGGGCCGCCGAAGGCGATGACACGCTCATCCACCAGCGCGTCCATGAACGCCGCGTGGTGGTCCCACCCAGCCTGGTCACGGCTTGATTTGGCGGGATCCCACCCCGAGCCGGGGCGCACCGTGACGACGAACCGCGCCATCACGCTGCGGGGAACCGTGGCCTGGCGGCCGGTGGGAACGGTCAGGGGTGACGGTCATAGCCTCCTGCCGCTGGGCCCGGCGGCTCGCCGCGCCCAGCGGCGACAGGACAGCGAGATGCGGCTACCCCGCCGAGTACATGACGGTCAACGTGGTGTAGGCAAACCGCGGCACGATGCAGCGGTGCACCTTGTTGAACCTGGGCTTGTGCCCGTTCACCGGCCGTCCAACCACTTGTTGGATCGTGCCGCAGTATTGGCCGGGTCCGAACGGCCCGATCCCCACCGGTCCGGGTCCGTAGAAGAAGCCGTTCGTCTGCGCGTCGGAGACCGAGATCACGCTGCCCAGCCTCAACCCGACAGCCTTCGCGTAATCCTGTGCGTACTCGTGCGCCTCCTTCAGCGCGCCGGCAATCGACGCCTTGCGCGCGGCATCAACCGCCGCGGCGATCGAGGCGTTGCTGTGGCGGTTCTTCGGTGTTACCCGGGTCTGCCCCGTTCCCGTCGCGGTGACCGTCGGCGCCGTTGCAGTCTGCGCCGGCTGGGCCGTCGCCGGCGTCGTCGTCAGAAGGACGGCGATCACGGCAGCGCCGAACGCCATGCGTATGTGCAATTGAGGCCTCCTAACCCCTCGTGCGCCCGCGTACCGGCAGGCATGCTTTGGATGGCGACCCTATCCCGTCGGCGCGCGGCGCGCCAGGGCCTCAGCCGCTTCGCCGCTCCTCCTCGACCACCTCGTACCAGCTGGTTTCAGCGGGACGCGACTGCAGACCCTCGAGCCGCTCTCGCGTTTCCCGAAACGCCTCTTCGTTATGCCACGCCTCCCAGTGCTCGCGAGTCTCCCAGGTGCCCACGATCGTGCGCAACATCGAATCGTTTACCGGTCGCAGCAGTTGCCCGCCGATCCAGCCCGCCTGCCCACGCGCCGCACCCAGTCGCTCGTACATCGCCGCGTCCCACTCCCGCGCCGCCGCGTCGTCGCGCAGCGCGACGTGCGTCATGACCGTCACCGCCATGAAAGCTCCTTTCGACGGCCGGATTGTCTCGTAGACGCCGGCAGCCGCGCGTCAGCGGGGCGGAACCTGCTGCACCGACCAGCGGTTGCCGTCCGGATCGCTGAAAAACACGAACAGGCCCCACGGGAAGTCCTGAACGTCGCTGACCTCGACGCCGCCTTCGGTGAGCTCGCGGCGCGCCTGCTGCACGTCGTCCACGACCAGCTGAAGACCTGTCACCGAGCCCGGTGCGGCATCGGTTATCCCCTTGCCGAGCGCGATCGAACAGGCCGAGCCGGGCGGCGTCAGCTGCACGAACCGGACGTCGTCGCTCACCGCATGATCGTGATCGGCATTGAAGCCGACCTGGTCGGCGTAAAACGCCTTGGCGCGGTCGACATCCGAGACCGGGATTGCCACGAGCTCGAGCTTCCAGTCCACCTCGTTCTCCCTTCGGAAGGTTGTGCCCGCGTCCGCCGCGCGGGATCGACGCCGACTAGCTTACGAGCGATCGAGGTCCGTTCCGGTCCGCAGGTTGAAGGTCGGGATCATCGGGTCGATGAGCAGGTTGACTAGTCAACTACACTGCATCGCGATATGGATGCGAGCAGAGCGACCAGTCAACTCGTTGAAGCGCCGGCCGGCTTCGCGGCCGCGTGCTCGTTGCCGGACGAGGGCAGCAACACCTCGAGCCTGGAGGGCGAAGCCCTCGAGGCATGGCGAAGCTATCTCCAGAGCCACGCCACGATCCTGCGCATGCTCGACGCGGAGCTCGTATCCGAGCATGGCGTCACGACCCGCGACTACGAGGTCCTCCTCTATCTCGCCCAGGCGCCCGAGCGCAAGCTGCCGATGTCGGCGCTCGCCGAGAGCACGATGCTCACCCGGTCCGGCATCACGCGCTTGGTCGACGGGCTAGTCGCC
>JAFASQ010000208.1 GCA_019244395.1 Solirubrobacterales bacterium | reverse complement strand
CCGGGCGGGAGTCAGTGGATGCCGACGATGCCGGAGCAGACCCAGTTGGACGCGCCGGAGCCGCCGCTCCAGAGTTGCGAGGCCCGCTGGTCCTGCAACGACTTGGGCGCCTGGTACGCCTGGCCGTAGCCGCCGTAACCGTTCCACGTGCTGGGCAGGATCTGGTAGTACCCCGAGGCGCCGGCGCTGTTGGGCGTGAGGTTTTGGCCGCCCGACTCGCATGTCACGACAGAGTTCGGGATCGCCCAGCTTCCCCCGGGGCCGGGGCCAGGTCCCACCGGTCTCGGTGCGCCGATGCCACCTCCGCTTCCGCCGCCGCCGCTTCCGCCGCCGCCGCCTCCGGCGCTCGCCGCCTGCTGGGCTGCCGCCTGCTGGGCCGCCTCCTGCTGGGCCGCCGCCTGCTGCGCGGCTGCCGCTCGGGCTGCCGCCGCCTGCTCGGCCTGGACCTGGGAGATCTCGGCCCGCAGCGCTGCGCCCCTGGCCTGAGTTGCCGCGAGGGCGCTCTGCTGGGCCGACTCGGCCTGCTGCAACGCCGCCTGCTTTGAGTGCAACAAGCCGTTCATCGCCACCAGCGCCAGGACACGCTGGGCGGTGGCGTAGGTGATCTGGCGATCCGTGACGCCCAGCGCCGCCAGATGCCGCGCGGCGGCGTCGGCGCGCGCCTTGGCCTGCTGCGTGATCGCGATGATCCCCTGCTGCTGCTGCTGCGCGTCGCGCAGGAAGGTGAGCCGCTCGAGCAGGTCCTTGAAACCGGCAGATTCGAGCACCACCGAGACCAGGTTCGGCTTGGCCTGCTCGTAGTTGGTCAGGAGCTGGCGGGCGAGAAGCACCCGTGCCCACGCCAGGCGTGCGCGCAGCAGTACCAGGAGTTGCCGCTCACGAGCAAGCGCGCGTTCGACCGCCGCCAGCTGCGCGCGATCACGCGCGAGGTCCGCCCGCACCGCCGCCTCGCGCGACTGCACGAGCGCGATCTGGCCGTTCAGCGAGGTGATCAGGCCTGCCAGGCTGCTGATAGTGCCGGCGAGGCTCTGCTCGTGAGCCTGCTCGGCGCCCAGCTGCGATTGAAGCTGGCCGAGGCTCGGGTGGGCGCTCGAGCCGACCGGCATGGCCGCCAGGGCGAGAGCACCGGCCACCGCGGCCGCGCCGGCGACCAACGGGCGAGGGATCGTGCGCCTTCTCGAGCTCATTGTTCGGGGCCTACGGGGTTAGCTGTCGGGCTCGCGCGGCGGCTGCGCTACACGGTCATCAGACCGCGATTCGCCCCAGGGAACTTGGGTCCCCCGCTTTCCCGCGCGTGGGCGGGAAACTCGGCGTCGCGCACCTTATCAAGCCCGCGCGGCCATATGCTCCGAGAGCATGGCCGCCGATCGGGAACGTCACATCCTCGCGCGGGTCCGCGCGATCCCGGTCGGGTTCGTACGGACCTACGGCGACATCTCGCCGGGGGCGCCGCGAGTGGCCGGCGCGGTGCTGCACGCGTGCGAGGACCCGGCGATTCCGTGGCACCGCGTGGTGCGCGCCGACGGGTCGTTGGCCAAGGGCGAGCGGCAGCGCTCGCTGCTCGTGGCCGAGGGCGTGCCCTTCCGTGGGGGTGGCCGCGTTGATCTGCGCGTGGCGCGGCTACCGGAGCCGTGATGTGGGTCCAGCGTGAGCTCAGCCTGGAGTCCCGGCCCCGCGGCTTTCATCTGGTGACGCGCGAGATCATCGCCGCGCTGCCCGAGCTCGGCGAGGTCGAGGTCGGGCTGCTCCACCTGCTGATCCGGCATACCTCGGCGTCGCTGGCGCTGAACGAGAACGCTTCGCCCGACGTCCGGCGCGACTTCGAGTCCTACTTCAACGCCGCCGTGCCCGAGGACGCGCCGTACTGGACGCACACGCTCGAGGGCGCCGACGACATGCCCGCCCACATCAAGGCCTCGCTGCTCGGGCCGTCGCTCACGTTGCCGGTCGCCCGGGGGCGGCTCGCGCTCGGCACCTGGCAGGGGATCTACCTGTGCGAGCACCGCGACCGAGGGGGGTCCCGGTCGGTCGTGGCGACGTTGTGGGGTTCGGACGGGGCGTAGGCCGGTATCACCGTCCCTTCCACACGGGGTCGCGGCGTTCGGCGAACGCGGTGGCGCCCTCGCGGGCGTCCTCGGAGGTGAACACCGGGTCGGTGATCGGGCGCTGGCGTTCGAAGAACTCGGCTTCCGGCCAGTCCGGAGCCTCTCTGATGACGCGCTTCGTGGCGGCGAGGGCCAACGGTCCGTTGGCGGCGATCGAGTCGGCCAGCGCGAGCGCGGCGGTGAGTGCATCGCCAGGCTCCGTAAGCCGGTTGACGAGCCCGAGCGCGTGCGCCCGCTCGGCGTCGATCGGCTCGCCGGTCAGGGCCAGCTCGAGCGCCACGTTGCGGGGCAGAGCGCGGGGGAGGCGGAGCAGCCCGCCGCCGGCGGCCACCAGCGACCGCTTGACCTCAGGGATGCCGAACCGCGTGCCGCGGGAGGCCACGATCACATCGCAGGCCAGCGCCACCTCCAGCCCACCCGCCACCGCGAATCCCTCGACCGCGGCCACGAGTGGCTTGTCGGCCGAGCGCTCGACGATGCCGGCGAAGCCCCGGCCGGGAACGTGCGGCCGCTCGCCCGCCACGAAGGCCTTCAGATCCATGCCGGCGCAGAAGCCCTTGCCGGCGCCGGTCAACACCCCGACCGCCAGCGCGCTGTCGCCGTCGAGCTCGTCGAGCGCGGCGGCAATGCCCTGCGCCACCGCCGCGTTGACCGCGTTGCGCTGATCGGGCCGGTTGATCGTGATTACCAGGAGCCGTCCGCGGCGCTCGCGCAGCACCGCATCGTCTTCGTCACTCACGCCGCGAACAATCGCAAATCCGGCTCACGCTCGCCGCGCAGGACGGCCAGATCGACCTCCACGCATTCGATTCCTCGGGCGGCTGCGAGCACGCACGCCTGTGGCTTGATCACCTGAGCGGCCAGCACGCCACGGCATGAGGCGAAGGCGGGATCGAGCCGGATCCGCTCGAGGTAGCGGGCGAGCTGCTCCACCGCCTCGATTCCGGCCACCCGCTTGACCTCGATCGCCACCCACTCCTCGGCGGTGCCGCGGCACATCAGGTCGACCGGCCCGATGTCGGTCGGCCATTCCCGGCGCACCAGCCGCAGCCCCTCGCCGCACCACGCCGGCCGCTCGGCCAGCAGCTCCTGCAGATGCGCCTCGACGCCGTCCTTGGCCAGCGCGGCGTCCTCGTCGGGTGGCCCCATGGCATGGGTGAGGTCGGAGAGCACCTCGGCCACGTCGATCTCGAGCCGGTCGCCGTCGGACTGGGCGCGCTTGCGGACGGTTATCCGGCCGGGCGTCTCCTCGATCACCGTCGGCGGCGTCATCCAGTTGAGCGGCTTGTAGCCACCGACGTCGGCGTGGATCAGAACGGACCCGTCGGCCTTGAGGATGATCAGACGAAGCGCCTCGGGCAGGAGCGCGTTCAGGCGTCCGCAGTAGCGGACCTCGCAGCGGGCGACGATGAGCCGCATCTCTCCACCCTATGATCAGGAGCGGACGAGAACCATGCGCCAACAGCTTCGCCCCCTATTCGACCGCGTCGTGATCAAGGAGCTCGATCCCGATCGGATCCGCCGCTCAGGCCTGATCGTGCCTCCCGGCTCGGAGGAGCCGCCACCCCAACACGGGATCGTGTTGGCGGTTGGACCCGGCCTCGACTGGTGGGACCACGTGGGGATCGCCATGCCGGTGCGGCCCGGCGATCACGTCGTCTTCCCCGCCTCCGCCGGCGCGTGGATCGAGGTGGAGGAGGAGCGGCTGCTCGTCTGCCGGGTGGGCGAGCTGCTTGGCGTGCTCGAGTCGGTCGAGAACTGCCCGGGCTGCGGAGGGCGTGCCCTGGCCGCGGGGGAGTCGTGCCCGGTGTGCGGGCGCGAGGGCTCGATCGCCTAGCGGGGTGAGAGCCGGAGCCACGGCCGGCGCCCGATTTGCCGTCAACGTCCCACTCGGGCGTGCGCGGCTGTTGCACTAGGGCCACGCCCACCGATTTGTGGTGGCGCGTCACACCATGCTCGGGCGCCGGGAGCGATCAATGACCGGGAAGGGCGAACGCGGCCTACCGCCAGACGGCTCGCCCCGGATTTTGCGGCCTAACTGCACATTCGAGCCTGCTCGCGGCTCGAGTGCGCGACTTTGGGCTGCATAGCGTCCGTATCCCCGCACTCGAGCCGGCGTGCGTGCCGAGTGTCGACTTAGGCCGTCGCCAACCCCGGAAATTGACGCGCCGGGCGGAGCATCCGGAATGACCGGCGGCCGCGGCGGATCATCCCGACATGATCGGCGGGCGGGGCGGATCATCCGGATGATCGGTGCGGCTCGCACCCTGGTTTAGTCGATCGTCTCGCTGGGTTTACTTTGAATCGCGGCGCACCCTGCGCTGGATCGCCATCAACACCGCATTCGGCCCGCGCGCGACGCGAGTGCCGACTTGGAGGCGATACGTGGCGCCAAAGTGCAATCTCGGTCCCGTCGGTGACTCGAGTTTGACGTTCGGGGCCATGGTGGCGCCAAAGTGCAATCTCGGTTCCATCGGTGACTCGAGTTTGACGTTAGGGGCCATTCACCGCCCGAACTGAGCAGATCCCCGGATCACTCCAACCACTTCCGACGGCGGAACGCCTAGCCGGTCGGCCAGCCCCGCCGGACGACCGCTCGCCTAAGCCGCGGTGCGTTCCGATAGCGACCGAGGCCGCGACGCCTGCACCCGCGCCAGCAGGTCAGAGACCTCCGGGTTGCGCCCTAGGGCGAGCGCCCGCTCACACGCCTCCACGCACTCGCTCAAGCGATCCGTGCGCGCCAGCGCGTGGGCATAGGCGGACCAGGCGCTCTGGGACTCGCGGTCCAGCCGCGTCGCGGCCTCGGCCGCCGAGACCTCGGCCCCGACGTCGCCGGCCAGGTGATAAGCGAGCGCTAACGAGAGCAGCCCCTCCACGGTCGGCCCCGCGAGCCTGGCCTGTTCCAAAGCCGAGATCGCGCCGGGCCGGTCCATCAGCCGCAGCCTCAGGCGGCCCAGCCGCTCCCACGCCGACGCGTCCTGCGGGGCGCGCGCGGCGGCGCGCGCCGCGGCCTCGGCGGCGAGGTCGATCGCGCCCATGTCCTCGTAGATCCGTGCCGCGAAGCGCTCCGGGGTGGGCCGGTCGGTCTCGACCCGCGCCCAGTCGCGCACCGTGCGGGCCGCGGCGGGCAGGTTGCCGGCCTGCCAGAAGGCGCTCGTGAGCAGCCTGAGCACGACCGGGTTGGCCGGCTCGGCGTCTCGCGCGTACACCAGGCGCTGGGCGGCCAGTTCGGCGTTGCCCTCGGCGAGGGCGTGCTGCGCGGCCGTCATGAACCGTTGAACGCGATCGGCGGCGGGATCGGGCTTGGAGAAGTCGACGAACTGGAGCGAGCCCGCCGGCACCGTGCGCACGCCGATGGAAAACTGGACGCGCGCCCACTGCTGCACGTCCTCCTCGTCGCCCGAGAAGTAGATGCCGGTGACGCTCCCCACGCCCCACTCGGGATACGACAGACACCGCGCGTAGCGGTGGACGACCGAGTGGTCAGGCACGCGCGACCCAAACGGGTCGTGCTTGCGCCGCTCCTCGGCCGCCGCCCGCTCGCGCTGCTCGGCCTCGTAGGCGCGCCGCCCGGCGTCGGCCCGGGCCTTGCGGGCCGCCGCGGCCGACACCTTGACCGCGTTGCGGCTGACGCGTCCGCCTCGGGACTGCTCGGCCAGCTCCTCGAGCTGATCGGCCGCCTCGTTAATCGCCTGGAGATGGCGCTGATGCTCGTGCTGGCGCCCCTGCGGCGCGATGTCGGGATGCCAGCGCTTGGCCATCCGGCGTCGCGCGAGCTGCACCGCGCGCTGGTCGAACGGCGGCTCAAGCTCGAGGAGAAGGAGGGCCTGTTCGACGTCGAGGATGCGGGGCATGACCCGTCTACGTTAGCGGCGCAGCCAAACCCGAGGTGCTTCGCCGCACGCGGTGGCGTCGGCCGCCTCCACCGCAAAAACTGCAACAAATCGGACTAAATCGTACTCTTTTACCCTTAACATGCCTAATCTGCCTGGTCGTGAAGAGAGGCGCAAGCTTCGTGATCGTGGCCGGCGTCGGGATCATCGTCGCGGCCGGTTTCGCGGCGGCGATGCTCGCGCTGATCACCAGCGTGTTCGGTCAGGGAGATGAGTGCGCAGCCCCGGCCGGTGCGGCGGCGCCCGGCGGCGAGGGTCCGGGCGGCGGGATCGTGCTCGGACCCGCCGGCACCGGGCAGCTGGTCGGCGCCACCGAGTACGGCGGCCCGGGCGATCCGGGCAGCGGCGTGTTCGGGTCCTCGGGCGCGAACCTGCTCGAGCTCCCCGACAGCTACGCCGAGCTCGGCGGCACCAGCTTCCAGACCGCCACCGCGATGGGCGGGCTGCCGTACCTGACGCCCTTGCGCGTCACATGGGGGACCCGATCGGCGATCGCCTACAAGCGCGACATCGGTCTGGGAGGCGGTCCGGTCGACGGCCTGCCGAGGGCGCTCGACCTGTGGTGGCAGCTGGCCGGGCGGCTCGGCATCCCCTATGAGGACGGGCTGTGGTCCGGACCGGTGCGGATCGAGCGCCCGCCTGACGCCGGCGCCGGAAACATGCTTGGACAGGCGGCGCAGAGCGCAGCCACCGAGACCGCCGCTCCCGCCGCCGCCGAGGAACCCAGCGCGTGCACGCCGGCGGCGGGCGAGGGGGTGCCGCTGACCGGCGCGGAGCACGCCCAGCGGTTGCCCGACGGGCTCGCGGCGGCACCCGCCGGCGCACCCGCCGCGGTCCAGGGCATCATCGCTGCCGGCAACCAGATCGCCGGCAAGCCCTATGTGCTCGGCGCCGGCCACGGGTTGCCCCTGTCCGAGGTGGCGCCGGCCTATGACTGCTCGAGCAGCGTCGAGCACCTCCTCTACGGCGCCGGCCTGCTCCCGAACGGCTACGACGCGCCGTCGGGGACGCTCGCGTCCTTCGGCCGGCCGGGACCGGGGCGATGGGTCACGCTCTACGCGAACCCCGACCACGTGTTCATGTACGTGGCCGGTCTGCGCTGGGACACCCACAACGCGGCGGGCGCCGGCGACGGGAGTACCGGAATCGGCTGGCACCCCCTGATCCGGGACTCGGCCGGCTTCGTCGCGCGGCACCCCGTGGGGCTATAGACCATGCGCGCCGCCGTGGCGCTGACGATATCCGCGTTCGCGGCCGGCGGCTGCGGCGCAAGCCACGAGCACGAGCGCCCGGCCACCCGGCAGTCGCCGCTCGCTCAGGCCCAGGCCACCCACGAATACCCTTCGCCCTCGCCGCCGCCCCAGACCGCCACCGCCGCCGCGCACGCCCCCATCGAGGCCATCCGCGCCTTCGCCACCGCATATATCAACTGGGACGCGCAGACGGTCGCCGCCGACATGCGCTCCCTCGCCGCGGCCGCCGTCGGCCAGGCCCGCGCGGCGATGATCCTCGCGGCCGCCGAGACCGCCGGCGACTACGAGCTCCAGCGCGGCGGGATCGCCAACCACGGCACCGTGGAGGCGATCGCCCCGCGGCCCAGCCGCCCGCGCGAATTCATCGTGGTCACGCTCGAATCCACCACCGCCACCAACACCACCGCGTATCAGGGGCTACGGCCGGCTTGGCACGTGGCGCTCGCCACGGTCGCCGAGCAGTCCCCCGGCCAATGGGTGCTGAGCGGCTGGCAGCCGGAAAACTGACTCAGCCGACGGGCTGACCGTTGGCGATCAGCGTGACCTCGACGTTGCCCCGCGTGGCGTTCGAATACGGACAGACTTCGTGCGCCGCCGCCACGATCTGCTTGGCCTGCTCGGGGTCCTGGATCTGGGGGAGCCTCACGTCGAGCTCGACGGCGACCGTGTAGCCGCGGTTCTCGGTCGACACCAGGCTGACCTTGCTGTCGATCGAGGCGTCGCCGACCTCGACGCGCTCGCGCCGGGCGGCGACGCCCAGCGCGCCCTCGAAGCACGCGGCGTAGCCGACCGCGAACAGCTGCTCGGGATTGGTCCCGCCTCCCTCGGTGGGCGGGCGGAGCTGCACGTCGAGAGCGCCATCGCTGGTCTTGCCGTGACCGTGCTCGCGCCCGCCGGTGACCGTTGCCTCTGCCGTGTATACGACCTTCGCCATGTTCGCCGCTCCTTTGTCGGTAAGGGCCCGAGCTTAGTGGTCGCCGCCGCAAATACGCTCGCATTCGAGGCGGCCGGCTTGCGGCCTGCTCGGCATCCCTGCCTCGCCTAACCGGCCGCGCCGGCGTCGTCCGGAGGCGGCGCTGCCGCGGGCTTTGCGGCCCGCTCGGTATCCGGCCTCGCTTAGTTGGGCCGCGCCCGCGTCGTCCGGCGTCTTCGGACCCTCGTGTAGCGCTGCTACACGTCGGATCCTGCGTCCTCGCGCAGCATCCACCAGCGCCACCTCTCGGTGCGACCGTACTTACGGTGGCGACCACTCAATGCGCGGCCATATTCAGGACGACCGCGATCACGAAGCAAAGCACGGCGACGATCCGGATCACGGTTCCGGCGCGGTCGCCCGGCCGACCCGTGACCATTCCCACGATCGCCACCGTCAAGCAGGCAACTGCGACGAGCGCGAACACGGCGGCCAGAACGCGCACCGGCGGGCTCCTATCCTCTGCATACGCATGTCGACCCAGTACATCTTCACGACCTACAAGCTCTCGCGCCGCTATCCGCCCGACCGGGAGGTCCTGAGCGATGTATCCCTGTCGTTCCTCCCGGGCGCCAAGATCGGCGTGATCGGCTACAACGGCGCCGGCAAATCGACCCTGCTGCGGATCATGGCCGGGCTCGACACGGAGTTCGACGGCCACGCCCAGCTCGCCCCCGGCGCCACCGTGGGCATGCTCGAGCAGGAGCCGCAGCTCGACCCGGACAAGAACGTCCGCGAGAACATCGAGGACGGCGTCTCGGAAGTCAAAGCCCTCCTCGACCGGTTCAATGAGCTCTCGATGAACTACTCCGACGAGACCGCGGACGAGTTCGCCCGCGTCCAGGAGCAGATCGACGCGGTCGACGGGTGGAACCTCGACACCACGCTCGAGATCGCCATGGACGCCTTGCGGACCCCACCCGGCGACGCCGAAGTGACCACCCTGTCCGGCGGCGAAAAGCGCCGCGTCGCCCTGGCCCGGCTGCTGCTGCGCCAGCCCGACCTACTGCTCCTCGACGAGCCGACCAACCACCTCGACGCCGAGTCGGTGGCCTGGCTCGAGCGCCACTTGGCCGATTACCGCGGAACCGTTGTCGCCATCACCCACGACCGCTATTTCCTGGACAACGTGGCGGGCTGGATCCTCGAGCTCGACCGCGGCCGCGGGATTCCCTACCAGGGCAACTACTCGGCCTGGCTCGAGCAGAAGCGCACGCGTCTCGAAACCGAAGCCAAGCAAGAGAGCGCACGTAAGCGCACGATCGAGCAGGAACTCGAGTGGGTCCGCCTGGGCGCCAGCGCCCGGCGCAACAAGCCCAAAGCCCGGCTCAACGCCTACGAGGCCCTGCTCGCGCAGGACCGCAACGTAAAGCTCGACCAGGTCCAAATCCATATCCCGGCCGGTCCCCGCCTGGGCGACACCGTGGTCGAGGCCAACGGCCTGCGCAAGGCGTACGGCGAACGCGTCCTGATCGACGAGCTGAGCTTCAACCTCCCCCGTGGCGGCATCGTCGGGGTGATCGGCCCCAACGGCGCCGGCAAGACCACGCTGCTGCGGATGATCACCGGCCGGGAGCAGCCGGACGCCGGCGCGCTGCGGATCGGCGACACGGTCGAGCTGGCTTACGTGGATCAGTCGCGCGACGCCCTTGACTCCGAGAAGACCGTCTGGCAGGAGGTCTCGGGCGGTGATGAGAAGATCAAGCTCGGCGACCGGACCGTGAACAGCCGCGCCTACGTGGCCGGGTTCAACTTCAAGGGCTCGGACCAGCAGAAGAAGGTGGCCAAGCTGTCCGGGGGCGAGCGCAACCGGCTGCACCTGGCCAAGCTGCTCAAGGCCGGCGGCAACCTGCTCCTGCTCGATGAGCCGACCAACGATCTCGACGTCGACACGCTGCGCGCACTGGAAGAGGCGCTGCTTGCCTTTGCCGGCTGCGCGGTCGTCGTCTCCCACGATCGCTGGTTCCTCGACCGCATCGCCACCCACGTGATGGCATTCGAGGGCGACTCCGAGGTCCGTTGGTTCGAGGGCAACTTCGAGGCCTACGAGAGCTTCCGGCGCGAGCAGCTCGGGGCCGACGCCGACCGCCCCCACCCCATCACGTACAAGAAGCTGGTCCGCGGCTGATGGCGAGCTCGAAGGCGGTCCTGATCACCGGCTGTTCGTCCGGGATCGGGCACGCCACGGCCGAGCTGCTGGCTCGCGGGGGATGGACCGTCTACGCGACGGCGCGCCGCCCCGAGACGCTCG
>JAFASQ010000192.1 GCA_019244395.1 Solirubrobacterales bacterium | reverse complement strand
TCCGAGCGCGCCGTGGATATCTCCCAGGTGGGCGTCGTCGAGCACGTTCCGACGGCCCGGTGGGGCGAGGACGGCGGGATTCTTCGGGGCGAGCGCTGTGGTGTTCATGGTGACCTCCGGCGGTTTCAAGGGGTGGCTGGTTGGGCCGCGCGCCCACCTGGGAGGTCACCTGGCCCGGCTCACACCAAGGGCAGCCCAAGTAAGCGCACGACGGCGTTCGTTGTTCGACTGGTTAAGTCAGGCATCCCGTCTCCGTCCTCGATGTCGGGCCGAGAGTGGCTGCGGTGTGTCGTGAAGGTCCAGGACCGTGTCCGGAACCGGAGCGCCGTGTTCTTCATGGCGCCTTCTCCGTTCGGGTTGGCTCTCCGGCCACCCGCGGAGGTCACGCCCGAGGCTAGGCCTGGTGTGGGCCGCAGGCGAACGCGGAGATGGTGCTACTTCGGGGTTTGTCTTCCATAGCTCTCAGGGGTGTGGTTCGCCTTACATGAATAACTTAGCATGTATTGCCGCCGGCGCTCAAGCCCTGGAGCGCATCCTCTTCGATCAGCCGGCGATCAGCCTTCCGAGCCTGATCGCCAACAGCGCGATCATGAGCAGCACGTAGGCGCGCAGTAGGACGAGTACGAGCACCCGGTTCCTGGTGGCGGGAGCGGCCGGGACCAACTCGAGCATCCGAGAGCTCCAGGTTCGCCGCTGCCAGTCCGTCATCAATTTGGACGTGGGCGATGGCGGGCCCGCGTCCCTCAACGTCGCGGCAAGGGCGGCTCCGAACACCGCGAGCGCGGGCGTGGTGATGAGCGCGGCGTCGAGGACGCTGATTCCGGGAGCGACTGCCGTGATCGTCAGCATCGTCGCTAGAGCGAGGATCAGGGTGACAACTGCCGCCGCGATCGCGTTCAGCCAACCGGGATTGGTAAGTGGACCGACGAGTTCGCGGTCGTTGCAGAGCATCAGCAACAGGATCAGCGCGACCGGCAGCAGGATGCCGGCCAGTGCCTGCACCAGCGTGGTGATCGCACCGAGGGGCGCGCCCGGTACCAGCACGGTGGCGGCGGCGGCGCCCACGAACGCGGCAAAGCAACCGTGGAAGACCCGGGCGTCGCCGAAGCGGCGGTGGAGCGAGTGCTTAACCCCGAGTACCTCGCTGGCGGAGTAGGAACTCGACAGCGACACGGCGCCGGCGCCGAGCAAGGAGGCGTTCAGCAGCGCAATCGCGAACAGCCCCCCTGCGAAGCGGCCGGCTCTGAGCGCGAGCAGCCGGGCGATCGCGCCCGCGTCGATCAGGTGGCCAGCACCCGCCCCGCCTGAGCCGAGCACCCCGGCACACGCAATCATGATGGCTCCGGCGGCGGCGACGAACGCGATCGTGCCGAGCGCAGTGTCGATCCGCGCATAGCGCAGCCACCGCGGGGTGATCCGCTTGTCGACCACGTTCGACTGTTGGAAGAAGATCTGCCAGGGCGAGATCGTCGTGCCGATCAGAGCAATCAGCAGCAACAGCGCGGAACTGCCGGGATTACCCCCCACCCGCGGCACCAGGCCCGCGCCAATCGCCTCCGGAGACGGATGGTGCAGCACAGCTAGAGCGATCACACTGAGATCGGCGACAACCATCACGTACATCGCTCGCTCCCACCGCCGGAAGCTGCCGCCGGCGGTCACCGCGATCAAGCAAGCGGCCGCCGCCGGCACCGCGAGATACCGGCTGACGCCGAAATAACCGAGGGACACGATCACCCCGATGAACTCGGTGACGAGCAGCGCGAAATTGACCACGATCAGATCGCCGAGCGAGAACGCGCACCAGACACGACCGAACCGCTCGAGGATGAGGCGCGCGTGACCGGCTCCAGTCACCGCTCCTAGCCGGGCGGCCATCTCCTGGACGACGAACAAGGCGGGAGCGAGCAGCACCAGTACCCACAGCAGCCGCGTTCCGTAGCCATGCCCGGCCTGCGCGAACACGGTCATGGTCCCCGCATCGTTGTCCGCCGCCATCACGATCAGCCCCGGCCCAGCGACCGCGAGCAGCGTGATCAGCCGGCGACGAAGCGTTCGCCGCGGAGCCGTGTCGACAGCGGACACGGTTCCGATCGCGCCCGTGATGTCGCCCAGGTGGGCCCGATCGAGCGCAGCCCTACGGTCGGCGACCGGAGCGATCGAGGGCGCGGGCGCGGCCATCAGCTCGCGCGGTCCAGCCGCCTACGCGTGCGGCCCGTCTGCTGGAGCTCGAGCAGGTGGCGGCGGGCGTGATCGAGCAACGCTCCTACGTGCTCGTCGCGGAGCATGTACAGGCGCTCCCGTCCCCGCCGCTCGACGCTCACCACCGCGTGGTCGCGTAGCACCCGCAGCTGGTGGGAGACGGCCGACTGCTCCATTCCTATCTCCGCGATGATCTCGGACACCGTTCGCGGGCCGGCGCGCAGCGCGCTGAGAATCTGGAGACGGCTCGGCGTGGCCAGCGCAAACATCGTATCGGCGAGCCGCTCGGCAGCATCCCGCGAGAGCGCAGGAGCGCCGTCGGTGGCGGGCGGATCGGTCGGGCTCATCGCCGCGGGCATCGTAGCGGCGGCAGGATCAAGCTGACCACCGCCGTATCATATGTGGCGGTGTTCATATGAAGCCCAACCCATGTCAGATTTCGCGCTGACCGGGCCGCGCCGCCCGCGGCGCTGGTTCGGGACGCCGGTCAAGATCGGGCTCGGGTGCCTGCTCGTGGTGTTGGCGAGCGCCGGCGCGACGGCGGTGTTCATTCTCGAGCAGGTTCACACCGTGGTGCAGGACCTGAGAGTGAACAGGCCTCTCACGGTCGACCGCAAGGCCTTGGCTCCCGATTACTACGGAGGCCCGGAGACGCTACTGCTCGTCGGCGACGACTGGCGACCGGCGACGAAGTACTACCCCCATGCGGTGCCCCACCTCGCGAACGAAATGCTGCTCGTGCGCATCGATCCGAGCAAGCCCTACATCTCGATGATGTCGATTCCGCGGGAGCTGTGGGTACCGATCCAGACGCCGCACGGAGTTGTCGGTCCGACACGGCTGAACGCCGCGTACACGGGCGGCCTCACCTACCTACTCGAGACAATCAAGCAGGTCACCGGACTATCGATCAACCACGTGATCGTGGCCACGTTCGGCCGCTTCGAGAAAGCGATCGACGAGCTCGGATGCGTCTACTCGACGATCGACGAGCGCTACTACCACAACAATGCCGACGGCGGCGATCAGTACCAGAACGTCGACTTGCAGCCCGGCTATCAATGCCTCAGCGGCAGCGAGGCCGAGCAGTTCGTCTCGTATCGCCATACCGACACCTCGCAGATCCGAGATGCGCGCGACCAGGCGTTCCTGCTCGACGTCAAGAAACAGTACGGCTCCCTGCTCGCCGGCAACGTCGGCAAATTCGAGCAGATCTTCGGTCAGACCGTGCAGACCGACCCCGGGCTGGACAGCTCGACCGAGATTCTGAATCTGGCCGACCTGCTGATCAGTGCCGCCGGGCTGCGCGCGCGCCATGTCCCGTTCGCGGCCAGCCGCCTGCCGAGCGGGGATCTGACGGCCACACCCGGGCAGATCCAACAGAGCGTGCACAGCTTCCTGCACGGCGGCTCGCCGCCGCCGACGCGGCATACGGCGGCGATCGCGCGGAACGTCGGCCACCATGGCGCGATCGCACGCCTCCCGCTGACGCCGACGCTCGAATCGAACGTCGCCGCCGAGAAGACCGCGACCGCCGGAATCCGGTTCACCGCCGAGTTCCCCAAGGTGCAGGACCTAGCGGGCAGCGGCGCCTATCCCGTCTCAACCCGCTGTACCACGCAGGTACAGGCATGCATCCGGGACTACCTGATCCATGCGCCCGACGGGAAGGCCTATCCCATCTACATCGAGGTGTTCTCCGACGGGCAGCTCGGCCAGTTCTATGACGTCCAGGGAACGACGTGGGCGGATGCGCCGCTGTTCGCGAACCCCAACCAGACGGTGCGGATGGGCAGGCGCAGCTACGCGCTCTACTACGACGGAGCACAGCTACAGACAGTGGCCTGGCACGAGTACGGCGCCTGGTATTGGGTCCACAACACCCTCACCGACGCCGTCGGCAACGGTGAGTTACTCGCGATCGCCGAGCAGACGAATCCACTTACCCCAGTGACCGGCACGGCCGGGGGAGGTCGGGCCGGCCGCGTAGCGAAAGCTCGCCCCGATCTCGCACCGATCATCGTGCCGACCCGCACTATCGCTCCGGTTCCCACGAGCATCGCCGAGACGGTCGGTTCGATCAGCGGGGTGGCCGCCCTGCTGGCGCTCCCGCTGGTGGCAGCCGGGCTGGTGCGCCGTCGCCGCCAGCATCGCCGCCTGCGGGCCGCGTTACTAGAACTCGAGCACCGGCACGCCCGGCTGGCCGCGGCCGTCGAAGCGACGCGCGCCGCTGGAGTGGCCCGACCTTCACGGCCGGCCTCACCGGCCAGGCCCGCACCGCCGACGGCTCCCGCGAGTCACGTGGCGGTGCCAGCAGGCTCAGATAGGCGCACGCTGCTCGCCAGTGTTCGCAGCGCCGCCTTGGACGAAACGCGAAAGCTCGGGCGAGCCGGCCCGGTGATCCTCTCGCAGGAAGCAGAAGAGTTACTGTCCAGCGAGCAGCGCGAAGCCGCGGACGGACACCAAAGCGGGTCTCGAACGTCCGGCGGCCGCGCACCTGGTATTCGCCAAAGGAGCGTATCTCGGCCGCATTGACGGGTGCGGCGCCGGGACGGGTGGCCTCGACGCCCTGCTTCCCGCGCGAGCGGCAGTCGGTGCTTTGGAATCTGGCTAACGCCCGCCGCCCCGTTGGACGACGACGATCCGTCGCGTGTCGCTATCGGTGCCCTGCGAAGCAGCCGTCCCAGCGATCCCTGGGTGGTAGTCGCGTCGCCGCTCCTCGCCGAGGCGAAGCGGCAGCCGACCGTCGCCCACCGCGGCGTACCTCGCTGCTCGGGTGAGGGTGCGTTGGGGGGGAGATCGGCGATCAAACCTGGTCGGGGAAGGAAAGTCGCATGCTCGGCGTCGTTGGGAGAGATCTACATCCTCCTGACCGAGCGAGGGGAGACAGGCGATGAGGAACCGTGCGCTGGGCGCGCTTGCTGGGCTTATGTCATTCGGAACGTTGTTCGCGGGCGCGGCATCCGCGTCGACGCCTGGAAGTCTCGACCCGACCTTTGGTAACGGGGGCAGGGTGCTTGCCAACATCGGCGGGGCGTTCCCTTCCGACGCTGTCCTGGATTCCAAGGGCAACCTCGTCGTTAGCTTGACCGCCAGTCCCGGCTTCACGTTCGAGGTCGCCCGGTTCCTGCCGGACGGTCAGCTCGATCCGAGCTTCGGGCAGGGCGGCGTGGCACAGGCCACCCCGCCGCAGAACAACGGCGCGGCCCCGACCGTGGTCAGCGACGCGATCGGCCTCGGCCCGGGCGGGCAGATCATCGTGGCCGGACATCTGCCCAGCCCGTCCGGCTCGGATGAGTTCGGTGTCGCCCGGTTCACGTCGGCCGGAACGCCAGACCAGTCCTTCGGGCAAGGAGGTGTCGTGGCGACGCAGATCCTCCCGCCGGGCCAGTCGTCGGTGTTTGAGCCGGCGAGCGCCGTTCTGGCCCAGCCCGACGGCACGATCCTCGTGGGCGGCTCGGCGCTCGTGGGCGGCTATCGCGGCTCGAGGAGCGTCGGCGCCGTCGTCGTTACCTGTGCGACGGAAGCTTGGATCTGGGCTTCGGGAGTGGTGGGATCGTCACCTCGAGCACCTTTCCCCAGGTCACGAGCTTGGGACTGGACGCCGCGGGTGATGTCTTCCTGCTTCCGGTCGAGCGGGAGCTGAGCCGTGCTGGACAGATCGACTCGACGGTGACGCCGGCGGCAATCGTGGCCAGCTCCCAGGGCGGACCGTCGACGTTCCTCTCCGACGGCCGTTCGCTCGAGGCCGACTCGGTGACCGTGGTCAGGCACGACATTGATGCCACCGCGCGCCGCTTCACCGCCACCGGCACGATCGACTCGACGTTCTCCGCCCCGCTGCTCGACTACAGCGGCGGCGAGACCGGCGTGAACAACACCGCCGGGGCGGTCGCCGCCCAGGCGGACGGGAAGGTAGTGATCGCCGGCTCGGCGGGCATCATCGGCTCGAGCTCGTTTGGCCTAGCCCGCGTCGGACCGACCGGGGCGGTCGACTCGACGTTCGGCAGTGGCGGCACCGTGACCACGGCGTTCCAAGGGAGCACGGGAGCGAACGCGCTCGTCATTCAACCCGCTGACGGAAAGATCATCGCCGTCGGGTCATCCGACACCAGCGGGCAGGAGAGCGTCGCGCTCGCGCGCTATCTCCCGTAGCCAAGTATCGAACGCGACGCCTTGCGCGTTGCCCGCCAGGTAGAGGTGGCGGGCGTCGTGGTCCAGCTCGAGCCCGTCGACGTTAGCGAGTGCCGTCTGGTGGAACGATCACGAGCTCGGAGAAAGTCCAGGGCGACCTGCTCGACCTAGGGGATCGGACGGCCGGTCTCCGAAGGCCGAAGCGGACCGGTGTGGCCGACCTGGGTGCAGAAAGGGACACCGAACTACGACGCATCGGCGTAGAGGGGTAGCAGCGTCGGTCGGTAGGTGCGGCGTCCCACGTCAGGGGCACGACCCGCAGGCCTTTGAACCCCAGCTCTTCGACTCAGCGGCTCGCGCCAGGCCGGCATTGGCCTGTCGAGATCGACCGCCGCCGGGCCGGCGAATCGGCCGGGGCACTCCGGCACCCAGCCGGCGACTTCGTCGTTGGCGTTCACCGCACGGGAGAAGAGAGGCGCCCCGCGTAGGGCCCCAGGGTCTTCGACAGTTCCCGACCCGCACGACACGATCGGCGGCCCCCCCGTGGGAGACCTTGGCCCAGAGCGGGACCTCCGGGCCGATCCGCAGGCCTTCGCGTTGACGGCGCCGAGCCGGCGGATGTCAGCGAGATGTCCACCGCATGTCAGCGGGTCGCGGTTTCCTACACGCGACAGTTGAGGCCAACGCCCACAGACGCGACGGGCGACCGAATCGGGGTCTGGCCACCAGGCCAGAGGTTCGGGAGGGAAAAACGACAAGGTAAAGGAGACTCAGCATGAGCGCCTGGATTGACAACACGTTGGACGAGCTCGAGGCCCACCTGCGCGAGCTGAAGCGAGAGGTATCCCGGCGCGAGTGGGAGGTGTCGTGGCTCGAGGACAACGGCCTCGGACGCGTCCACCATCTCGACGCGCTCCGACGCCAATCCTCGCGCTCGACCCAGAGCGAGGGCGGCTACGACAGCCGAGGCGGGCGCAGAGGTTCGGCGGTGCCACGCGCCGCCTGACGGGCGCTCGTCGCCGAGTGGCGCACGCTCTCTCGCCGCCTGACGCGCGCTCGTCGCCGGCGAGGTGTTCGGTGCGCCGCCCCTGTCGTCGAGGAGCGTATTCCGGCAGACGACCCCCAGCGGCGTGGTGGCGGCATGGAGGCTTCCGGGTCCTACGAGCGTTCACGGACGCTGTCGGACCGGCACGAAATCCCCGCAAACACGTACAATCTGGGGTGCACGGCCGTGGCGGCCGGAATCCGGCCGTTGTGGATTTAGTGGCGCGGAGTGGACGCGCTGCCCTCAGCCGCCCGTCTTCCGAATCTCCAGAGCTGACACGGGTCCCCGCCGGGGCGGCGGCGGGCGTCCGGGTCCGCCCGCTGCCATTTGAGGGCATCTATTCCGCCCCGGCGGCGAAACGAGCACGACTCCCCACGTCGCTTTCGGTCCGCGGCTCAGGACGAAGCCACACTTGCGACGCAAGGGCTGCGAGCCATGTACCGGCGGCGGTTTCAGCAATCGCCTGAAAGGCTATGCAGCGGCGGCAACCTCACGCACCCCGCAACGGACGACCGAGGCGTTCGCCGTCGGGCTCGAGCCAGGACCGAAAGATTCGGCCATCCCGCGAGCGTCCCCATCGCTGTCCCACACAGTCAATGAGAGCCCCTTGCCCTCGTCATTTCCGGGCAGCCAGGTACCTGAGGTGAACCCGGGCATTGCCTTGATCGCCGGGACGATCTGTTCCCGCAAGGCGCTCAGCCCCTGGTCGCGATCGACTCCGCTGACGTCAACTTCGATCAGGACTGCGTGCACGGCGGGTTCTCCTCAGCGTTGTGATGTTCGAATATGTCGCGGGCCATCGAAACCCGGCCCAAGTGGCGGTGCTCGAGCGCGAGACGGACGCCCAAACCGACGAGGACCGTGCCGGTGACCCGGTCAAGCGTCCGCTTGACCGCGGGACGTCCTAGAACGGCGCGGGCGCGGGCGGCCAGGACGGCGTAGCTCAGGAGCCAGAAGACCCCCATCGCGTTGAACAGCGCCCCAAGCGCGAGCAGGTCGCCGGCCGTCCCGTGCCTCCCCACGAACTGGGGCAGGAGGCTCGTGAAGAAGACGGCGATTTTCGGGTTCAGCCGGTTTGAGAGAAGGCCTTGGCGGAACCGCGACCCCGTCGTTGATCGGCAGCCCGAACGATGTTGCGCCCTCGGCGCTCCCCGCGCCCGAGTGCCGCAGCGCTTGGACCCCGAGATAGATCAGGTAGAGCGCGCGAGCTTGATCGCCGCGAAGGCTGCCGCGGACGCGGCGATCAAAGCGGCCAGTCCGAGCCCAGCGGCGCCGGTCCATACGACGATCCGGAGGTTCACGCCGAGCGCCGTCGCTACGGCGGAGCGGCGGCCGTGCTGCAGCGCGTTCCTCGTCCCCAGCGCCATGTCCACACCCGGAGTGACGACCAAGTCGCAGCGACGACGAGGAAGGCTATGACCTGCACAGCAGGATCATCTCACCTCACCTCGGCGCCGTTATACGGATCGGATCTAGGGTCAGATCCAATCTGTGTTGCCGAGATGTGGGCCGAGCCTAAGCTGCTCGGGAGGCACTGAGCAGGCGCTCTGGCGCCCATCGTCACGCACAACACCATGCGGGATCTCCGAATTCACAGGTACGCCGCTTCCGCGATGCCGGTAAACGCTTACGTCGTTGAAACGCAGCGCGCGGTCGTGATCATCGACAGCACGCTCACGGTGTCCGACGGCCGCGCGCTCCGGTCGATTGTCGGGGACATCGGCAAACCGCTCGAGGCGATCCTGGTCACGCACGCGCACCCGGACCACTACGGCGGTGCTGCCGAGATCATCAGCGACGCTCAGGTTCCGTTCGTCGCGGCGGGAGGAGTCGACGCGGTCATCCGCCGCGACGACGAGGTCAAGGAACAGATCATCCGACCTATGTTCGGCGACGAGTGGCCGCACGAGCGGGTGTTTCCCAACCACACGATTAACGACGGCGAGACCGTCTCGTTCGACGGCGTCCCGTTCACGGTCATCGATCTCGGCCCCGGTGAATCACCTCACGACAGCGTCTGGCTGGTGGGCGACGACCGCAAGCTCGCGTTCGCGGGAGACTCGGCCTACGAGCACGTGCACTGCTACCTGGCGGACGGGTTCTGGGAGTCGTGGCTCGCGAACATCGGCCGGCTGCGCTCGGAGCTGCCCACCGCCGCCGAAGTGTATTTCGGCCACGGGGCGCCGACCAGCTCGCCGCCGTTCGACTGGCAGGAGGATTACATCGCCACTTTCGTCGACGCGATCAGAACCGCCGACTGGAGCGACCCCGAGGCGGCCAAGGCCGCAGTGGTGAACGCGATGACTGACTACCTCCCGGCAGGGGATCTCCAGTTCCTGATGGAGCTGAGCGTCGAGCCGGTCGCTAGACAGCTCGGGCTGATCGGCGCAGGATGACCATCGAGACCATCGGGCTTGGTTGCTATGACGAGCGCGAACGCGCCAACGCTTGATACCGGGTGACGCCGATCCGCCTAGGCGCGGGTCTGGTGCTCGCCGCGGCCCTTCCGGCTGTGTTCGCGGTGGTCTTCCTCGTCTCGGCAGCGCTGCGTCGGCCCGTGCTGGGTCCGGCTCTTCCTCAGAGTCAAGGCGAGATCGCGCAGCGGCCGACGGTCGTGTGGGGCATCGCCCTGCTGGTCATCGCCGCATTCCCGGGCGCGGGCGCGCTCGTCGGTGTCGGATCGATCACGAGCGCGGCGGCCCTCGGCGCCCGCTTCGCGTTTGCGATGAACGCCGAGATCGTCCTCCTCGGCGGAACCCTGCTGTATCTGCGCCGCTCGGCCGGCGCGGATCGATTGAGAGGGGAGCGATGATTCTCGTTATCGGCGGCCGGAGCAAGATTGGCTCCGTGCTTATTGATGACCTGCTGGCGAGGGGTGAGCAGGTCAGGGCGTTGACACGCTTGGGAGAGGCCGGCCGCTTCCCGGATGGCGTCGAGCCGGTTGCCGGAGACCTCGCCGACATCTGCTCGTTGGCTGCCGCCATGAGCGGTGCCGACAAGGTGTTCCTCCTTTGCGGACCGGTCGAGAACGAGTACGAGCTGAACCGCAACGCGATCGACGTCGCGCAGGGAGCCGACGTGCGGCTCCTGGTACGCAGCTCGATCCTGGGCGCCGATCCGGAGGCGCAGGCGACGTTCGCAAGAGATCATGGCGCGTGTGACGAGTACCTCCGTGACTCGGAGCTCGACTTCACGATCGTCCGCCCAAATCTCTTCCTGCAGAACGTCCCCGAGACCACGATCCCCGCGATTGACACCGACGGGCGCTTCTATGTGAACGCCGGCGATGCGCGAATCAGCATGGTCGACACCCGCGACGTGGCGGCCGTCGCCGCTGTGGCTTTGACGGAGCCCGGGCACGAGAGCCAGGAGTACGAGGTCACGGGGCCGGAGCCGCTCTCATACGCGGATGTCGCGGCGGAGCTCAGCGAAGTGCAGGGTCGGACCATCACATACGTGGATGTGGACGACGACGCCACGCGGAAGGTGCTGCTCGGCTATGGCGGCGGCGAGTGGCTCGCGGGAGCGCTCGTCGACCTCTACCAGGACTATCGCCGATCTGGACGCGACGGGTACGCCTGCGAGGTCTCCGACACGGTCGACCGCCTGACGGGACGGCCGGCGCGCAGTTTGCGCGCCCTGCTTTTGGAGCAGCTGGCAGTCCCGTCATGACCGACGGTCTCCGTGGCGGATTCGCTCGCGTGTCTCGGAGTACCGGACGAACTCGCAGGCGATCAACCCGCAGGCCGCCGCGCTGACCACCCCGAGCGCTGCCAGAGCGGGGATCCTGGTGGTTACCGGGATGAGGCAGCAGAGCGCCGCGGCGACGACCATGCGCTGTCGATTGAACGAGCCGATGTTGCGGCGCTTGAACGCGCTGAGCGCGACCAGGTACACAGCCACACCGCCGCAGAGAGCGACCGCGATGACCGGATGCAGGCGGAGGCCGACATGGAGCAGCGTGCGCTTGACGCCGATCGCGAACAGGATGATCCCTGTGATCATCGGGAGGTGCAGGTAGGTGTAGGAGTCCCGCGCCATCAGCACCTGAGCACCAGGACCCGCCCGGCGGAGCCGTCGCTCGGCGACAATCGCGACGACATCGAAGTAGGCCCACCAAAGTGCGCCCGCGATCGCCATTCCGAGCAGAACGCCGGTGAGCTCCCCGGCGCCGAGCGGCACCCCGGCCGCCCCCACTCCCACCGCGGCGATCGACTCGCCGAGCGCGATGATGATCACGGCACTGTGGCGTTCGGCGAAGTGGCCCGGCTGGATCCGCCACCCCTGCACCCCGCGGACCAGGATCCCGCCATAGTCGACGGTCAACGCGGTCACCCAACAGAGCGCCCTGGGTGTTCCGCTCAATGCGCCTGCAGCCACCAGTAAGGCAGCGGCAGGGAGGATCGTTGATCCGAGGCGCCAGACGACGTTGAGTAACACGCGGTCGTTGCGCGCTCGCGCCACGGCTGCGTAACAGCCGACGTGGAGTACCCGCACAATGAAATAGGCAACGCCGAAGGTGAGGCCGTAACGGCCGAAGGCGTGCGGCACCGCGAGCGACGCGACCAGCATCGCCGCCATCGCGGCGAGCAGGATCACCCGAACGAGACCGTCGTCGGTGTGGGCCGTGTTCCCGAGCAACGCGTACCCGGACCAGGCGAACCAGAGGACAGCCAGGATCGCGAGGCCCTCAATGAGACGCGTCCAGGAAGGCCGTGCCGAGACATAGCCCGTCACCTGCGTGATCGCGAACACGAACACGAGGTCGAAGAACAGCTCGAGCGGCGTGACACGCTGCTCGAGTTCCTCCGGCGCCTCGATCAGGCCCTCGGGGATCCCGGCTCCAGTGACGTGCTTACCGGCACGCGGCTCCGCCGGTGGCGCCACTCCTACTTGCTCATGCAGCTCTGCGTCCAGCGCTCGAACACCTCGACCCATTCGCTCGGCCATGCTCCATCGCAGGGCATCGTCCCAGCCTTGACGCGCTCCAGGATCGCCTGAGCGTTCTTGCGGACGTCGTCGTAGGACCAGAGGTCGAAGGCGAACCTCATCGAGTTGCGATCTCGCTCGCGGAACAGCGGCTTGATGTGCTGCTTGAAGCCGACGGCCTCATCCGGCCGGGGAAGCTCGACCGCGGCCTCCGGCGCCTCGGCTCCCGAGGGCTCGAGCGCGGATACGCGCGAGCCGGGCGTCGCGTCGCACACCCACCACCAACGCGGGATCGGCATGTGGGGCGGGGGCTTGGCCCCGAGCTGGGAGTTTTCCAGCGCGATCCGCGATCCCCATTCGATGTACGAGCGGAACGCGGCCTGAAACTCGGCGTCGCTGGGAAGCCCCGCCTCTTGCGCCGAGCGGCAGATCAGCTCCACCCAGCGCGCGCGCTTCTCCTCGGTCAGCGCCTTGCCGACGTGTTGGGAGATCATCCGGTCATAGCCCCCATAGGTCTCGCTGTAGAGCTTCGGGCCTCCGAACACCTCGCCCAGCCACCGCGCCACGCGGATCGGATGGTCGGGCGACATGTTGGCGAACAGCGGGGCCAGCAGCGGGTCCTCCGGAACGTGCTTCTCGTAGAAGATCCGCGTCATCCGGGTCAGCGCCGGCAGCCCGCCGCACCACTCGAACAGGCTGGCCGTCGCGTCCGGATCGGGAACGGGATCCTTGAAGTCGATGTACCAGTGCATGCCGGAGCAGAACGGCTTGTTCTGGGAGTGCCCGCACCGACACAGCGCGTAGTGCTCCGGCGACGATCCTCGCGCGCGCTTCACCGCCTCGCCGCGTGAGTCGGACAGCGCTATCCCACCGGCGATCCGGTACGGGCCGTCCTTGGTGATCTCGATTGCGGGCTCGCGCCGGTTGTCCCAGTCGACCTGGGCCCGCGCCTCGACCCCATCGATCGCGTAACTGAGCGCCCCGGAAGGACAGTCGCGAACGGCCCGGATGATCTCGTCCATCCGCCCGCCGCTCGGGGTGACGAACGCACCTTCGGTGTGAAAGACCGTGCCCAGGCGGTCGGTGCAGAAACCGGAATGCTGGCAGATGCCCCGGTTGTCGAACACCGTCAACTGGACACCGTCGTAGATGTCGCGCTGGTCGGGAACCCGTTTGGGGTCCTTGCGGTCGGTGAAACCATTGCTCGCGCACCGGCCATCACAGACCGGCTTGATGCCCGACTCCCCACAGCGGCAGAACGCCATCTGCGGTGCCGTCTCGATCTCCTGGCCGAGCCAGTCGCGCACGCGTTCGGCGTTCGTGACCAGGTAAGGCCCATTGTGGGCACATCGGATCTCCGGAGCTCGCCCGGCCAGGAGCTGGCGCAGCGCGGCCAGCCGCGCGCCGCGCACGTTGGCGGGCACGACACCGAGGGCGAGGTCCTGCAGGGCCGCGGTCGCCTCCATCAGCAGCGTCTGCGCTCCCGGGGCGCCGTCCCACCCCGCCAGTGTTGTGCTCGCATCCTGAGCCAGCTTCCACAGCCGCGCATCGAGCGCCGTCGCTCCCGCGTCCACACCGCCGGGCCCCGCGGGCTTCGTTCGCGTGCGCAACCGCCTGCCGCTGATCGCCTCCGCGAGCGGCCGGAGCACGCTTTCGACCAGGCGCCGGGCCGTCTCGCCGCCACCCGCCTCCGCCGCAGAGACCCGCGCTCCGTCGAACAACGCCACCAGGCATTGACCCGAAGGACCCGCCGGCTCAGCGCTCGCGACGGCGCGCGCCAGGGAGGCCGCTCGCCTCGAGACGGCTTTGGCGCCGCGTGCGTCCGTCGTGACGGCCGCCAGCGGTTCGCCGCTCGCCGCGAACCGGCTCCGCGCTCCCCAATCAGAGAAGTGCGAAGCCAGGGAATCCGCAACGTCGTCCAATGCGTCCCGGACCCCAGCGAGCTGCGCGGCGATCGCCTCGGACGCGATCTCCTGCACCTGCCCGCAGAAGCTCGCTGTCTCGCGGAGTCGCTCCTCGAGCAGCGCCCAAGCCGCCTCGCGGTGGGGCATCAGGTAGTCGTTCTCGTAGAACAGCTCGAAGCTCGGCCCGGCCGTCATGCCGGGGTGATCCGGCCCAACCGGCAGCGTCGTGATGAGGTTCCCCAGCGGCCTGAGCACCCGCAGCATGATCCCCACCGTCGCGTCGGCCAGCGTCCCCAGCTGCTCGTCCGTCTCTTCCGTGTGAGCGAAGTAGCGCTCGAAGATCTGCAGCAGGATCTCGTAGCTCACGTTGAACAGGTCGCCGCACCGCGACGTGACGCGCCCGCTGATCTGAGGCACGGTGTCGTCGTGCTCACAGCGCCGGACCGTGGCGAACATCACCGGCCGGACCGGGGCGAAGCTCGGGTTCGCCGCGACCATCTCGCGGTACTCGTCGAGGATCTGCACGAACTGGCCGAAGTGCGCGTGCTCCCAGTTGCCGCGGGCGCCCTCGCCCTGCTCGAGGATCGTGTCAATCGCCTTCTGCGCACTGGCCAGGTCGGTGACCGACACCAGCTCGCTGAACCCGAAGTTCTCGGGGATCGCCTGGGCCCGTGCCGGCCCTACGAACAGGCTCTCCTCGCCCACCTTTTCGGCGAGGTGCCTAAAACCCTCCTCGATCGACCCATAGAGATGCCCGACGGTCGCGAAATCCTGCGGCTGGGGCACGATGTCCCGCTCGGACATCAGCGGCACGGCCTCGTGCGCCGGCAAGTCAAGCCCCTCGGCGCCCTCGTATTCCATCCCCTCTGGACGCTCGAGGAATATGAAGTGCTGCAGCGCCTGCTCACCAAACGGGACGAGCGTCAGGTTCACGCCGGCCGGATAGTGGTGGGCCGGCGCCGGGAGATTGGGCCGCCCGAAGTGCGGCGCGGCGCCGATCGCCGAGAGCAGGTTGTGCACCAGCGCCAGGTGGAGCATCTCCTCGGTGGCCACGTGGGAGATGTTCTTCCGCCAGCGGTCGACGGCGGCCAGCTCGCCGGCGGTCAGTCCCTCGTCCTCGCGCTGCTTGAGCGAGAACGCAGCGAACAGGTACTGGCACATGATTCCGTGCTCCAGCTCCGCCGCCTCGCACAGCATGTAGATCAGGGCCTCGCGGTGTTCGATCACGAACGGCGCCTCGGGCGCCGCCCTGCCTCCCCGCGTGGCAAGCACCTCCGCCAGCCGGCCCTGCCCGCCAGGACTCGACGGACGGGTTGTTCGCGACGTCGTCATCTGACTGTCTGGACGCCCCATGCTGCTCAATCTCTCAGACGCCGAGCGCCTCGATCAAGGCCTGCGCGACTTTCCGCCCGGAATACTGCTGCTGGCCGGTGATCAGCCGTCCGTCGCGTACCACAAACGCCTTGAATAGTCCGCCTTGGACGTAGTTGGCGCCGCGCTCCTTGAGCGCCTCCTCGAGGCGGAACGGCATCACCTTCTGCCCGACGAAGCTGTCGCTGAAGTCCTCCTCGGCGTTGGAGAAGCCCGTCACCGTCTTTCCATCGACGAGATACGAGCCGTCGGAGAGCTTCAGGTCGACCAGAGCCGCGGTGCCGTGGCAATAGATGCACGTCGGCTTCTCCGACTCGTAGAAGTGGCGGATTGCGGTGTGCAGTGACTCGGTGCCCCGGAAGCTGAACATCGGCGCCAGCCCGCCGGCGATCATGATCGCGTCGTACTCGTCGAGGTCGAGGTCCGTCAGCTTCGGCGTCTCGTCGAGCCGCGCCATCAGTTCCGGCGTGTTGACGAATCCCATCGTGATCAGGTCCTCCGACGACCACTTCGACGGATCGCGCGGGTCGCTCAGGCCATCCATCTGCACCTTGCCACCGCCGGGGCTGGAGATCGTGACCTCGACGCCTCGCTCGATCAGCTCGTAGTAAGGGTGGGTTAGCTCAGCGCCCCAAAACCCGACCGGCCACCCCACCGTGGTGGCCGTGGTCGGGTTGGCGACGACGATCAAGACCCGCTTGGGCTTCGACGACACGGTGTCGACCCGCATGTGGTGATCGGCGACGATCTGCTGCCCGGTGGAAGTCATCGGATTCCTTTCTGGTCAGACGGCGAGCTCGACGGGGCGAGGCTCGGGTTGAGGTGCTTGCCGCGAGTCCCGGCCGGTGGCGCTCATTAGGCCCGGCTTCCTTCGCCGATCGGGACCACACTTCCGCGCTCGAGCAGGCGGAGCCCTACGTCGCGAGGGACGCCCGCGTAGGCGATGCTGACGGCGAGCATCATCGCTGGCTCGACCAGCCGGGCGACCCTGAGCGGCCCGGCATCCACCGAGTGAGCCCCCAGTTCCCGTACGAGCCCGTCGACCATCCGCTTCGCGGCGCTGTCATCGCCGCAGATGAACACCGTCGGCGCGAGGTCGCGGTCATAGCGGAGCGACCGGCCCGCGATCGCGTTGGCGAAGGGAGGAACCGCCGCCACCACCTTCGCCCCCGGGGCGCGCCGTGCGACCTCCTCCGCCGCCGAGTTGTCAAAGCCGATGGCGAGCCCCGTGTAGTCGGGCTTCAGCGCGTTCACGCACGACCACAACACCCTGCCTCGCAGCGGCGCCGCATCGGCCAGCGCCGCATCGATCGCGGCGAACGGGACGGCGAGGATTACCACGTCTCCAAACGCCGCGGTCTCCGCGTTGGATCCGACCTGCGATCGCAGTCGCACCGCAGCGTCCTGCGCAGAGGCTCCCCCCCCGAACATGACGGAGTGCCCGCGATCGGCGTATCGCTCGCCAAGCGCCGAGCCCAGACTGCCCGCTCCGATGATCCCGAGCTTCATCCACCATCACTCGTGCTCGTGCGACCCATGGGCGACAGCCTGAATGTGACCGACACGGACAGCAACACGGATCGGGTCTCGCTCTACACCGCTTGGGTATAACGCCGTATCGGGCCCTCCACCTGCTTGTGCTCGATCGAGGGGACGAGTAGCGTCAGCTGAAACTCATGCTGGAGCTCCGTCATCTGCGCTACTTCGTCGCGGTCGCCGAGGAGCTCAACTTCAGCCGCGCCGCCGATCGGCTGCACATGGCCCAGCCGCCACTGAGCGCCGCGATCCGCCAACTCGAACAGGAGCTCGGGACCGAGCTTCTGCTGCGAACGACGCGTGAGGTACGCCTCACCGAGGCTGGCAGCGCGTTTCTCGACGGTGCTCGCCGAACGCTGACCGAGCTTGACCGAGCACGATCCGATGCGCAGCGTGCCGCAGCTGGCGAGATCGGGCAGTTGCGGATCGGCTTCAGCTGGAGCGCCCGGTTCGAGACATTGCCCGCGCTCGGCCGGACGTTCCGCGCGAGTCACCCGGACGTGTCGCTTCTCACCGAGGAAATGTGGAATGCGCGCATGCTCCCCGCGCTCCGGTCGGGCGCGATCGACCTGGCTGTCGCTCTCTGCCCCGAGGTCGCGGGCGAGTTTTCCTACCTTCTGCTTCGCAGCGAGCCGGTGGTCGCACTCCTAGCGCAGTCGCATCCGCTGGCGGCTCGCGGCGAGATCGAGCTTCGGTCGTTGGCCGAGGAGGGTTTCCTGATGTTCCCGCGGGAGCTGGCGCCCCGCCTGTATGAGTTCATGACCGGACTCTGCAGGCGCGCCGGCTTCGAGCCCATCGTGCGTGGCGAGTCGTTCCACAGTGGATGGGAGCTCCAGATCCTCGCCGACGTCGACGTGGTCGCGCTCGCCCCGGCGTCCGTGGCGCGGGACCTCCCGGAAGGGCTCGCGGCGGTCGTGATCGCGGATCCGGCGGACCAACTTGACACGGCGATTGTGTGGCGCAAGGACGATCCATCCCCCGCCAACCGGGCATTCCGCTCGGCGGCCGAGCGTGCGGTTGGCGAGCACCTACTCGAGGCGCGTTGATCGCGCCCGGTCATACGCAGCTGCTCTAGGTCGAGACTCAACCGGTGTTGCTCGGCATGGTCGCCATGCCTACCCTGCGATGCGTGCGTGATATGATTCGCGTTGATGATAAGTATCGCTATTGCGAAGGAGACGCGCGAAGGGGTACTCGCGGCGCTTGCCGATCCGACTCGGAGTCGCATCGTCGAGATGTTGGCCGACAAACCGATGACGGCCGGAGAGATCCATTCGGCGTTCCCGATCGCGAACCCCGCGGTGTCGAGACACCTACGCGTCCTGCGCGAAGCGGGATTGATCGCCGAGCTGCCCGTCAGCGACCGCCGGGTCCGCCTTTACATCGTGCGGCCCGAGGCGCTGCACCCGCTCTCCACGTGGGTCGAGGAGATTTCACAGAGCTGGCAGTCGCAGCTCGACTCGTTCAAGGACTACGTGGCGCTCCGATCCGCTGGAGGCGGCGCCGAGACATGAGCTCCCGCAACGGCCGGCGCCCACATCGGCCGTGGGTGCCCGGCCCGTCGAGTCGCCACTCCTGGAGGACCATCCTCACCTCGTACAAGCGATACGCCGAAAGGACGACTTTGCCGACACTTCCAGCCGCAACCGCACAGGTAACCGTCGAGGCCTCGCCGGAGGGTGCGTTTCGAATCTTCACAGATGAGATTGGGCTTTGGTGGCGACGCGACACCCCTTACTGGAATGATCGTGAGCGCGGGCTGTCGACCCGGATCGAGCCGGGCGTCGGCGGGCGTTTTCTCGAGGTCTATGATCTCGAGACCGGGGCCGGGTTTGAGGTCGGTCGCGTCACCGTGTGGGAACCGGGACGGTGCTTCGCGTTCACCTGGATCAACCTCGGCTGGCCCGAGGGAGTCCACACCGATGTCGAGGTGACGTTCGAGCCCGCGGGCGAGCACACGGTGGTGACCCTTCGGCATAGCGGCTTCGAGCGGCTCGGCCCCGACGCCGAACGGCTCATGGCTGGCTACGACACGGGTTGGAAGGAAGTACTCGGCTGGTTCGCCGAACGGGTCGACTTATCTGGTGACTGAGACAACGACAAACAACAACCACGACGGATAGGAGAAACATGGCAACCCCATCAGTGTCATGGTTCGAGGTGACCGGCAAGGACGGCGCCTCACTGCAGGACTTCTACGGCAAGTTGTTCGACTGGCAGGTCAACGATGCCGGCGATGGGTCGGGATATGGCCTGGTCGCCGCGGCGGAGAAAGGCATCGGCGGCGGGATCGGGGCGGCCCAGGCCGACGACCCGGGACACGTGACTTTCTATGTCGAGGTCGACGATGTGTCTGCCTATCTCGGCAAGGCCGAGCAGTTGGGTGGTCAGACGATCGTCCCTCCCACCGAGATCGAGCAGTTCGGCTTGACGTTCGCGTTCTTCGCCGACCCCGAGGGACACGTGGTCGGCCTGTCGAAGGGGGCGGTTCAGTGAACGAGGGAGCCGGCACCTTCGTCTTCAGACTCATATGTCCACGCCCCACCTTCGTATTCGACATGAGCGACGATGAGCGGGAGATCATGGCGCAGCACGCGGCTCACTGGCAGCCACTGATCGACGCGGGACGGATGGTCTTTTTCGGCCCGGTGCTGGATGACGCGGGCTCGTGGGGCCTTGGCGTCGTCGAGGCCGAGGACGCGGACGAAATTCGTGCGTTCGCGGCCCGCGATCCGGTGGTCACCACCGGGATCGGCAGGATCGAACTCGGAAGAATGCTCGGCGGCTTCGTTCGGCCGGGCGAACCCGCAGCGGCCGCGCTGGGGTGAGCGGCGGGAGGGGCACCAGAGACGGCCGTGCGGTAGGCATACACTCCAAACGGACGCACTTCACTGGTAGCACCGGATGCTCGAGCACAGACACCTGCGGTACTTCATCGCCGTAGCCGAAGAGCGCAACTTCAGCCGCGCCGCCGAGCGCCTCTATACGGCACAACCACCGCTCAGCGCAGCCATCCGGCAGCTCGAGCAAGAACTGAATGTCGAGCTGCTCAGGCGCACGACCCAGCGACGTGAGCCTGACGGAGGCGGGCGCGGCATTTCTCGAGGGCGCCCACAGAACGCTGGCCGCTCTCGATGGCAGCGTGAGCGAGGTTCGCCGGATCGCGGCCGGCGAGCTTCGCCGCCTTCACGTCGGGTTGGATGCCCCACGCAGCTGGACACCTTCCCGGAGGTGCGTGAAGCATTCCGCGATGCGCATCCGGACACCGTTTTGGTGGCGGAGCACATGTCGAACGCACACATGTCCGAGGCGCTTCGCCGTGGCATCGTGGGCGTTGTGCTTGCCGCCTGCCCGGAGTGTGCTCCAGAGCTCTCAAGCCGGCCAATCAGACGCGAGCGGATCATCGTCCCGGTCTCAAAGAACCATCCGGCCGCCGACGCACCGGAGGTGGAGCTTTCCGAGCTCGCGTCGAGTGAGTTCCTCTGCCCGCCTGCCCACCTGGCGCCACGCTTTAACCACACCCATGATCCGACCCGCAGTCCGCCCTCAAAACCTGCAAATCGCGGGAAAGCCCTCTGTCGGACTCGAACCGACGACCCCTTCCTTACCATCACGCCGCAGACGATTTCAGCTTATGGGCGCTTGAGTATTTATGCTGCAAATCGACATTTTCTTGTTTTAGGTGCAGCGGGATTTGAGGGCTCCCATGCGGTCTGAGGCTTCCAAAAAGTTTCCATAGCCGGCCCTCTCCTGACCCGCTCCCGAGCGCCGCAGATCGCTTCCTTGTGGTGGCGCGCGAACGCTACATCAGACTCAAGACACATCCTGCCTAGTCCCTGTCGTGTCACCCTGTGGCACATCGTGGTACGCTCATTCGGTGTCCGACCATTACACACTGCGCCTCCCGCCTGGAACCAGAGCACGGCTCACCCAGCACGCGCGTCGCACTGGGCTGCCTGAGCGAGCGTTGGCGCAGCGATATCTCGAAGAGGGACTGCGGCACGATGCGCATCCGCTGATCCAGTTCCTAGATGGGCCTAGCGGCCGCCGCGCCAGCATGGTCGGATCGGGCCTCGACGTCTGGGAGGTGATCGCCACCGTCCGCGACAATGACGGATCGCTCGAGGAAGCCGCTGCCTACCTCCAGATTCCGCTCGGTCTCGTGCAAGCCGCAGTCGGGTACTACGGCGAGTACCGCGGCGAGATCGACCATGAGATCGAGCTGAACGAGGCCGAGTACCGGCGCGGCCTTGAGGCGGCCGCAGCCGGCGAGCGCGCGCTCCGCGAGTGAAGGCTCTTCTTGATGAGCAGCTCTCCCCACGGATCGCGGAGTTGCTCCGGGACCGCGGCCACGACGTCCAGGCGGTCGTAGACCGGCGCGACCTAGCCGGACGGAGCGACCGAGTGATCCTCGAGATCGCCGCGGTCGAGGAGCGGACCGTGATCACTAACAACGTGAAGGACTTCCGCCCTCTCGCTGCGGAGCGCCTTGCGCGGGGGGAGTCTCACGCCGGATTGATCCTGCTCCCGTCGACCAGGACCCGCACGCGAGGCGCCGTCGAGATGCTCGCCAATGCGATCGAACAGATCCTGCGTGGGCATCCCGACGGCCTACCCGCCACCGAGCGGTGGATCCCGCCAGGACTGAGCTCCTGACGGAAGCGGAGGCGGATTACACCGCCGCCAGTCGTGCGCGTCAATCCGCTTCGTCGTCCGGAGCCAGAGCGACCCGAAGCGCGCCGCCGAACTCGGCGATCATCCGCGACCGGCGCATCGACCGCCGCCGAGCATCCGCGACCTCGCGCACGTACACAGCACGGGTCACGTTGGCGTCGCGGTGACCGAGCAGAAACGCGATCTCGTCCACACTCTCCCCGGCCAGCAACGCCCGCGATGCCACCGTGTGCCGGAAAGAATGCATCGAAGGCAGCGTCCCACGCGGAACCACAAGCGGCTCGCCCTGTTCGTCGAGCGCGTGCAGAATCGGGAACGTCGGCACCCCACCCGGTCCGGTAGCGCGCCGTTGTGCTTCGCGCAGCGCTCTGGACACGTTGCGCTGCTGCACGGGATGGCCCGTGCCTGTTGCGAACACGAAGCTCTGCTGTTCGCAGTACCTCGCCGCCAGCTTGTACCGCGCCAGGACGATCGCTAGTTCCCGGGGGACCGGCACCGTCCGCGCAGAGCCGTCGGTCTTCGTCGGCCGGCGATTACCGTGTCGATCGACCTGCCAGCCGAACTCGATCTCAGCATCATCGGGATCGTCGATACGAACATCGGCCCACGTCAACGCGCAAAGCTCCGAAATCCGCGCGCCTGTCAAGGCCGCGACCGTGAATAGCGTCCGAAACGGCTCATGGGCGGCGGCAATTGTCTGCTCGACCTGTTCGCCGGTGAAGAGGGGCCGCCGCTCGGTATGAGAGACCTTCGGCCGCTCCGAGCGAAGCATCAACGTCGTGGGAATGGTGCCGCGCCACCCCAGCCTCCGTACGGCGAACTTGTAGATGGCACTCACGACGCCGAGGATGACGGCAATAGTCCCCTCGCTCATGCCCTCGGCTCGCAGATCACGAACCAGGCGTGCGAGATCGTCAGCACTTAGCGCGTCAAGCCGCCGGTTCTCGAAGCGCGGCCGAAGATGCTGGTTCACCATGCACCGGTACTTGACCTGGGTCGTCTCCCGCAGGTCCACAACCGGACCAGTGAGCCAGCACTCAGCCGCCGCCCCGAACCGCAGCTTAGGCTTGGGTGCGACGCTCTCACCACGAGCCCGGCGCGCGGCCAGGTCGTCCCGGACCTTCCGCGCCGCGAGGATTCCGCCGTCTACGGTCCGCCAGCGCTGGCGGCCGGTCTCATCCTTGAAACCAACCTCCAGCACGCCGGTGGAGCGCCGGTAGATCCCCCGCTCGACCCGTACGCGGCGAGCAGGTTCTCCTGAATTAGCCATGGCGCCGCTCCAACGCGACCACGGGCGACGATCCAGAGCAGCGCCACGCATCAAGATCCGAGCGGCGGAAGTACAGCTTGCATCCGACGCCTGCCTGCTCTGTGGGGATCGCGCGCTCAGCCGCCAGCCGACGCACACTGTCGCGGCCGATCCCGAGATATTCGGCTGCGCGCCGTGTGTCGAGCCATTCATCCTCACGCTGGCGCGCCGGCGCACCTAGCTGCTCGAGGACGCGATCCGCCACAAGGTCAGCCAGCTGCACAAGCAACTGATCGAGCACCTGATTACCATCGCCGACCGCTCCGACAGACACCGCCGAACGGGGTTCAATGAGGTGGAGTTGCGAAGACCGTTGCGTCTTCGCAATGGAGTAGGCTTGCATTCGTCGTGACCTCCTCAGTAGGTCTCGGCCGGGCCTCGGGGTGTTGCAGCACCGCCGGGGCCGCTTTCTATTTACTCCCGTAGGTTACCTTCCGGGTCGGACAGAACGGGCATGTCACACGTGTCAAACCAGGTGACACGCTGGTGTCACAGACGCCGTGCAACGTGGTGCATCGGAATCAGTAAGGGTGGTGTATGTCGTCCGTTGCGCTCGCTTTGGACTGCACGAGCGGTGACAAGCATTCCGCGCTCGCGCTCGAGCCGACTCCTAAGTGCCCGCGGTCAGCCGTCTTGGCTGGGAGCCCGCGGCGGCTCGGTCCTTACTCGAGAAAGAATTATCTCACTGATCGAGCGATTTCCCCCGTCTGCCGGTCATCTGGCCGCGTTTTGTGACGGCAGGATGCCGTCACAAAACGCGGGCGCTCGCGTCGCGCCCAGCACCAACGAGGTCACGGTGACGTTCGTGCGCGACGCGAATAAGTACCAGCCGG
>JAFASQ010000115.1 GCA_019244395.1 Solirubrobacterales bacterium | reverse complement strand
GCCGGTACCAGAGCGCCTTCGCCCACCCGAACGGGAGCAGACGCCCGTTCAGGTGCATCAGGACCTGGTTGTAGTCGGGCAGCGTCAACGCGGCGCCCACCGGCTCGCCCTCCTTCTCGGAGATGAAGGCCCAGTTCTCGTCGAGCACCGGTTTTAGGTCTTTGGCGATATGGCGGACCTCCTCCTCGGTCAGCGGCACGAACCCCCAGTTGCGCTCCCAGGCCGCGTTGTACACCTCGAGGAACCGTCCGATCTCGGCCTGCATGTCCTTCTTACGCATGTTCCGCGTCGTGATCCCGTACTTGCTCTCGACCTCCTCCGCGACCCGCCAGATCGCGGGATGGACGGCCGCCCGGTTGGCCACGTCGAGCGACCACATGTAGAGGTCCATGGCCTTGGTCAGGCCGGCTCCCTCCAACAGGCCCGGGTAGTAAGGGTGATGCCAGTTGGTCAGGACGATGGGCCGCCGGTCGTAGCCGTCCACGAGCACGCCGCACTCGTCGTTGGTCGTGAAATCCATCGGGCCGACCATCCGGTCGCGCCCGCGGGCGGCCAGCCACTCCGAAGCAGCGGAGAGCAGCGCCCTCGCCGCCTCGGGATCGTTCTCGCACTCGAAGAACCCGAACAGCCCCCACCTGTGATGCTGAAACTCGTTGAAGTGCCGGTCGATGTGGGCGCTGAGTCGGCCCACCGGCGTCCCGTCCCGCCAGGCTAGAAAGAATTCGGCCTCGGCGTGCTTGAAGAACGGATTCCGGCTGCGGTCCAGGAATCGCTTGCGGTCGAACAGCAGGGGCGCAACCCAGTTACGCTCGTTACGATAGAGCCGCCACGGCAGCTTGATGAAGGTGTTCAGCTCGCGCTTGCCCGCGACGGGACGAACCTCTAACGCCCCACGAGCCGGGACTTTCACTTCCAGCGCCATCAGGCCGCGAACCCTATATGTCCACCTCAATCGACGTCTTCGCCAAGGTCCGCGAGCACGAGCGCCTGGAGCAGCTGCGGGCCGCCCGTGAGCTCGACCTGGTCCCCTATTTTCGCGTGCTCGAGGGTCCGACGCTGCCCGTGGTGGAGATGGAGGGCAAGGCCCGCATCATGCTCGGCTCGAACAACTACCTCGGCCTGACCGGCGATGAGCGGGTCGCCCAGGGTGCGCGCGCGGCGCTCGAGCGCTACGGCACCGGCCTCACCGGCTCGCGCTTTCTGAACGGCACCACGGATCTGCATCTCGAGCTCGAGCGAGAGCTCGCCGACTGGTTCGGAACCGAAGCCGCGCTGGTCTTCACCACCGGCCACCAGGCGAACCTCGGAGCGCTCGGAACGATCCTCGGCCCGGCCGACACGGTCGTGGTGGACTCAGGCGATCATGCCTCGATCCTCGACGGGTGCATCCTCTCCCGGGCCAAGCTGCGTCCGTTCCGCCACAACCGCATCGACCGCCTGGAGCACACGCTCGAGAAGGCGACCGCAGACGGGGGCGGCATCTTGGTCGTCGTCGACGGCGTGTTCTCGATGGAAGGCGACGTCGCGCCCTTGCCCGAGATCATCGAGGTCAGCCACCGCTACGGTGCGCGGGTAATGGTCGACGAGGCGCACGCGATGGGTGTGCTCGGCGCCCGCGGCGCCGGCGCTAGCGAACTGCTGGGCGTCGAGGACCAGGTCGACTTGCGGATGGCCACGTTCTCGAAATCGCTCGCCTCGTGCGGCGGCGTGATCGCCGGGTCCGCCGACGTGATCGAGTACCTGCGCGTGTCCTCGCGCCCGTTCATGTTCACCGCCTCGGCTGTGCCGGCGGCGCTCGGCGCGGCGCTCGCCGCGGTGAGGATCTGCCGCACGGCCGAGGGCCGGGAGCTCTTCGCCCGCGTGCTCGCCAACGCCCGCTACCTTCATCGCGGCCTGGACGAACTTGGCTTCCAGGTGGTGGAGCCGACGAAGCTCGCTGACGGTACGGAGGTCGTAACGCCGGTCGTTCCGGTCGTCGTCAAGGACGATTGGAAGGCCGCTTTCCTGTGGAAGGCGCTCTACGACCTCGGCGTGTACGTCAATGTCGCACTGCACCCCGCCGTGCCGCCCGCCGGCGCGCTCCTCAGGACGAGCGTGATGGCCACCCACGATGAAAACACGCTGGATCGAGCGCTCGAGATCTTCGCGCAAGCCAAGCGGGCGTTCGAATCCGAGCACGGGGCGCTGCCCGGTCGGGCTCAGGGATAGCCACACCACCCGCCGCCCGGGGGTGTTCCTCCCCTCCGCCTTGTCCACACTCGCACAAGGCACGGGCGGCCAGAAAAAACACGCTCTAAGCGCATGGCCCGCAGTTGTGACGTTGCTGTGACCCGCGCCAATGGCGTAGCTTCTCCCCCTACCGAAACGGCCAGACAGAGCAGGTGGCCGAGCCGGTAGAAAGGCCGGGATCGGGGGTTTGATCATCCGCGCGTAGGAACGCGCGGGAAAAACAAGTAACCAGTTTAGGACCCATGGGAGGGCCCATACGGGTTCCTGTCCGTCCGTAAACCCGTCCGTCCAGGCGGACCGAAAGGGAGGAAGCGAAGCACCAAATGAGTGAGACCGCCACGATGACCCCGGCGCCGCAACGACTGCGCGCACTGGAACGAGCCAACGCGGTCAGGCTCGCCCGCGCAGAGCTGAAGCGAAGGATCGCCGAGGGAGACACCTCCGCGGCTAACGTCATCCTGGAGCCGCCCGACGAGGCGCGCAGCTGGGAAATCGGAGAGCTGCTGATGAGCCAACACCGGTGGGGGACGACCCGTTGCCGGAAGTTTCTCGCGTGCTACCACATCAGCGAGACCAAGACGTTAGGGGCGCTCACCGACCGTCAGCGCCGCTTGCTGGCCGACGAGCTGGAGTCCTGCCCCACTCGCGCCCTCGCGCTCGTCTAGACGCACCTGCCCTTCCCCGCGCCACCTGCCTCGGCAAGTGGCGCGGGGGAGGCGTCGGAGCTCGGGGCGCGATCAGATCTGGATCCCCACCGGCACCGGGCTCGCCCCGGCGAAGAAGAAGAACCACACCACGAACGCCGCCAGGGTCAGCCCGGCGCTCACCACCAGCACCGCCTCGAGCACGTAGTGGCCAGTGTCCTCGAGCCCTCGGGACCGGCGGTTGGCCTGGTAGACATTGCTCAGCTTGGCCAGCACCGCGGCCAGCAGCGCGGTCGTCGCGACGACGCCGATGAAGCTCACCCCTAGCGCCGTCCCCAACGATGACGTCGCCCCCTGCACCTGCGACCCGACCCACAGCCACAAGAGCGGTGTGCCAATCCACAACCCCAGGCTGCCGATGAACATGATCAGCAGCACCAGGGTCGCCCCCACGCCGGTTCTCAGCAGCTGACGCACCTGGCCGAGCTTAGGACCCGACGGCCTGGATCAGGAAGGCCGCAACGGCGCTGCGGCCGGTGGCTAACGGACAGCCCGAGGACAGCTTGACCTGCCACCACCCCATCAGCATCCCGATCAGTCCGAGGCGCGGGCGGACGTGCCACACGCCGCAGCCCGGCTCGCCGATGTCGCGGTTGGCGATGCGCAGGAAGCGGTAGCGGCCGGGATCGAGGAGCATGCGTTCGAGCGCGAGCCGGTTTGCGGCCTGACGGTCGGCTCGCTCCATGATCGTGGCGCGCGCGGCCCGCGTCCGGGCGGCCAAGTCGTCGCGCACGCGCTCGAGCTCGCCGAGATCGAGTAGCCGGGGCGCTGCGGGGGAGCGCGTCGACTCCTCGTCTAGCCCGCCCATCGGGTATGCGGTGACGAACGCTTCGCCCAGCTCGCCCTCGAGCCTGTCGATCTGAGCCCGCAGGGATCGCCGCGCCGCGCGCTCGTCGTGCTCGGGAGTGGCCAGCGGGGCCGGCGGCTGGATCGACGTGTCGTATTGCAGGAGCTCTCTCAAGCGCTGTCTCCTTTCCCCGACGTGCCGACGAAACGATACCCCGATCTTCCGGGTCTACCCAGCTGTCAACACGTCCGCCGCCAGCCACAGCGCCTCCTCCGCGTGGATCGCCGGCACTCCATCGACGGCCACGGCGAACAGGACGAGGCGGCGCGTGCGCGGCCCCGGAGCATGCTCCGGCGCCGGCGAGCCGAACAGTGTGGCGTGCACCCTCGAAGCGTCCGCCACGATCAGCTGCCCCGCCGTCAGGGGAGAACCGCCGCCGGCGCCCCCGAGGCGATCGCCCGCCACCGCGAGCCGGATCTCCAGGCTGCCCACGTCGACCGATCGCCGGTCGAGCGCCCCGACCGGCACACCCGTCTCCACCAGGGCAATCAGCAACGCGTCCTGGAGCGTGTCGCGCGACTCGAACCCGCCCTGGATCAGGCGTCGTACGGCGGCCTCTTCGCTCGGGATCCGCGCCGCGTCGGGATCGACGCCGACCTGCCGGAAGAATGCGCGGTAGGCATGCGGAATCGGCTGGGTGCGCATCGCCACCACGCCGGCGCCGCGATAGCGGTCAGACAGCTCGCCGAGGCGGCGCCGGAGATCGGGGGGACTGGCGCGCGGGCGGGCGTCGAGCGCGATCCAATACAGCCGCAGCCCGGGGAACTCGGCGCGCAATCCGGGCGCGATCAGCCCGCTCGCGACGCTCATTTCGAAGCCGGGGTCTCGAGCAGCGTCCGCACGCGCGCCCCCAGCGCGTCCCGGTTCAGCCAGTGCTCGCCGATCAGCCGCTGCGCCACTGTCCCCCCGCGCTCGGCCAGCTCGAGCAGCGGGCAGGCCGTCACCCCGTACAGCGCGCCGACCGCGCCGTCGGCGTCGTAGGCCACCGGGATCGTCCAATGATGCGCTCGCACGGCTTTGGCCGCGGCGGCGTGCGACGTGCTGACGGCGACCGCCGCGAACCGCGCGCCGCGCAGCGCCTGCCGTCGCGCCAGCGCCTGCAGCGTGTCGACCTCGCGCTCGCAGCCCCTCGAGTCGGTCACGAAGAAGGCGAGCACGAGCGGCGCGCGCATGACCATGAGGCACACGTTGAGCGCACGGGGATCGTGCCGGGCCGCCGTGCACGGCGGATTCACGTTAGCGTCGCCGCCCAACGTCGATGCGGCGAGCGGCGCAGCGAAGAACCGCAGCGGTTTGCCCGTCGGGATGCCGGTGCTCCCCGAAGCGTGCGAGCCGAGCGTGTAGGCCAAAAAGCCGATCGCCAGCGCCGCCGCCAGCAGGCCGACCGCCCAGCCGTACCGGCGCGTGTCGGTCCGAGACGGAGCGCTCGACGGCGTGCGCGGCGTGTCGCCCGCAGTCGGCCGGGGCCCGCTCACGCCACCCGCGCACGTCGGCGCCGCCACAGCCAGCCGCCGGTGCGACGCGTGCGTTCGCGGACGCTCTGGGGCGCGTCCTCCCGCTCCGACCATGCAAGTGCGGAGGGCAGCACGAGCAGCACGCCGGCCAGCGACACCGAGAGGTCGATCAGCGTCACCAGCCCGAAGTCGCGCAGCATCGTGATGCTCGAGAGCGTGAGCACGCCGAAGCCGGCGATCGCCGTGATCCCGGAGGCCAGCACGGCCGAGCCGGTGAACCGGTAGGTGCGCACGAGTGCGTCGGCCGGCTCCAAGCCCGCGCGTCGCTCTGCCCGGAAGCGCTCCGACAGCAGCACGCTGAACTCGGTCGAGATTGCGATCACCAGCGCTCCCAGCGTGGCCGACATCGGGTTCAGCGGAATGCGCGTGGCGAACAGGATCAAGGACGACCAGCCGGTGGCCAGGGCGATCGGCACCAGCGGCACCAGCGCCCGCTCAGCCGTGCGCAGGATGGCCAGCAACACCAGCCCGACGGCGACGAGCCCCACCGCCAACATCAGCAGCCGGCGCCCGGAGAAGGACAGGGCGGCGTCGGCCTGGGCCGCCAGCACGGGCAGCCCGGCCAGCTCGGCGCTGACCCCCGGCGGCGGATGCAGCTGCGATCGCATGTAGTCGATCACGCGCTGCTGGCGCGAGAGCGCCGTCAGGCGGATCCCGAACGCGAGCGTGGCCTCTCGCCGCTCCTGGGTGATGACCGCCTGGGAGAAGTAGGTCGGGACGGCGCGCAGGAAGCTCATGATCGCGCCGGTTCTCAGCGAGCTGCAGGAATCCGCGGCGACCTCGGCGCCCGAACAGAACAGGTCGGGGAGCGACAGCGCGGGGCACAGCGTCGCTCGCGCACAACCCTCGGCCTCCACGTATCCGTAGTGCGACAGCAGCGCGTCCTGGTAGCGCAACATCCAGCCGATCGTCGTCGGGGTGGCGACGTCACGCGAGTGAACGACGACGTCGATTTCACCCGAGACGCCGGTCACACGCTCGAGCATGCGCAGATCGCGCAGCGCGGGCATGCTCGAGGGCACGAGCTTGGTCACGTCGGATTGCACCGGCGTCTGGGTGTCGAGCACCCATCCCGTCACCGCCAAGAGGACGCCGACGAGCAGGACGCGAGCGGGCCGGCGGGCCGCCGCGGCGACCGCGCGCCGCGCGGTCGCGCTGAGGAGTGACGCGACCCGGGCACCCGCGTCGCCGAGGATCTCGCCCGCGCCCCGCGCCGACGCGCCGACCACCCCAAACGACGGCATGTGTCCGCCCCGCCGAGGCGTGCCCACGCCGTGAGCGCGCAAATAACGCACTCTCAGCACCATCGCCGCGGTTCCCGCACACAGCGCGCACGCCACCGCGATCCCGATTCCCACGATCAGCAGTTCGCCGAAGCCGCGCACCATCGGCACCGGCGAGAGCAGCAGTGCCAGAAACCCGGCGGAGGTGGCCAGCGCGGCGGTGGCGATCGTGGGTGCGGCCGCGATCGTCGCCCGCGCGAGATCATCCGAGGCGGAATTCCCGCCTACCGCGCCGGCCGCCCCCGCCCGGCGCGCCTCCTCCACACGCGCCTGGAACTGTATGCCGTAGTCGACGGCCAGCCCGATCAGGATCGGTAGCACCGCGATCGACGCCATCGTCAGCGACGTTCCCAGCAGCGATACCACGCCGAACGTGATCGCCACCGCAGCGAGCGCGATCGCCAACGGGAGCAGCCGCAGCCGGCTCCGGAACACCAGCAGCAGCGTCAGCGCCATCACCACCAGCGCCGCGGCGAGCAGGCCGGCGATCGACGCGGTGATCGTCGAGGCCAGGTCATGGGTCACCACCGGCACGCCCGAGACCGTGTACGTGCCGCCGTAGGCCGAGCGGAACATCGGCATCCGGACCGCCTGGCGGATCCACGCGATGGCCTGAGTCTGCTGCGCGACGCTCAGCGTGGGCTTCAGCCGCACCTGGATCAGAGCCGCGTTGGCGGTCGGGAAGAGGTACGCGAAACGCGCCTTGGGCTGGCCTGCGCCCCGCGTCTGGTCGAACACGATCTCGGGGATGAACCGCGGGTCGTCGATCTTCGGCTGCCCGGAGATCCCGGAGTTCAGGTACATCCGAATCAGCTGCTCGGCCTGCTGCTGGGTGGCGAGCTGTCCCGCCGCGTTCGCCGCCGTGAGCGCCTGCCGGCGCGAGAGATGTTCGGCCAGCGCCAGCCGGTAGGCGTTCTGCCGCGCGTTCGTCACCGCCTGCTGCGCGGCGCGCTCGAGCGCCACCACCTGCTCGTTCACCGCCGCCACCGCCCGGTTCAGGAACGTCGCGGGGCCGTACACGACCTGCGCCGGCCGCGCCTGCATCAGCTTGCCGCACGGGCTGTTCGGTCCGCCGTAAGGCGCCTGGGCGCCCGGCGGCGCCGGGGTGAAGGCCTGCAGCTGCTGGTTTGGCACGACCACCTGGCCGGCCAGGCATGCCTCGAGCTGGCTGACCGTCCCGAGGTCCTTCGTCTCGACCAGGTCTCTCAGCGGCTCGCGGATCAGGATCACCACCGGATCGCCACCGAAATGGCGTTGGTCGTCGACGGTGGCCTGAAAGCTCGAGGAGGAGCGGCTGACGAATGTGTCGCTGCCGGTGTCGGGCTGCAGCCTGAGGGCCAGCGCCGCGCCACCGAGCGCCAACGCCAGCACGATCCCGAGCGTCACGGCCGGTCTCCCCGCAGCCGCCCGCGCGAGCCGCTCCAACATCCTCACCCTCATGGCCTCGCTGAGGCTACCGCCGCGCCCCCGCCGGCGCGCTTAGGGCCGGGTCCAGAATTAATGGTGGAAATTGACGAGTGGCTGGGCGTGACTGACGCCGGCGGCTCGCCGCGATAATACCGGGAGTATTTGAGGGCGAGCCGGCGGTGTCAGGCGCGCCCAGACGCCGTCAAGGCCGTCAATAATTCTGGAGCAGGTCCTTAGTCCATGGCCAGCGGACCCTGCGACTCCCCGGACAGGAACTGCCGGATGAACGGGTTCTCCGAGTTCAGCATGTCTTCGGCCGGGCCTGCCTCGACGATCCTCCCCCTCCAGAGCACGTTGATGTAGTCCGCCACGCGACGTGCGCTCATGATGTCGTGGGTGATCACGCAGAAGGTCGGCAGGTGCTCCTTCTCCTTCTCCTTGGCCTCTTCCATCATGTCGCGGTGGATCTCGAGGATCAGCTCGCCGAGCAGCGCCGTGCGCACCGGGTCGAGGCCCGAGTCAGGCTCGTCGAACAGCACGATGTCGGGCTCGAGCACCAGCGCGCGGGCAAATCCGGCGCGTTTGCGCATCCCGCCCGAGAGCTCGTTGGGCGCCTTGAAGCGCGCATCGGCCAGCCCGACCTCCTTCAGCCGCCGCATGACGATGTCCTCGATTTCGTCCTCGCCCTTCTCGGTGTGCTGGCGCAGCGGGAAGGCCACGTTGTCGTATAGGTTCATTGAGCCGAACAGCGCGCCGTCCTGGAACAGCAGCCCGAACTTCTTGCGCATCTCGAAGAGCTCGTCGTCGGGCATGTTGGGGATCGACCGGCCGTGCACGAGGATGTCGCCCGCGTCCGGGTACAACAGCCCGACCATGTGCTTGATGCAGACCGACTTGCCGGTCCCGGACGGTCCGATGATCATCGACACCATCCCCTCGGGAAGCCCCATGTTGAGGCCACGCAGAATGTGCGCGCGCCCGAACGACTTGTAGATGTCGATGAACTCCACGGCGTCCGGACGCCCGGATGGATACACCTTGTAGCTGTGCCACCTGTAGTCATCCTCGTCCGCGCCCGGGGGCGGGCCGGGCCGGGACGGCTCCTCGTCGACGACTGACACCCGCGAGGCGCCTTGGCGCGCGGGGCCCGGACGCTCGTGCCGGCGTTCGTCGTCCCCCATGACCATCAACCTCCGATTGGCGCGCGCGGATTCGCGCCCCAGAAGAGCTGCGTGCCGAGCATTCCGATGAGATGCACACCGACCAGGTTAAGCACCATCGACTTCGCGGTGGCGGTACCTACACCTACAGGCCCACCACTCGCGTTGTAGCCGTAGTAGCAGCCGACGAGCACGATCATGGTCGCCATCGCCATCGCCTTGATCAAGCTGAATAGGAGGTCGGGCGGGTTCTGAAACTCCCAGAAGATCAGAAAGTAGCCGCCCGAGGACACATCCCCGATCTGCTGCACGACCGCGATGTAGCTGGCCAGGAAGCCGCACCCGATCGAGATCAGGTACACGAACGGCAGCACCATCCACGAGGCCAGCAGCTTGGTCGCGCACAGGAACGTCATGCCGCTGATGCCCATCACCTCGAGCGCATCGATCTCGTCCGAGATCCGCATCGACCCGAGCTCGGCCACGATCCCGGTCCCCACCTTGGCCGCCATCATGTAGCCGAAGGCCAGCGGCGCCAGTTCGCGCAGGTCGCACCAGGCCGAGAACACGCCGGAGAACGCCGGCGCGCCCTGCGACCGAAGCAGGTACGCGCCCTCGATCCCGCACGACAGGCCGACGATGAACACCAGCGTGCAGATGACCAGCGCCGAGCCGACGATCAGGATGCCCGCCTGGCGCAGCGCCTCGCCGAAGAACCTGAACACGCGCAGGCGCAGGACCTCGCCCATCACCCGCGCGCAGAATTTGGCGATCTCGCCGAAGCTCTCGATCCAGCCCTTGGGTGTGACGATCAGCTCGTTCATCGTGGAATCGTCGTGATCTCAGGATGCGTGGCGAGGAGCGTCTGCGTGAACGCATAGTTGAACGCGAAGATCCCCAAAAACGCGATGACGACCGCTTGGTTGACGGCGCGCCCGACGCCCTCCGCGCCGCCCGACGCGGTCATCCCCTTGTAACAGCAGACCACCGCGATGATCGCGCCGAACAGGGTGGTCTTGACCACCGAGCCCCACAGGTCGGTTGTCTCGGCGTTGTTGAAGAACGTGGCGAAGAACGGTCCCAGCGGCGCGTGGTTGACGATCGTGGCCAGGATGCCGCCGAAGATGCCGAAGATCAGCGCGTAGATGTCGAACAGCCCGGTGACCAGCATCAACGCGAGGAATCGGGGCACCACCAGGTTCTTGATCGGGTCGACGCCGAGCACCTGCAGCGCGTCGAGTTCCTCGCGGATCTTGCGCGCGCCCAGATCTGCGGTGATCGCGGTGCCGGCCACGCCGGCCAGCACGATCGCGTCCACGAACGGCGCGAACTCGCGGATCGAGGCCAGCACGAAGAACCCGCCGAGACGGTCGATCGCGCCGAACAGGACGAGGAAGTTGGCCGCCTGGAGGCCGGGCGCCTCATAGCCGAACGCGATCGTGGAGATCAGCAGCGGGAACCAGCACAACCGCAGGGCGAACATGAACTGCCCAACGAACTCGCTGCCGTACGGATACGGCGGGCGCACTGCGGACACGAGCGTCTTGCCCGTCAGGATCATCATGTTGCCGACCTCTTCGAGGAGGCCCCTAACGGGCGCGTATCCTCGATCGGCGACCGCTCTGATCAAAGCTGCTCTGGCCTCCTGCCGCGGAACCCGGCTAAGCCTACGGGAAATCCCGACCGCCGCGTCGCGCCAAGGTCAGTTGCTATGTTCGCCCCGCCGTGAGCACCAGAAGCATCGGCCTGATGTGCGCAGCGCTCTTGCTGACCGCGTGCGGTGGCGGCCGGCGTCAGGACGCCCAGGAGCCGAGCGGCAGATTCACGGTCCAGATCACCACCGCGAGCTTCCCCGCCGTGCAGCGCCTGTCCGAGCGCACCCACCTGGTGCTCGCCGTCCACAACCTGAGCGGCAAGACCCTCCCTGACGTCGCGGTGAGCGTCTGCAACGTCACCTGCGCGTTCCCCGCGCCGGCCGGCCAGGGAACCAGCGCCGCCGCGTTCAGCGAGCACCTCCAGATGGCGGGACTCGCGCGCCCCTCGCGCCCGGTGTGGGTGCTCGACAATCCACCTGATGGGAGTTCCGGCAGCGGCGCCGGCAGTCCCGGTGGCGCGGTGACCGCGTACTCCAACACCTGGGCCCTGGGCCCCCTGCCCGCCGGCCGCACCGCGACGTTCGACTTCGGCGTCACCGCGGTCAAGCCCGGCCACCACGTCGTCGCCTGGGAGGTGGCCGCCGGCCTGAACGGCAAGGCCAAGGCGGTCCTGCCCGACGGATCGCTCGCCCACGGCACCTTCGCGGTAACGATCCACACCCCGCCGGCGCGGACGTACGTGAACAACAACGGCCAGGTCATCACGACGTCCTCGAACACCCCCCACTGATGATGGGCCGGGCTGCGCCCGGCGTCCATGGGACCGGTTCCGCCGGGCGTCCATGCCCGGCGGCGCCACGCGCCGCCTACTCCTCGCTCGACGCCGCCCAGATGTTGACCTGACCCTCCGTGGCATAGCGGTCGATCTCTTCCAGCTCGCCGGGCTCGAAGTCCAGCCGATCGAGCGCGGCGACGTTCTGCTCGAGCTGGCGCACGCTTGAGGCACCGAGGAGCGCCGAGGTGATTCGCGGGTCGCGCAGCACCCAGGCGATCGCCATCTGCGCCAGCGACTGCCCCCGGCGCTCAGCCACCTCGTTCAGCGCCCGCATGCGGGCGAGGTTCTCCTCGCTCAGCATCGACTCGTCCAGGTAGTTGCCGATGCGAATGCGCGAGTCCTCGGGCACGCCGTTCAGGTACCGGTTGGTCAGCAGACCTTGGGCCAGGGGCGAGAACACGATTGCGCCGACGCCCTCGCGATCGATCACGTCGAGCAACTCCTCCTCGATCCAGCGGTTGAGCAGCGAGTAGGAGGGCTGGTGGATCAAGAGCGGTGTGCCCAGCTCGCGCAGGATCTCCGCCGCCTCCTCGGTGCGGCGCGGGCTGTAGGAGGAGATGCCGACGTAACGGGTCTTGCCGTGGCGCACCGCAGCGTCCAGGGCCCCCATCGTCTCCTCGAGCGGAGTGTCCGGATCAAACCGGTGCGAATAGAAAATGTCCACGTAGTCCAGCCGCATCCGCTGAAGGCTTTGCTCGAGGCTGCCCAGCAGGTACTTGCGCGAGCCCCATTCGCCGTAGGGACCGGGCCACATGTCGTAGCCGGCCTTGGTCGAGATGATCAGCTCGTCGCGATATGGCTTCAGGTCCTCTGCGAAGATCCGTCCGAAGTTGATCTCGGCACTCCCGTACGGCGGCCCGTAGTTGTTGGCCAGGTCGAAGTGGGTGATGCCCAGATCTAAGGCGCGGCGGATGATCGCCCGGCTGTTCGCCAAGGGGCGGTCATCACCGAAGTTCTGCCAGAGCCCGAGCGAGATGGCGGGAAGCTTGAGCCCGCTGCGCCCGCACCGGCGATAGGGGGCCCGCTCGTAGCGGCCCTCGTCGGCGACGTACGCCTGCCAGCCGAGTTCTCGATTGAAGGGCACGCGGTCGAGTATTACATGCCGCAATTTGGACACGTGCCCCGGCCGGTTTGGACATTCGGATAATGACGCCCCCCCAACCCCACGTTACCCTGGCCAACGTATGCCTCGGGACGCCCGAGGCGGGGTTTCTCACGCGCCCGCACCGCCGCGGCGCTCACAGGAAGGAAGTCGAACAACGCATGCCTCGAATCCGCCAGCAGAACGTGTACGCCGCCCAGTGGACTCCCAATGGATCTTCGCTGGGCGCTCCCGACCTGACCGTCCCGGACAACCAGGTCTTTGGGGCCAACGTGTTCAGCCCGGCCGTTCAGCGCCAGCGCCTGCCCACCGACGTGTTCAACCGCCTGCAGGACACGCTGGCCCGGGGCGAGGCACTCGACACCTCCCTGGCCGACGCGGTGGCGCTGGCCATGAAGGAGTGGGCGCTCGAGCGCGGCGCGACCCACTACACACACTGGTTCCAGCCGCTCACCGGATCGACCGCCGAGAAGCACGACAGCTTCTACGCGCCCACCGGCGAGGGGACGGCGCTGGCGGAGTTCTCGGGCAAGGAACTGATCCAGGGCGAGCCCGACGCCTCGAGCTTCCCCACCGGCGGCATCCGGGCCACCTTCGAAGCTCGCGGCTACACCGCCTGGGACCCCACCTCGCCCGCCTTCATCCTCGAGAACCCCAACGGGACGCTGCTCTGCATCCCGACGGCGTTCGCCTCGTGGACGGGTGAGGCTCTCGACCACAAGATCCCGCTGCTGCGCTCGATGGACGCCCTTTCCAAGTCGGCCATCCGCGCGTTGCGCCTGTTCGGCGACGACGCCGCCCAGCGGGTGTTCACCACGATCGGCCCGGAGCAGGAGTACTTCCTGATCGACGAGCAGTTCTACTTCGAGCGCCCCGACCTGATCACCACGGGCCGCACCCTGTTCGGCGCCAAGCCGCCCAAGGGTCACGAGCTCGATGATCACTACTTCGGCTCGATCCCCGAGCGGATCCTCGCGTGCATGCTCGAGACCGAGCGCGAACTGGCCAAGCTCGGCGTTCCGGTCAAGACCCGCCACAACGAGGTCGCACCGAACCAGTACGAGATCGCGCCGATCTTCGAGAACTCGAACGTCGGCTCCGACCACCAGCAGCTGACCATGCAGGTCATGCAGAACGTGGCGCGGCGCTACGGGCTCGTCTGCCTCCTGCACGAGAAGCCCTTCGCCGGCGTCAACGGCTCGGGCAAGCACAACAACTGGTCGATGGGCACCGACACGGGCAAGAACCTGCTGGCGCCGGGCGACACGCCGCACCGGAACCTCGAGTTCCTGTTCTTCTGCGCCGCGGTGATCCAGGCCGTCAACAAG
>JAFASQ010000525.1 GCA_019244395.1 Solirubrobacterales bacterium | reverse complement strand
GGGTCAGCATCGAAATAGAGCCCTCGTGACCTGAATGGATGTGAGCTGCTATCGGCACACCAGACCCCATAGGGCGCCGTCCCGCCGCACCCGAAATACTGACTCGCCCCCTGCATGCCCGTCTTCACCTTACACAACGGGCCAAAGTATCCCGGCGCGAATGCAAAGTCGTACCACCACCAGTGGTAGGAGCGGCCCCTGAATGGCAGATCCTCGTTTGTGAGGCAGTGTGCAGCGGAGATAAGCACACTATGGTTCCGAGAGTGGACAACCTCGGCCGTGCAGTTGCTGAACACACCCGTGGGCGCTCCACGCGCGTGTCCCTGAAATGCCAAATAGCCTATCTGCGGCACGACGTACGTAAATCGGCACCCGCCCGAGGTAACGGCACCATTCGGACAAGAGGCTTCGGCACCGCTCAGGGCTGGTGCTGTGAAAACCCCCAGGCAGGCCGGGCCGTTCAGCTCGCCGACATTCTCGGCCCCGTCGGGGTATGCAACATCCGTGGCGGCCGGAACCGACGCGACGATCCGTGTGCTGCTCGCGCTGAGCACCCTCGCTGGATTCTGAAAGCGGTTAGGGTTATCACAATTGTCGGCGAATTCGACTGAGGGTGAGCTGCCGAAGTTCGTTCCCGTGATCGTGACCCTAGTACCACCGTTGTACGGCCCCCAGTCCGGCTTAACAGACGAAATGGTGGGAGCAGCACCAGCCGAGTAGGTCACGGTCGCAACGAAGTCGAGCCCGGTGGGATTCACACCGGCTGCGGGATAACAATTGTCGACGTTGAACGTCAAGGTGTTTATGCCAGGGACTAGACCGGACGCGGTGGTACCCATGGCTGGCGGCCCGTCGTACGCGTGTACGCACTGCCCAGGGACGTTGCCGGTGATGAACGGTTGATTGCCGTTCACGGAGACATTCGTTGAGTTATCCGCCAATTCCGTCACGGTCAACGACGGGGACACAGCATCTGCAGGAAGAGTAAACGTCATCTGATACGTGCCGTTGCAGCCGTGAGATCCGGCATTTACACTATCCCATTGACTACCGCTGATCGGATCAATCCAATACCCGCCAGAATCCGAGTATGGAGGCACGATCGTGGCCTGCGTCGTCGTGCCCGCGCACGAGTCAGTGACTGTCACGTTAGGGTCAGGCGCGCCGATCGGCCCATTACCGCTGACCACGCTGATGGTCGCAGCGGATGCGTTTGGCGTCCACATGAGCCCGATCGTGCAAACCACGACGAGACCGAAAAGTGTGGGTAGAGGGATCGGACGCCTCGCCACACAAGCGACGAAGAGATGCCAAGCACGGATCATCCTTGACTCCAAGTTTGAAAGAGCGCCGTAAAGACAACCATCGCGGCCCAACGCGATCCGACAGGAGGCAGAGCCTACCTCAAATGTATGCGTCTGTGCAGGAATATCTGTCGCGTCTCCGGGAGCGTCTAGAGAGCCCCGCTCGACCTCGCGAAGAACCTCTACGTAAAGGCTTGCTGGTGTAGTCGTCGCGTTCGGTCGGGCTTCTTGCCGACGACCACTCGGCCGAGGATCCGAACGATTGCTTCCGTCTCCCAGCAGCTCCGAGTCGCACGATCGCAAAGGCGACCAAGCGCAACTGGCGGTCATCGCGTAAACCCGCGTCGGGTCGACGCAGGCCGGGTCGGGCGGCCATGAGCGCTCGAACGCGTGGCGAGCTCGGGTTAGGAGGGACTGTGACGGCCGGTGCCAGCTGGGGGGCGCCGGTGGGTGAGCGGGACGGTCCTGGAGGTAGGCCAGCCGGCCTGGTTGCCCGTGGCGGGAACGGCGTAGCGGAGGGCGGGCGGCCTGTAAAGGCCCGCCCAGGTTGTTCGAGCGGGGATGCGGGTCGATCTCTGGGGCCGACCTTGACAGGCCGCCCGCCCTCCGCTCTTGGTCACCTGTGTCCCGCTGGCGCGGGACTGCGCTCAATCGATCGCCACCTGAGACCCGGAGGACCAGTGGACCGCACGTACACCCTGAGGCTGCACCGCGACGGGCGGGTGGGCGCGCTGTCCGAAGCGCAGCTGTATCGCGTGAGCGGTGACGCAGTGGAGCTGGTCGCTGAGACTGATTGCTCCGATAGCGCGGTCGGGATCGGCGACGTGTTCGGGCCTTCACCGACCAGCTGATCAGTCACCAGGACGAGCATGGCGAGCTGCCGTGAGGAGCGGCGCGACGCGGATATTCGCCGCGACATGGCTCGGAGGGAGCGGGCCGCTCTGCCCGGGCTCACGGAATGGGTGGTTAAGGCTCCCAGCCAGAGGACTGATCTCGCTCGAGTTCTTCGAGCCCGCGAGGGGGCGCAGCGAGGTCCCGGGCGGCTCGTCTTGGGCACACTCGGGAGGCTTGGTCGTCATCTTCAGCGCCGTGGGTGTTCGCTTGCGCGTCGGCGGCGTCGCGGCCCATGATCTCCGTGACTGGCTGCCGTTCCGGCGGTCGCGGTTCTGCTTGCGGGGTGGGGTCGAACGCTTGGTCGGCCCGCTCGACGCCTGGCTCAACCTCTCCCGCTTCTTGTGTGGCGAGGATCGTGGTTTCGTGGGCGAGGGGAGTGTGGATTGACGGTAGCTCTGGCTCGGTGCGGCTGATCCGATCCGCGAGGTCCTGAAGGCGGTCGGCGCCGTCGGACCGGTCCGGAGCGTCGGCGGCGTAGATGTGGGTCTGATCGCGGGCGCGGGTGAGGGCGACGTAGCTGCCCTCGCGGGTCACGGCCCCGGCGATGATCAGGTGAGCGGTGTCGGTGGTGTGCCCTTGGGCCGGGAACGGGTGCTGGACGTAGGCGAGCCGCAGATCGGCCTGCGCGATCTCGTCCGGCTGGAGGCGCAGTTCGCTGCCGTCGGCGAGGCGGAGATCGAGCCTGCCCGATGTTGGGTCCACGCCGGCGACCTCGCCGGTCGTGCCGTTACGCAGCTGCCCGTGCTCATGGTGGAGCGTGCGGCGTACGCGGCGACGGCCGTGGCGTGGCCGGCTGGCACGCGCTCTACCACGGTCGGAGCGCCGCCAACTGGTCATTGCGCCGACCTGGAGACTCGGAATGTCGCGGCGCGCTGGGGACGCGAGCTATCCTTCACTCCGAGATGGACGCGACGACGGAGACCTCCGCCAAACACGCGGACGGCGGTGGCGAGCATGCGAACGACGCCTCGGACGGCGGCGGCGAGAGCGCGTTTGAGCGCAGCGTCGAGGAAATCGACGACACGCTCCGCGACCGACTTGGCGGGGCCGGTGGCGCGGCGATGAGCGCCCTGGCGGCGGCAGGGCTCGGGCTCGCCATCGGGGATATTCCCGGGCTCGTCATTGGCGCCGCCGTAGGCGTGGCGGTTGGTTACAACGCGTTCAGACGGCGAAGCGGGTCAGCCAGCTCTCGGTGAGCGGCGCGGCCGGGCGCGTCAGGGAACTCGGCTCCCGCATCAGGTACGACGGGGAGCGCGTCGGGCGCGGCGCGTTGCCTTGGCTGCGCGCGCTCCCCGGGCGCATGTGGCGAGCTGCGCGCCGCGCGTCGGTCACAGTCGCGCGGCGGGTCCTGGCGCCGTTCAGTCGTCCCGCCGCCCAGCTCGCCGTCCTCGCCTGGATAGGGTCGCTCGTGCTGTACGCGCACACCGTGCACCACGGGGCGACGACCGACCCGTACCCGACGGTTATCGGCGGCTCGATGCTGATGCTGGTCGGCCTAGCGCTGCCCATCTACATCCTGGTGTCCCCCGGGTTCGCGGACCTGCCGCTCGGCGCGTTCATCATCGGCTACGCCGTCATGTTCCTGAGCGTGGTCACTGCGTTCGCCGCGATGGACTACGCGATGTCCCACGCGCTGCTCCACGTCCCGGCCCACGACATGGTTGTCGTGCACGGGGGCCACACCATCCGGGTCCACGTCCCGGCGCATTTCGCGGCGGCCACGTCGAGCACTCCGGCGCAATACCTCGGCTGCTTCGACGACGGCACGAACGACGCCGTGCTGCGGGGCTCGACCGCCGTCTATTTCGCCTTGGGGACGTTGACTACGGCGGGGACCGGCCAGCTCACCGCGCATTCGACCGCATGCCGTGACCTAACCGCTGGACAGCTCGGCGTCGGCCTGCCGCTGCTCGGCCTAGCTGTCGCCGGGCTCGGAGCGAAGCTGTTCCGCGAGTTAAGCGCCAGTGAGCTCGCCGCCCGTCGCACGGCGGAGCATGACCGCCGGCGCGAGCGCGATAAACGCCGCGCCGACGCAAAGGCCGTGAGGGACGGGCGCTACGAGGCGTGGAAGCTCAAACGGGAGCAGCGCGCGGAGGCGAAGAAGCACGAACGCGAGCAGCGCGCGGAGGCGAAGAAGCTCGAACGGGAGCGGCGCAGCCGCTCCCGTGACGCGGATGCGGACGCCGCCGCGGACAAGGCTCGCCGGCGTGACGGACCGGACACGGACCAACGATGAACGCGCGTCCGGCGGCTACTCGCCTGAGGCGCGCCGGGCCGGCCCAGCGTGCTCATTCACCCAGAAGTCCTCCCCGTGTGTAGCCCGGCGGTCGGGCAATCCAGCGGCGTCTCGGTGTGTCCTCGATGAGCCAGTTAGCGTGACAGCAACGGATGCGCACGCCGTCCGACTGAATCGGCGGAACCGGCCCTGGCAAGTCCAGGTGCGAACGGTCTGGTTGTTG
>JAFASQ010000398.1 GCA_019244395.1 Solirubrobacterales bacterium | reverse complement strand
GCGCGACCACGAGACGCCGGGTGTCAAACGTGCGTGCTGTTAGCTGACAGGACGACACCGGGCTAGCGCTCCGCGACCGACACTCCCCCTCACTCGAGAAGGGAGCTGTCAGACACCACGCCACGCTCAATGTCGAGATTCGTCCGTTGGGGAAGAGACGGACCTCGTCGCCTCGGCGGCGTAGAGGTGTCCGGATCGCACACAGCCGGGCACTCGATGCTGGTCCAGCGCCGCCAGGTCGAGACGGACTTCCGCAAACGTGAGGAGGAGAAGTTCGCGGACTCGGTGTCGTAGTTCCCCAGCTCGTCCTGTCCGAGCGTCTCAGAGACCTCGATTTACGTGCGGTCGGCTGTCCCATTGCCACGGAGCGCGAGTCACGATGCCGGGCCCTAAACTGATGGATTGCCTGCGCGAGCGCTCGTCTCGCATCCGCCAGTCGTAAGACCGCCCCTGTTGCACAATTGCAGTCGTCCGCCCCGCGTCGACTCGGGACGGTGAGTGCTATCCCGCCGCGGCGTTCAGCGCTACGCCTGGCAGCTCCAGGCCACCATCCGTGCGGAAGTTCGCGGCGGCCTGCTCAACCATTGTGCGCACGGCCTCGCGATCGGTTTCTGGCATGGCCTGCAGCACCATCGCGATCCCGCCCGCCAGCTCTGTGACAAACCGCCAGTAGGAGTCGAAATCGTCGAAGCGCCAATGCACCTCGACCTCCTCGAGCCGCGGCTCACCAAACCCCGCGTCGCGTACAAGCGAGCGCACCCGGTCGGGGTCCGCCATCGCGAAGATGCCCGGGTCTTGCGGATTCGCCGGCGCGGCGCCAGTGTGCTCCATCAGCGCCGTGGCCGGCACAGAGGCCCAGGGGTTGCGCTCCGCGGCCCCCCACACCGAGAGCGACAGCCGCCCGCCCCCGCGCAGCACCCGGCGGGTCTCCGCCAGTGCCCTCGCCGGATCGGCCATCAGCATGTAGCCCCAGCGGCACAGCACACCATCGATGCTGTCGTCCTCGAGGTCCATACGCTCGGCGTCCATCTCGCGATGCTCGACGTTGGCGAGGCCAATACGCTGCGACTCGCGCTGCGCGGCCGCCACCATCTCCGGCGCGAAGTCGGTCGAGATCAGCCGCCCGTCGGGCCCGATCACGCCGGCAGCCGCGAACCCCGTCTCGCCCGTGCCCGCCGCCAACTCAAGGATCGTCTGTCCGGGCTGAGGCCCTAACGCCTCGAGCATTTTCTCGGAGACCGCGCGCGACGCCTCCCACATCCAGCTGCGCTCGCGGTCCCAGCCCGCCGCCATCGCCTGCCAGATCTGATAGCTGGCGCTGCGGTAGTCCTCTCCTGCCATGGGCGCGATCGTAACCGACCAGCGGTCCTGCGCAAGAGTGTGCGTCCAAGTCGAGAAGGACGAGCCGAGACGGTACCGTCGGTTACTCCTCCGGAACGATTGCGCTCGCCTCGTTTGGCGACCACGGCGACCACGCTGAGATGAGCGGACCTCGTCCGCTCCGGAAGCCAGTGTCGGCTCGGGTCTGGTGCCTGCGTTCTTGGCGGAGCAGCAGCGTCTGCGTTAGCGCGCTGAGGCGGTGGCGGCTAGCACCACGCGCATCGAACCCGACCCTGAGCATGATCTGACGCGGCGGCTCCCGACAGCGCGGAGCGCGGTTATCTGGAGTGGTCCTGCCGATTGCCCGAGGTGCTGCGGATCAACCACGGCCGGGGGGCAGCAGAGCCGGCCACCAGACGAATGGAATAAGACGGATCGGTTCTTCGTCTAGCCATACCAGGACCATGACGAACATTCACCAAACACATATGAACCGCGCCCGCGCGCTGCGGGTATTGATGCTCCTCGCCGTCACGCTCACCAGCTGGGTTGCTCTCGCAGGCTCCGCGAAGGCGGTGGGCGTTCCGATCACGATCGACTCGTTCGGAAACCCCAATGTGTCCGCCGGACCGTTTACGCGAACGGTCATACCCTTGCCGGCACCCCACACCTCGACCACGCCTCAGGGCACGTTCTCGCAGAGTAACGGCGTGGCGACGCTCACCATGTCAGGCGCCGGGAATGGCATCAGCGGCAGCACGCTGCAGTACACATCCGCATCCGGCGATCCCGTCGATCTGACTGGTGGCGGCACGAACGCGCAGATCTTTATCGACTTCGCCCTGATCAACCAGATGCCGGCCGCTAGCGACTTTAGTCCTTCGGGTGTGACGACGTACATCAGCGCCACGGACGGGAACGGGAACACGGCCATCTCGCCGTCGGACGGGGTGGGCAACGCGTTCGCGTTCAACGCCGCGTTCCCGTTCAGCGGCTTTCAGGGCACGATCGACTGGACCAGGATCACGCAGCTTGCCTTCAGCTTCGTCTATCCCATCAGCCACACTGGCGGCGGCAGCCTCGAGGTCCAGGTGAACAAGCTCTGGGCGACCCCTCTGGGCGGCGCGCCGCCGACTCCCCCGGTCCCCACCGTCACAGCGCCGCCATCGGCAATCGGCTTCGCGGGAGCCACCGTGGATTTCACGGTTTCGTTCGGCAACAGCGAGGGCGCCGCTCCCGTCACCCACGACCCACCTTCGAGCATCGGGCTGCGCGCGCAGGATCTGATGGTCTCGGGCAGCGCGTTCGGAACCGCAATCCCGGTCGTTCAAGTCAGCGGCGGCCCGTCCACCTACACGGTCGCAGTCTCCGGCATGACCCAGTCTGGCGGGATCACGGTCGACGTCCCGGCCGGCGTGGTGGACGATGCCTGGAACCAGCTGAACAGCGCAAGCACGAATGATCCGACCGCGTCGTTCACGTACGGCGTGCCTCCGAAGTTCCGGACCTCGCCGACGGCGACGTTCACCGTCGGCGCTCCGCCGGCCATGGTGACGATCGACGCCACAGGCGGACAGCCGGCGCCGACACCAACTCCGACGCTGTCGATCGCGTCAGGGTCACTGCCCGCTGGCCTGACGTTCAAGGATAACGGCGACGGAACCGCGACTCTTTCCGGAAGCCCGGCAGCCGGAACCGGCGGGGTGTTCAAACTCACGCTCCGGGCCAGCAACGTGGCGGGCGCCGTGAGCCAGCCGTTCGGGCTGACGATCGACGAAGCACCGTCGATCACCAGCGCGGCCACGGCCACCTTCGGGCAGGGCATGCCCGGCACGTTCACGGTGACGACCGGAGCCGGATTCCCCACGCCGTCGACGCTCTCGATAACCAGCGGGGCGCTGCCAACCGGCGTGCAGTTCAACGACAATGGCGACGGCACGGCGACGATCGTGGGCACCCCCGCGGCGGGAAGCGTCGGCACGTATCAGTTCACCGTCACCGCCGCCAACGGCACGAGCCCGGCCGCGAGCCAGCAGTTCACGTTGACCGTCGCGGGCCCGGCGCCTCCTGTGCCCCGGCCCACCGGCAGCGCGCCGTCGAACTCGACCCTGCCCACGGTAACCGGGCAGCCCATCGTCGGCGGGGTGCTCTCGGCCTCGCCGGGGCAGTGGTCGGGAACGCCGGTCATCACCTTCGGCTACCAATGGCAGCGCTGCGCCTCCACCTGCGCGAACATCCCCGACGCGACCACCACGTCGTACACGGTGGCATCGGGCGACATCGGGCTGACGGTCCGCGTGGTGGTCACCGCCACCAACGGGATCGGGTCTACCCAGGCGACATCGAGCGAAGTCGGTCCGGTTATCCCCGCCGTCACGCCACCCACCACCGCGGCCGAGACCCGCGCGGCGTTGGTGAAGCTGCTGACGCTCCCCCAGCAGGAGCGAATCAGGGAGATTCGCCTGAACCGGGGCTACACCGGCTCGTTCAACGCTCCCTCGGCGGGCCAACTCACCGTCCAGTGGCACAAGCGGGGCCTGATTGCGAGCGGGAGCGTCATATATACGATCGCCGGCACCGAGAAGATCACGGTCACGCTGACCCGCTACGGGGGGCATCTGCTGCGGGACGCGCACAAGTTGACGCTGACCGCGAGCGGAAGCTTCACGCCCTCGGGCGGTCCCGCCATCACCGTCGAGCAGACGATCACCCTGAGGCAATAAGCGCGCCGAACGCGCCGTCGCTCCAACTGCCCCACGAGCGACGGCGCCCGCTCGGTTAGCGCCGATGCAGCGAACCGGCGACAGCCGTAGCCACACTGCTGCTTAAACACCGAAAGAGACGACGCCACCGCCAGGCCACCAAATGGCGCAGCGCTGAGGGCCCCACCCACCAACCTCACCGGACGCGTGCTCGCCCGGCACCGGCCTCGGCGCTGCCCGGGCGACCAAGCGCAACGCCCAGCCGCGCGTGGTGCCAGCCGCCACCGCCTCGGCGAGCTACGCCCGCGCTGCCGCTCCGCCAACAACGCGGGCACCAGATTCGAGTCGGCACTGGCTTCCGGAGCGGACGAATCGTGAGTGCCAGCAGGTGCAGCCGACCGAGATGACCGCTTGGCGTGGCCGAGCATAACTCTGACGTCGCTGCTCCTCGGTCGTGGCCAAGCACAAGCGCGATCTCAGAGTGTCGAAAAGGACGATCAGCGGTGCCGTGCCTACGGCTTCCGCTTGGTGATTCTGTAACGAGCCGCGTTGGCGGTGCGGGGAGCGCCAGAGCGTTCCCCGCACTGAATACCCGCAGTCAGAGCTCGAGCCCGGTGCTGGCGTGCATCATCGGCGCCTTGCGGCCGTGCATCGCGCCGATGATCTCCTCCGAGGAGATCCCTTCCAGATACG
>JAFASQ010000008.1 GCA_019244395.1 Solirubrobacterales bacterium | reverse complement strand
CACGAACAGCTGCTCGGCGTAATCCCCGTCGGCCTCGAGGCTCGCCATCAGCTCGGTGACCTCATCGCCGGCAGTGACGGCCTGGAGCGCGACGAGGTCGTGCCGGCCGCTCTCGAGGGGACGGAAGAAGTCGGCCAGGCAGATGCGGTCGTGCCTGGGCTGCCGCGGGAAGGCCAGACGGTCTAGCTCCCACTGGCCGGGGGCGGCGGGATCCCAGATGATCAGCTCGTTGCCATCGGAGTTGCACGGGAAGTAGCCGAGCAGCGCCCGCGGGTGCAGGTAGGTCTGCTCTCGCCACATGCGCTCGAGCCGCGGCTGGAACTCCTCGCGCACGAGCCGCCGCCACTGCTCGCCCTTCACGCCGCGCCCGCCCCAATGGAGCTTGAACAGGACGTGGGTGTCGAGGTGGCGGTAGACCGCGTCCATGTCGACGTCGATCTCGCGGACGCCGTAGAACGGCGGCTCGGGGATGGGGGTCTCGGTGCTGGCCGCGCTGCGGACGGATGCGTCGGTCACCGGGGGTGCGTCGTCGTCGGTGGCCTCTGGCTGCTCGCGGAGCTTGCGCGCGGCCTCGCGCGTCTTGGCGATGAGCGCCTCGCGCGACCCGGCGTCGATCAGCTCATCCATCTTGGCCAGCCCCTCGAACGCGTCCTTGCAGTAGAAGACGCCGGGCTCGTAGATCTCGTCCGATTCCGTGCCGTTCGGGTACAGGATCCGCAGCCCGAAGTTGCGGTTGATCGCGGCGCCGCCGATCAGCACCGGGAATTTCAGCTCGTGGGCATGGAGCTCTTGCACGCACGCCGGCATCTGCTTCGAGGTCGACACGAGCAGCGCGCTCAGCCCGATCGCGGTGGCCTTGTGCTCCATCGCGGCGTCGATGATGGTCGAGATCGGCACCTGCTTGCCGAGGTCGACGACCGTGTAGCCGTTGTTGGTGAGGATCGTGTTGACGAGCGACTTGCCGATGTCGTGGACGTCGCCGAATACCGTCGCGATCACGACCGTGCCCTTGGTGTAGCCCTCGATCTTGTCCAGGTAGCGCTCGAGTTGCTTGACCGCGCGCTTCATCACCTCGGCCGACTGGAGCACGAACGGGAGGATCAGCTCACCGGCGCCGAACTTGTCGCCCACCTCCTTCATGGCGGGGAGCAGCACGTCGTTCAGGGTCGGCACCGCGCCGATCTTCTCGACGCTCCGATCGATCCAGTCCTCGACTCCTTCCTTCTTGCGGCGCAGGATGTGGAAGTGCAGGGCCTCCTCGGGCTCCATGTTTGCCGTCGGGTCCTCCTGCGCCTGCTCTTCGGCCGGCCCTTTGGACTCGAAATGGGCGATGAACCGCTCGAGCGCGTCCTCGCGGCGGTCGAAGACGAGGTCGTCGGCCAGTTCGCGCTCGTGCTCGGAGATTTCCGCGTACGGGGTGATGTGGTTCGGGTTGACCATGGCCAGGTCGAGGCCGGCCTCGACGCAGTGGTGCAGGAACACGCTGTTGAGCACGCTGCGCGCGGGGAGGGAGACGCCAAAGCTGACGTTGCTGACCCCCAGGGAGGTCTTGACCCCTGGGATGTTCTGCTTGATCTGGCGGATCCCCTCGATCGTCGCCACCGCGCTCGGACGCCACTCTTCATCGCCGGTGGTCAGCGTGAAGGTGAGGCAGTCGAAGATGAGCAGCTCCGGGTCGAAGCCATGCTCGCTGGAGCACATCTGGGTTATGCGCCGGGCGATCTCGAGCTTGCGCTCGGCCGTCTTGGCCATTCCTGTCTCGTCGATGGTGAGGGCGATCAGGGCGGCGCCGTGGGACTTGGCCAGCGGGACGACGCGGTCGAGCTTCTCGCGGCCGGCCTCGAGATTGATCGAGTTGACGATCGCCCGGCCCGGGATCTGCTGGAGCGCGGTCTCGATTACCTCGGGCTCGGTCGAGTCCACCTGGATGGGCGCCGGCTGGGTGAGCGAGATCCGCTTGACCACCTGGCGCATCTGCTCGGCCTCGTCTTGGCGCTCGGTCAGCGCCACGCACACGTCGAGGACGTGCGCGCCACCGGCGACCTGATCCTCGGCCACCGTGATCAGCCCGTCGTAGTCGTCGGCCAGCAGCATCTCCTTGGCCTTGCGCGAGCCCTGTGAGTTCACGCGCTCGCCGACCAGCGTCGGCGTCGGATCCTGGACGAGGGGGGTGGCCGCGATCATGCTCGAAACGTGCGGTGGCCTGCGTCGGGGACGCTTCGCCGGAGAGTTGGGGCGGGCGCGCTCGGCGATCGCCTCGATGTGCTGCGGAGTCGTGCCGCAGCATCCGCCGACGATCGAGATTCCGTAGCGCTCGATGAACTCGCCCAGGATGTTCGCCAGCGGCTCGGGCTGCTCGGGGAAGATCGTCTCGCCGTTCGGGCCCTGGAGCGGGAGACCGGCGTTGGGGATGCAGTGGACCGGCACAGGGGAGTTCTCGCCGAGGAACCGGATCGCGTCGCGCATGTCCTCGGGGCCGGTCGAGCAGTTCAGGCCGATCACGTCGACGTCGAGCGCCTCGAGGGTGGTGAGCACCGCGCTGATGTCGGTGCCGAGCAGCATCTTTCCGCCCTGGGGCAACAGCGACACGCTGCACTGGATGGGCAGGGTGCGGCCGGTGGCCTTGAACGCCTCGCGCGTGCCCAGCACGGCGGCTTTGACCTCGAGGATGTCCTGCGCGGTCTCGATGATGATCAGGTCGGCGCCGCCGGTGATGAGGCCGCGCGCCTGCTCCTCGAATACGGTGGCCAGCTCGGCGAAGGTGATCTGGCCGAGGGTGGGATCATCGCTGGCGGGCAGGAAACCGGTGGGGCCGATCGAGCCGGCCACGAA
>JAFASQ010000480.1 GCA_019244395.1 Solirubrobacterales bacterium | reverse complement strand
TGGAAGAAGCCGGCCGGGAACTTGGTCGGCTGAGCGGTCGAGTCAAACGCCCCGTGGTCGGCGATCACGTCAACCCGCAGGCCTGTGATCTTGCCCTCCTTGGAGCACATCTCGGCGTGCATCACGTAGTCGCGGGCAAACCCGGTCGAGATCAGATTCTCCGAGCGGTCCTCGATCCACTTGATGGGCACGCCGGCCACGATCGAGCCGGCGATCGCACAGACGTACCCCGGATAGATCGGGACCTTGTTGCCGAACCCGCCGCCGATGTCGTTGCAGCGGATGCGGATCATGTGCTCGGCCAGGCCGGCCACGTGCGCATACACCGTGCGGTGCGCGTTAGGCGCCTGGTTGCCGTTATAGATGTCGAGCTGCCCGATCTGCGGGTTAAAGTCGGCGATCATCCCGCATGTCTCGAGCGGCGCCGGATGGCAGCGCGGGTAGATGATGTCGCGGGTGACAATCGTGTCGGCCTCGGCGAAGGCGCGGTCGGCCGCCTCCTCGTCGCCGGCCTCCCAAAGCGGGCTGGCCAGGTTGTCGACCTGGCCGTCCTTGTCGTCGCGGATGAGCGGCGCCTCGGGGTCGAGCGCCTTGCGCGCATTGACCACGGCCGGCAGCGGGTCGTACTCGACGTCGATCAGCGCCGTGGCGTCACGCGCGATGTACTCGTCGTCGGCGACTACGAAGGCCACTTCCTGCCCCTGGAAGCGGACCTTGTCGCCGGCCAGGACGGCCTGGGTGTCATAGGAGATCGTCGGCATCCAGGCCAGGCCGAGCGTCTCGAGATCCTTCGCGGTGATGACGGCGTGGACTCCGGGGTGGCTCAGGGCCCGGGAGGTGTCGATCGAGAGGATCCTCGCGTGCGCGTACGGGCTGCGCAGCATCGCGCCGTGCAGCATCCCAGGCAGGCGGATGTCGTCCAGGTAGGTGCCCTTGCCGCGGATGAACCGTGCATCCTCCTTGCGCTTCAGGCGGCCAAAGCCGATCGGGCGCTCGGTTCGGGCGGTCTCGATAGTGGCCATGCTTGCTCACGCCTCCTGTCTCGTTGCGGCCTCGTGCTCGGCCGCCCAGCGGATCGCGCTGACGATGTTCTGGTAGCCGGTGCAGCGACAGATCTGCCCGGAGATCGCGGTCCGGATCTCTTGTTCGGTCGGGTTGGGGGTGTGGTCGAGCAACGCGCGAGCGGTCATCAGCATCCCGGGGGTGCAGAAGCCGCAGTGCAGCCCGTGCTTCTCGTGAAAGCCGAGTTGCACGGGGTCCAGGTTGCCGCTGCGTTCGAGCGACTCGACCGTGCGGATTTCGTGGCCCACGCACATCGCCGCCAGCGTCGTGCACGACTTGATCGGCAGGCCGTCCATCAGCACCACGCACGCCCCGCAGTTGGAGGTGTCGCACCCCCAGTGCGTGCCCGTCAGGCCTACGGTCTCGCGGATGAAGTGGACGAGCAGCTGGCGCGGCTCGACGTCCCGCGAGACCTGTTCTCCATTGATCGTGATCGTCACTTCCATGTCAGTTCGCCTCCTGATGCAGCGCACGGGCGGTGGCGCGCCGGAGCGCCCTCGCGGTCAGGACGCTCGCCAGGTGCCGCTTGTAGTCGACCGGCCCGCGGCCGTCGGGGAGGGGCGAGCAATCCTCCTTGGCGATTTCGCCCGCCTGGGCAAAGAGCTCCTCAGACGGTGCCTTTCCCCTCAGCAGTTCCTCGGCGCGAGTGGCCATGATCGTGGTCGGGCCGAGCGCCCCGAGCGCGATCCCCGCGTCGGCAATCGTCCCACCCTGCAGCCACACCGCGGCCGATACTGCGGCGATGGCGAAGTCGCCCGCCCGGCGCTCGACCTTCTCGTGAGCACTGCCCGCTCCCTGTCTGAGCGGCAGCCGGATCTCGGTGAGGATCTCGTCGGCGCCCACCGCAGTGGTGAACGGCCCGATGTAGAAGCCATCCATGTTCACCGTGCGCTCGCCGTCCAGGCCTTTGATCACGACGTTCGCCTTCAAGGCGGCGCACACCGCGGAGAGGTCCTCGGCTGCGTCGGCCTGGCACAGCGAGCCGCCGATCGTGCCGCGGTTGCGCACCACGGGATCGGCGATCACCTGCTCGGCATCCCGGAACACCGGGAAATGACCGGCCAGCAGGTCTGACTCGAGCAGCTCGGCGTGGCGCGTGAGCGCGCCGATCCGAACCTCGGCCGTGTCCTCCTCGATATAGGAGAGCTCGTCCAGATCGTTTATGTCGATCAGGAACGCGGGAGTGGCCAGCCGCAGCTTCATCATCGGCAGCAGGCTGTGACCGCCGGCGATCAGCCGCGCTTCCGCACCGTGCTCCTGGAGCGACGCGATCGCGCCGTCGACGCTGCTCGCGCGCTCGTACTCAAACGGGGCAGGAGTCTGCACGCGTTCTCCTTCAGTCGTCGTTCTTGAGGCGGCGCAGGAACGATTTGACCGGTCCGCCCTGGGGGTTGTGCTCACTCTGTGCCGGAGCTTGCCCGCTGCCGGCAGGCACCGGCATCCGCTCGCGCACGCCCGGCGAGTCGCTCGGCACGTACTGGACCGGTGAATCGGCCCCGATGACCGGCGAGCGCGGCATCGCCTGCGGTTTGGCTTGGCGTCCTTCCGGATAGAGCCCGCGCGCGGCCAGGCTGCCATAGGCGGGGTTGCGCAGCGCCGGCCCGTTCGGGCTGGCCGCAGCGATCGGCGCCTCGCGACCGAGGCGGGCAAGGGTGAGCGTGCCCCTCGTGTACACCTCGCCGATCCGCGGCGCCTTGACCGTCTTTGAGTCCGGAAAGTTCCGAAAGCCCTCGGCCGCCGCGCCCGGGTACAGGCCTTCGACCAGGCCGACCGCATCCGCGAGGCCCGCCTTCTTGACGAGTAGGCCCTCGAGCAGGTCGACGCCGGCGTCGAGGTTCTGGTTGATGGTGGTGACGACCTCGTTCACGGGGGCGCTCTTCTCGATGATGCCGATTACGCCCCCGATGGCCTCGTCGAGGCCACGCGTGATCTTGCGCAGGGCGAGGATGGTCGAGACCAGGTAGAAGACGAGGGCTCCGACGATCAATACCACCGCGACGATCATCACTACACCGGCTGCGGGCATGCTTGCCTCCTATCGGGCGTCGTCGAGGATGACGTCGAGCGAGCCGCCGTAGTCGGCTGCCGTCTCGATCGTCTTGACTACCTGGTCCTGCGTGGTGAGCAGGAGCGCAGCCGCGTCGAGGTCCCGCGAGCCCTGCTGCGCGGCGACAGCGATCTGCTGGACGCTCGGCACGATGCTGTTCGCGGCGTTCAGAACGCCGCGCAGCAGGTACACGACGACCGGGAGCACGACGAGCAGGAGGATCGCGTCGCCGATCCATTCGAGGATCATCGCGGCCTCCTCTCGGCGACCACGCGCGCCTTGGCGGCGATGCCCGGGAGCGCGCTTAGGATCGTGTCGAACTGGGCGTTGATCGCCTTGACCGCGGGCTCGAGCGGCTTGAGGTGCTCTTGTTCGACCGTGGTGAGGGCAGCGCCGAGCGTCGCGAGGTTCTGCGATGTCTCCTCGAGGTCCTGGCGGATCTTGATCAGCGCGGCGGCCAGGACGGCGATCACGATCAGGGCGAGTACCACGGTGAGGATGACTAGCGTGGTCATCGCCCACCGTTCCCGCTGCCGTAGCCATCGGTGAGCGCGTTCATGTAGCCGTCTTGGACCACGGCCTCCTCCACGATTAGACCGAGCACGGGCGGCGTGGCCTCGAGCTGGGGGATGTTTGCCGTATTTGCGGCGACCACGCCGGCGACCTCGAGCAGGTTCGCCACCGACTGCTTGATGTCGGCGACCGCGCGGACCAGCACAACCAAGAGCCCCGCCACGGCCAGCGCCGCGACAAGGCCGATGATCAGCGCTATGGCCCACGCGCCGTGGTTTGAAAGTGCGGCGATCTCCAGGCTCATTTCCCGACCGCCACCTTTCGCAGCGCGCGCGCCGAATGCAGGATCCTCACGCCGGAGTCGTTGATCTGAGGGATCCCATTCAGCTCGGCCGTCTGCGCGCGCACCTTCTCGACACCCTCCACTGCCATGTGCGCCTGTTTGGCGATCCTCGTCGCCAGGACCACGATCGTGATCACGATCGCGGCTGCCACCAGCGTCACGACGATGCCAAGCACCAACCCGATTGCCCAACCGGTGGAGGCACCGATCACCGTAGGCAAATCACACCTCCTGTGTTGTTCGCTCCTCGTCTTCTCCCTGGATTGACGCCAGGGGCGTTCCTGACCTTCCTCCCGCGTAACTTTGCCGCGCAATCGATTGCACGTCAACTTAAGCTGGATTGCTGCGGAATTGCTGGGATTGCTACGTCCTCAGTTGCCCATCTTCGTGTCCGGCCAAGAGCGTCCGGTAGTCCTCGAGCGTGTCGACATCGAGTGGAATGAGGCCTGGGACCGGCACGTCGACGACCTGGTCGGCGTGGTGGTCGAGCAGCTTCCAGACGCCCTTGTCGCCGTGGAGGCTGGCCAGCTCACCGAAGGCGCTGCGGGCGAAGGCCAGTGGGTGGCCCCGGCCGTCCTCGTAGGCGCACGCGGCGAATGCGGCGTTGCCACGGTCGGCGAGGAGTCGCCCCACCGTCTCCTGGGTGACGCCCGGTTGGTCGCCCAACATGAGCACGAGCACGTCGGTCCGTCGGTCGACCGCGTGCACTGCCGCGGCGATCGAGGATGAGCAGCCTTCGCCGAAGCCGTGGTTCTCGACCACCGCCGCCCCGGTCAGGTCGACATGCGCGCGGATCTCGTCCGCGCTGCCTCCGATGACGCACAGCAGCTGGTCGAACTCGCACGCGCGGGCGGTGGCGAGCACGTGGCCGAGCAGCGTCGTATCGCGGTAGGGGAGGAGCTGCTTGGGTGTGCCGAGGCGGGTCGAGCCGCCGGCGGCGAGGACCAGGCCGGTTACCAAGGGCATGGCCTGATTATGGGGGCCGGGTGGTCTCGGTGGCGCGGCGGTGGCGGGGCCGGGTGGTCATGGGGGCCGCGGTGGCGGGGATGGCCCCGCAGACGACGAGCCGACGAGCGTGATAACGCGAGCGCCTGGACGAAGCCGACGATCGTTGTGTGCTTGACGCGCCACCGCTCGCCTCGCCACCGGGGGTTGGCGCGTGGTGCACACTAGAGGATCCTGGTACGCCAACGTCCCCGGCGGGCGCGCGCGTTGGCGTGTCATGCACACGGGTGGCGAGGTGATCGCAGGCCCGTGTGGGGGTCCGACCGGAGCCTGCAGTGTCGGTGGGCGGGGGTGCAGTGGCGCGGCGGTGGCGCGGGGGGGGGTGCGGTGGCGCGGCAGTGGCCGCCAGCCGGCTTCAGATCCGGTGCACGGCGGCCAGCAGACCCGCGTAGGAGCGCACAAGCGCGGCTCGCTCCTGCGAGATCAGCGGGCTGGCCAGGTCACATCCCTCTCGCACCCACTGATCGGAGTAGCGCATGGCGAGCGTGCGCTGCTCGGCGGCCACGCTCACATGGGCCTCCGGGACGCCGTAGACGAACGAGTAGAGGGCGCTCAGGGCGGCCATGAGCGAGCGCTCGTCCTCGTCGGTTTGCCCGCGCTGGTGCTCGCGGTGCACCCGCCACCACTCGACCTCAAGCTCGGACGCGCGCTCGGGATCCAGCGGCTCACCGTGGTGGCGGGCGACGAGGCGGTAGAAGCGCTCCATCGACCGCCGGGCCCCGGCAGGATCGTTGTTCGGGTAGGGCGCCCACAGCTGATTGGCGCGTAGGACGAGCCAGGCGCCGTAGAGCGTGGACGGCCAGGGCAGGCCGAAGGCGTGGCGGGTCAGCGCGACCGCGGAGCGCAGGAACGACAGCCACTCGTGCCGGTAGTAGGCGACCCAGGCGGCGGCCTCGAGCGCGCCGAGCCGGCGGGGGTCGAACGAGCGGTGGGGCTTGACCGCCGAACTCGAGCGGCGCCCTCGGCGCCTGCGGGTCGTCCTGCGCATGGTGCGGGTGACCGTAACCGATCGGCGGTGGGCCACCACGGGTGCCCCCTCGTGCCCTGAGCTGAGCGCGAGGTACGTGGACAACGTGCGCCGGGAGACGCAAGCAGCACGCGCCGCAAGCGATGCGAATCGCTGTACATCGCTCACCATCGCTGGTCCAGGAAGCGCCAGGGTGACCACGCAGCGCGGCCGGATCGCTTACCCTGGCGCCTATGCGCAGCGGGAAGGCAGTCGTGTTGACTGTCGCGATTGCGGTGCTGGCGTTCGCGGCGCTGACCAGCGCCTCGGGAGCGAGGCGGGCGGCACATGCCGCAGCGCAGTGCTCCTCGAGCGACACGGCACCGCCCAACCCGGCCAACCCGCTCGACACGCCCGGGCTCACCGGCACCAATCCGCTGGCCGGTGCGCATCTGTTCGTGGAGAGCCCGTGGCTGTATGGGGGTGATGCGGCGGACGCGATCGCCAACGAGGTCGGGCTGGGAGGGCTGAGCAACGCGACTAGCGGAACGCCGATCCCATGGGCCCGGTTCGAGGCGCGCGTCAACAAAATGCACCTGTCAAGGGCCAAGTCGTTCGTGGTGCACGAGCTCGAGAAGATCGGCGATTACCCGCAGGCCCACCAGTTCAGCCGATACACGGCCGGCGGCTCGGGGCCGCAGATCTTCACCCAGGTGCAGAACTACCTGTGCCGGATGCAGCAGACCGATCCGTCGGCGGCGGCGGTCATCACCACCTACTTCGTCAAGCATGGCTCGGGGTGTGATGGGGGCGACCAGCCCAACTTCCAGGCCGAGGTCGACAATCTCAAGGCGGCGGTTGGCAACTTCCCCGCGCTGATCTTCGTTGAGGAGGACGCGATCGACACGATCTGCTGGCGCAACCCGGCCGCGGTGACCGGCCGCGCTGCCCTGCTCAAATACGAGATCGATCAGCTCTCCCAGCTTCCCCACGCCCTGCTGTACGTCGAGGGCGGGACCGCGGATGCCAACTCACCGGGCGCGGTGGCCCAGGTCCTCAATGCGAGCGACGCGAGCAAGATCCGCGGCTTCTTCCTCGGCGACACCCACTTCAACTGGGCCTCCAAGGAGATCAAGTTCGGCAACAAAGTCTCGAGGCTGACCGGCGGACTGCATTTCGTGGTCGACACCCGCGCCGACGGCAACGGGCCGCTGCTCAATCCGGACCCAGTCACGCAGGGGATCGAGCAGCTGTGCAATCCGTCGGGTCGTGGCCTAGGTCCGAAGCCGGGCGCGAGCGACGGGGCGTCCTACGGGATGTACTCGCCCCACCTCGACGGCTTCGTGTGGGTGACCACGCCGGGCGAGAGCGCGGCGCCGACCTGCCCGGGACGCTCGACCCAGTACGCGGCGTCCGGGATCTTCGACGAGGGGATCGCGATCGGCTACGCCTCGCGGGCCAACGACCGGATCGGCCCGTCGCCCCGGTTCAAGAGCCGTCCCTGGTGAGGCAGTGCCGAGGCGCCGACGGCGTCGCCGGCGCCCCGGCAGGGTAGCTCAGCGCTGCTCCACGACCATCAGCGAGTGGCCGCTCGGATCGCGGAACCAGAACATCGGCGGGACGGGATCGCCCATCCGCGAGACCTCGGCGTCCACGTCGACGCCGAGTGACCGCAACTGGGCGTGGGTCGCGTCCGCGTCGTCGGTGGTGAGGGTGATGCCCGTCTCGACCGGGGTCACCTCGCTCCCGGGTCGCGGCGGAGCAAGCGCGATGCCGGCGGTGCCGCTCGGCGGATAGACCTCGACCCAGCGGTAGTCGCCGCCGAACGGGACATCGGCGCGCTTCTCAAAGCCGAGCGACTCATAGAAAGCGATGGCCCGGTCCTGGTCGGGGGTGGGGATGCAGACCAGGCTGATCGAGCCGATCCGGGTTGCTGTGGTGCTCACTGCGTGGCCTCCTTGAAGGGTGATTGCACAGCTAAGACCGCGCCCGCGCCGATAACTCATCGGCTGTCTGCTCATCCTCAGGCCAAGTCTGGTAGGTTGATACCGAACAAGAAGTTCAGATACGGCGCTGGAGCGAGCGCCGCGGGGCCGAGCGTGAATGCGAACAGGGCACCCGTAGCCACCTGAGGGCCGCCTTCGGCGGCGTCCTCCGGACGATGTCGCAAGCCGGCGCGAAAAGCTAGGCAGAGATGCCGAGCGCGCCGCAGCCGCGACGCCTTGCGGCCCCGCCTGGACAGGATCGAGCTACGACTCCTGTCCGGACGGGGTACCCGGCCCCACGGACGCCGAGCGGAGCGAGGCCGAGTGACTACCCGTGCGCCGCCCGGGCGTGCTTGGGCAGCCAGAACACGGCGGCGCACGCCGCGGCCAGGAAGGCGACGGCGACCAACAGCGCGTGATCGGAGGCGCCGACGAAGGCGACCGCGCCGTGGCCGCTGCCCAGCCGGTCGAACAGAACGGTGCCCACGCCGGCGATCCCGATCGACATGGCCAGCTGCTGGATTGACTCGAGCAGTCCCGAGGCAGAGCCCATCTCGTGCGGCGCGACGCCGGCCAGAATCACATCGAACATGGGCACGAACACCATGCCCATGCCGAACCCGGTGATCGCCAGCGGCCCGGCCAGGTCCCACGCGGTCAAGGCGCCGCCGGTCGAACGCATCACCAGGTCGACCACGATCAGGCCGGCGGCCATGACCACGATCCCGATGTGCATCGTGGTCCGGCCGATCTTGGCCAGCAGCGCCGAGGAAGTGATAGAGCCGCCGATGGCGGCGACCGGGATGGCCACCGTGGCGACCGCGCAGGCCAGCGGGGTGAGGCCGAGGCCGGCCTGGAACATCACGTTGAGCGCGATCATCATGCCGCCCATCGCGCCGATGAAGCCGAGGACGACGGCCAGGCCGGCGACGTAGGCGCGCCGGCGCAGGATCGAGGGCTCGACCAATGGGGTGCGGCCCTGGCGAGCCCGCCGCGCCTGGAGCAGCCCGAACGCGGTAAGCGTGACCACGCCGGCGCCGAGGAGCACGAACGCCCAGGCGGGCCAGCCGTGCTCGCGGCCCTGAATCAGCGGGTAGACGAGCGCGAAGCCGCCGATCATGGCCAGCGTGATGCTCGGCGCGTCGAGGCGCAGGCCCGGGGTGGCCGGCGCGTTGTGCGGCAAGTAGCGACGTCCCGCGGCGAGCGCGGCCAGCCCGAGCGGCAGGTTGACCAGGAAGATCGCGCGCCAACCGGTTCCCAGCAGGTCGAGGTTGACCAGGCCGCCGCCGACGAGCGGCCCCGCGACGGCCGCGAGGCCCATGACCGGGCCGAAAACACCGAACGCCTTCCGCTGACCCTCGTCGCCGAACAGTTCGCGGATCAGGCCGAAGCCCTGCGGGACCATGATCGCGGCGGTGGAGCCCTGAAACGCGCGTGCGGCGATCAGGGCGTCAGGCGAGGGAGCCAGCGAGCACAGCGCCGACGCGCCGACGAACCCGGCGATGCCGAACAGCAGCACCCGCCGGCGCCCGTACAGATCGCCAAGCCGGCTGCCGAGCAGCAGGGTCACCGCCATGGCCAGCGTGTAGGCGGCGGAGATCCACTCAAGCGAGGCGTAGGTGCCGCCCAGATCCCGGCGGATTGCCGGCGCGGCGGTCTGGGCGATCGTCGAGTCGAGCAGGTCCATGACGGAGGAGGCGACGACGACGAGGAAGCCCAGCCACGCCGCGCGGGCGGCCGGACGTACTGCGGGGGTGGATGTGACGGTGATGGTTGACATGATTGGCACCCTCTCGTCTAATGCGGTCAGTTTCGGTCCGCGATAGACGCCCGCGCGGGTAATTGCGGACATCTATGGTCCTCAATATCTGTCAGGATGCGCAGCGTCATGGTTCAGACCTCCGCACGGTTGTTGGCGCTGTTGTCGCTGCTGCAGTTGCGGCGCGAGTGGACCGGCCAGGAGCTCGCCGACCGGCTCGAAGTCGGGCCGCGCACTATCCGTCGCGACGTCGACAAGCTGCGCTCGCTCGGCTATCCGATCGAGGCAGCGCCCGGCGTGGCCGGCGGCTACCGCCTGGGAAACGGCGGCGAGCTGCCGCCGCTACTGCTCGACGACGCCGAGGCGGTGGCCGTCGCCGTGGGACTGCGCACCGGCGCCACGGGTGCGATCGCCGGGATCGAGGAGACATCGGTTCGGGCGCTCGCCAAGCTCGAGCAGGTGTTGCCCGGCCGGCTGCGGCGCCGGGTCAGCGCACTCAGCCTGGCGACGTCGGCGTTTGGCGTCGAGGGACCGCGGATCGACAGCGAGGTGCTGGCCACGCTGGCCGGCGCCTGCCGGGATCAGACGCGGCTGCGTTTCTCGTACATCGCACGCGACGAGCGGGCGACGCAGCGCAGGGTCGAGCCGGCTGCCGTGGTCTACAGCGGTCACCGTTGGTATCTAGTCGCCTTCGACCTCGACCGCGACGACTGGCGCACGTTCCGCCTCGACCGGATCCGGGGCCGCGTGCGGGCCGCGGAACGCGGTCGCCGGCGCGTTGTGCCGGGCGGCGATCCGGCCGCGTTCGTGCACGAGCGCCTGCGGGGCGTGCGGGACGCCGAGGCCGACGTGCCGCCCGGCCGGATCCGCGTAGGCGCGCCGGCGGGCCGGGTGCGCGGTCGTGTCCCAGATCGCTACGCCACCGTGGATGCGGACGGCGAGGCCGCGTGCATCGTCACGAGCCGAGGCGCCTGGACCCGCGGGTTCCTTGTCTGGATGGCCACGCTCGATGAGCCGATGGAGGTGCTCGAACCGCCCGAGTTGGTCGAGGTGGCGCGGGCGGTGGCGGCGCGGCTGGCGCCGGCCGGCGCGTGATGTCGGTAGCGGTGTGCCCGCTGGCGCGTGCATAGCGACAGGTGGAGGGGGCCGCGGGCGACCCTGTTGGAGGTGCAAAACGCAGGAAACTCCTGAAGCCTCCCGCGCGTCCGTTGGATAAGCGCCTCTGAGGCGCTTATGTTGCAGGAGGCGCCGGCGGGATCGCCGCTTTTACGGGTTGTGCACCCCTGGGGGGAATTAGGGGCGGGTGCGGACGGAGGTTCACGGGTGTCGGCGGGTCAGTGGCCGACCCAGTGGCGGGTGTCGGCGGGTCAGTGGCCGACCCAGTGGGGGGCGCGCTTCTCGAGGAAGGCGGTCATGCCCTCCTGGGCGTCCGCCGCGAGCGCGTTCTCGGTCATGACCGCCTTGGTGTGCTCGTAGGCGGCGTGCTCGGCGCGGTCGACCTGGTCGTAGAACGCGTGCTTGCCGAGGGCGACGGTGTAGGAGCTCGAGCGGGCGATGAGGTCGACCAGGCGGTCGACGGCCGCGTCAAGTTCGTCGGCCGGGACTACCTGGTTGATCAGGCCCCACTCGAGCGCGGTGTGCGCGTCGATCGGTTCGCCGGTCAGCAGCATCTGCATGGCGCGCTTGCGCCCGATCGCGCGTGATACCGGGACCATCGGCGTCGAGCAGAAGAGCCCGATCTTGACGCCCGGCGTCCCGAAGCGCGTCCCCTCGGCCGCCACGGCCAGGTCGCAGGCCGCCACCAGCTGGCAGCCGGCCGCGGTGGCGATGCCGTGGACCTTGGCGATCACCGGCTGCGGCAGGGCGTGGATCGTCTCCATCATGACGGTGCAGATGCTGAACAGCTCGTCGAGGAAGGCCTCGTCGCGGCCGATCATCTCCGAAAGGTCATGCCCGGCCGAGAAGGCAGGGCCGGCGCCGTCAATCACGATCGCCCGGGTGCCGGGGCGCGTCGACACCTCGCCCAGCGCCGCGATCAACTCCTGCATCAACTCGAGCGAGAGGGCATTGCGCCTCTCCGGACGGCCCAACGTGATCCGCGCGCCGGGCTCCTCGGCGGCGACGATCAGATTTCGGAAGTCGATACCGGATGCGGAGCTCACGCCGTTAGTATGGCGCTTGTAGTCAAACGACCGGGGGTGATGGATTGGCCGAGATAGCAGGCCGGCGGATGGCGGCCGAGATCGAAGGAGACTTCGTCGTGTTCCTGATCGGCGCGCGCTTCAACAACAAGTTGCAGATGATCCGTAGCATCACGGACCTGGGCGGCCGGCGGGGCATGAAGCACATGCTCGACTACCTGGTCTCGCGACCCGAGAAGGGGCTGCTCGCCTACGAGATGGGGATCCCCACGATCGTCCAGTACTGGCGCTCGTTCGACCACCTCGAGGCGTTCGCACGGGACAAGGACGATCCGCACCTGGAGATCTGGCGCCAGTACTGGCGGCGCGTGGGCAAGGACGACCGCACCGGCATCTGGCACGAGACGTACCTGGTGCAGGCCTGCCAGTACGAAGCGGTGTACGGAAACATGCCGCCGCACGGCCTCGGGAAAGCCGGACGACTTGTCCCCATGTCGGAGTCGTCGCGGGCTCGAGGGCGGCTCGGCGCGCTCGTCAGCTGAGGAGCGCTGCGCAGGCCTGGAGAGCTGCCTTCGTGCGTTAGGGTCAGGCCCGTGAAAGGAGCGACCGATCCGCGCGTGGATGCCTATATCGAGTCGCTGCCGGCGTGGCAGCAGGAGATCTGTCGCGAGGTGCGGGCGGTGGCTCATGACGCCGACCCGGACATGGCGGAAACGATCAAGCGGACGAAGCTCCCGTATTTCGTGCTCGAGGGGAATGTCTGCGCGCTGCTGGCCGCCAAAAATCACGTCAACGTGTTCCTCTACGACGGCGCTATGGTGCCGGACCCCGAGGGGATCATCACCTCGGGTCACGAGAACAAGACCGCGCGCACCGTGGCCTTCCGTCAGGGCGAGCGGATCAACGCCCGGGCGCTGACCGAGATGCTCCGCGGGATCGTCGCGAACAACCGGGCGGGCGGGTGGCGGAAGCTCAAGGGCAAGGCTGGCTGACCGGCGAGGGGCGCAGGTTCCGCGTGTGGCGGAGTGATCGGCGCGTGTGGCCCAGTGATCGGCGCGTGTGGCGGAGTGATCGGCGCGCGTGGGGGGAGTGATCGGCGCGCGTGGGGGGAGTGATCGGCGCATCTAGCGGTCGTCGGCCTCGGCGCGCTTGATGTCGTCGGCCACCTTGTCCTTGAATGGCTTGAGCGTCTCATAGAGCTCCTCCGGGCCGGTCTTGGCGTGCGGATCTGAGTCCCCGACCAGCCACGGCGCGGCTTCGACCGCCGTGCGCCAGGCCGCCTCCTCGGCGTCAGTATCCGCCTCGTCGCGCTCCGGCTCGGGGGCCGGCTCGACCTTGTCCAGGTAGACGTTCGTGTACTCGCCGCGCTGCGCCTCGTGGTACTCGATCCGGACGCGCTGGCCCTTGAGGTCGAGTGCCTTGTCGCCGATCGCCTCGCGGAAGGTGGTGTACTCGTTGCCGTCGACATCGCGCACCACGTAGCGCGCGTTGCCTCCGCGGGTCTCGAAGGTGCGCACCTGGTCGAGCGTCGTGACCGCTTCCATGACCGAGGGATACCCGCAGTGCGTGGAATTCCTGCAGTGGGCGTTGCCCCGGCTGGACCTGCGGTGGCCGGGGTTCCGCAAGGTTCGCCGGCAGGTGTGCGGGCGCCTTCGTCGGCGGTACGGGTGGGGCCCTGGTAGTGGGAAAGCACGGGACGCTCCCCGCCGGGGTCG
>JAFASQ010000456.1 GCA_019244395.1 Solirubrobacterales bacterium | reverse complement strand
GCCACCTTGACCTCCTTGCCCAGCCCGTTGGGCAGCGCCACCGTCCCGCGCAGTTGCTCGTCGGCGTGGCGGACGTTCAGCCCGGTGCGTACGTGCACCTCGACCGACTCGTTGAACTTCACGCGCGCGAGTTGCTTGATCAGCGCCACCGCCTCGGCCGGCGTGTACTCGCGCTCGCGGTCGTAGCGCTTCTTGGCCTCGTCGTATGTCTTCCCGTGATGTGCCATCTACTTACACGACCTCCACACCCATCGAGCGAGCGGTTCCGGCGATGATCCTGGCCGCGGCGTCCAGATCGTCGGCATTGAGATCCTTCATCTTCTTCTCCGCGATCTGGCGCAGCTGATCCTGCGTGATCCGCGCGACCTTGGTCCGGTTCGGCTCAGCCGATCCCTTCTCCAGTGACAGCGCCTGCTTGATCAGCACCGCGGCCGGCGGACTCTTGGTCACAAACGTAAACGAGCGATCCTCGTAGACGGTGATCACCACCGGGATCACCGTGCCCAGGTCGCCCTGCGTCTGGGCGTTGAACGCCTTGACGAACTCCATGATGTTGACGCCGTGCTGACCCAGCGCCGGTCCCACCGGCGGCGCCGGCGAAGCCTGCCCGCCCACGGCCTGCAACTTGATCTGCGTCAGGACCTTCTTCGCCACAAAAGCTCCTAGATTTTCTTCACCTGATCGAAGCCGACCTCGACCGGGGTCTCCCGGCCGAAGATCGACACCAGCACCTTGAGCCGCTGCGCGTCTTCGTTGACCTCGGAGATCTCACCCGAGAAATCCGACAGCGGCCCGGAGATCACCTTGACCGACTCGCCGATCTGGAAGGTGGCGCGGCTACGCGGGCGCACCTCCTGCTCGCGGTGGAGCAGGCGGTTGACCTCGTCCTGGGTCAGCGGCACGGGCTCGTTCGAGGCGCCCACAAACCCGGTCACGCCCGGCGTGCCCTTGACCAGGGTCCAGGAGTCCTCGTTCAGGTCCATGTTGACCAGCACGTAGCCCGGCATCGTGCGCTTCTCGACCGTGACCTTCTGGTTGTCCTTCATCTCCGAGACGGACTCGGTGGGGACGACGATCTGCCGGACCGCCTGCTGCTGTCCGAGCGAGACGATCCGGTGCTCGAGGTTGTGCTTGACCTTGTTCTCGTGACCCGAGTATGTGTTTACGACGTACCAGCGGAACATTCTGTTGTTTGACTATGGCCTCTCTGAAGCGCGGCGATCACTTCAAGATGAAAGTGACGACCTTCTGGGAGACGAGATCTGCCAGCCCAAGGAACGCCGCGGCGACGATCACGAACCCGATGACGACGCCCGTGGCTTGCGCCACTTGACGGCGATCGGGCCACTGTACCCGCTGCAGCTCGCGCCAGCTTCCTTGTAGGAAGGCGATGAGCCGCGCGAAGATGCCCGGCCGCGCCTCGGGATGAGCCGGAGTTGCCGCGACCGCCTCGCGGCCGCCACCCGCCGAGACGCCACCGCCCGCCGAGACGCCGTCGCCGCCCCGCCGGCCGCCACCACCGTGCGCGATCGAGTCTTCGACCTCGAACTCGTACTCCGCCAGGTCGGCCTCGTCCTCGGGCTCCGGCTCGGCGGGCCGCCCCTCCGCGAGCTGAGCCTCGGCGAACTCCACGTCCGGCATGGCGTGCTCGAGCGGATCGGGAGCGCCGTTCTCCTCGGGCTCGAGTGCCGGTGGGTCCTCGTGCGTGACGGTCGGAATCCCGGGAAGAACCCCGGGTACGCTCGAGCGATCGCTGGGCACACCCGACTGGGAGCCACCGGACTGCGGAGGCCGGCGGGCCCGCCGATCTTTGGCGCGTTTACGGTTGCGAGCCACGGATCGCTCCGGTTCAGCTCAGCGCGTCTCGCGGTGAGGAGTGTGGCGCCGGCACCAGCGGCAGTACTTGCGCAGCTGCAGCCGCTCCGGATTGTTTCTCTTGCTCTTGTTGGTCTGGTAGTTGCGGCGCTTGCACTCTTCACACGCGAGAGTGGCAGCGATCCGAACGTCTCCACGAGCCATAGCTGGCGCCTTCAGTCTTGATGGTCAGGGTCCGGCTACCGGACCGCGGGCGCAGAAACGAACGCCGCCCGGCGCCGGTCCTCAGTGTAGCGGCCGGGCCGCGACCCGGCCGCTCCTATTCGACCAGCTCGACGGGCGAGAGCTCGAGGTCGAGCCAGCGGTCGCCCCGCAGGACGCGGATCGTCATGGGCCGCCCGATCGCCTCGCGCGTCATCAGCCGCTGCACGTCGTCGACGCGCTCGACCGACTCGCCGCCCAGCTCAACGATCAGGTCCTCGGCCCGGATGCCCGCCCGCAGGGCCGGACTTCCCTCCGAGACGTCCACCACCTCGACGCCGGCTGAGCGCCCCACGCGCACCCGCGCGTGGGGTGGAAGCGGCCGCGGCCCGGCGGCGATCCCGATCCACGCCCGACGCACCCGGCCGTCGCGCATCAGCGTGCCGACGATCTGGCGCGTGGCCTCGTTGATGGGCACCGCCAGGCCGAGTCCGACGCCGGCCACCGCGGTGTTGATTCCAATCACACGGGCTGAAGAATCGACCAGCGCCCCGCCCGAGTTGCCGGGATTCAACGCCGCATCGGTCTGGATCACGTTGTCGATGTGGCGCACGGTCCGTCCCGCTCGCGCCGGCAGCGACCGGCCCAGCGCGGAGACCACGCCGGCGGTGACCGAGCCGGCGAACCCGTTTGGGTTGCCGATCGCCACCACCAACTGGCCTACCCGCAGCTTCTCGGCCTCGCCCAGCTTGGCCGCCGTCAGCCCGTCGCCGTCGGCCCGCAGCACGGCCAGGTCGGTCAGGCGATCCACGCCGACCACATGCCAGGTCAGCTCGCGGCCGTCGACGAAGGTGGCGCGCCCGCGCCGGCCTGACTCGGCCACCCCAGTGCGCCCGGGCCCCGCCACCACGTGGGCGGAAGTGAGCAGGAAGCCGTCGGGCGTCAGCGCCACCGCGCTCCCGGCGCCGGCGGGCACCTGCCCGCCCCGGCCGCGGCGCATCACTCGCAGGTTGGCCACGCTCGGCGCGACCCGCTCGGCCACATCGACGACCACCCTCGAGTAGGCGTCGAGCGCCTCGGCCTCGCGCCGCTCGGCCTCGTCCTCGTATCGCTCAGCGGTCGTGCTCATCTCTCACGCTCATCGGACTACAGGCTCACCGAGACCGTACGCTCCTCGGCCCCCCGGATGATCCGCAACTCGAGTTGACCGTCCTCGGAAGCGCCGTCGAGCACCTCGTACAGGGTCTCGATCCGCTCCAGATCGCGCCCGCCGGCCGCGACGATCAAATCGCCGCGCTCCAGCCCGGCCCGGTCGGCTGCGCCGCCGCGTTCCACGGCCCGGATCAGGATGCCGTCGCGCTCGGGCAACCCGACGGCGCGGCGCAAGCGGCGGGCCACCCGGGGCGGAGCGACCGCCACGCCGAGACGCGCGCGCTGCGGAGCCTCGCCGCGGCCCATCTTCTCGACCCGCTCGCGCGTGCCGCGATCGGCCGGCACGGCCAGGATCAGGCCGCCGTCCGCCCGCACCGCGTTGACCCCGAGCAATCGGCCGGCGCCGTCGATCAGCGGACCGCCCGACGATCCCCGGGGCAGCGGCGCGGTGTGCTCGATCGCTCCGCTGACGCGCCGCCCGCGGGGTCCGCGGAAGCTGCGCGCGGTCGAGGACACGAAGCCCGGCGTGACCCGCAGCCCGCGCCCGCCCGGATTGGCCAGGGCGAGCACCGAGCGTCCGATCGGCAGCGACTCCACCTCGTCCTCCGCCCATTGGATTGGCTCGATTCCAGCCGTGTCCGCCTCGATCACCGCCAGATCGAGATCTTGATCGGAGGCCAAGACCCTGCCCGTCTCGCGCCGGCCGTCGTGGAAGCTCACGGTGACCTCGTCGCCACGCAGGTTGTGGGCGTTGGTGAGGATGCGCCCGGCGTCGATCACGAACCCGGAGCCTCGTCCCCAGCCCTGCCCCAGCCCGATCACTGCCGGCCCGGTTGTCTCGATGGCGCCCTGGACGGCCCGTTCGATCTCTTCCAAAACCATCATGCGAAACTCCTTGTGCTACTTACTTGCAATATGCAAGTCACAACTCTACCACGTACGCTTCCTGCTGTGAACGACAGATCCGCATTGGCCGATGCGCTGACCACGGTGGGCGACCGCTGGACACTGCTCCTGATCGCCGCGCTGCTCGACGGTCCTCGCCGGTTCGGCGACCTCCAGGATGACGTGGAGGGGATCGCGCCCAACGTGCTGACCCAGCGGCTGCGCCAGCTCGAGCGCAACGCGCTGGTCGTGGCGCGGCCGTATTCCGAGCGCCCGCCCCGCTTCGTCTACGAGCTCACCGCGGCAGGGCAGGAGCTGGCCGGCGCGCTCAGGCTGATCGCGGGCTGGGGAGCGCGCAACGCCGAGGGCGCCACCGCTCCCCGCCACGCCGCGTGCGACACGCCCATGGAGGCGCGCTGGTGGTGCCCGACGTGCGAGCGGATCGTCGACGAGGACGACGACGAGCTCCACTACGCGTAAGGGCGGGCGCCTGAGAAGGCTCTCACCACATACGCCGCAGCGCGACCGGGAAGTAGAGAATGCGGGCCAATGCTGCGGCTAATCGGCATCGTCCTCTCGATCGGCCTGGCCGACTCGATCAATCCGACCACGATCGGCCCGGCGCTCTACCTCGCCAGCGGCGAGCGAGGGCGCGGCCGGGTGGCGGAGTTCACCTTCGCCGTGTTCGCCGTGTACTTCCTGGGCGGCGCGGCGATCGCGATCGGGGCCGGCCAGCTCCTCCGGCCCCTTCTCCCCCACCCGCGACACCACATCGCGAACATCGTCGAGGTCGCGGCCGGCGGGGCGCTCATCGCCGGCTCGGCCCTGCTCTGGCGCCACCGCCGCCAGCTCGCGCGTCGCGACCCGCCCGACTTCGACCCGCACGGCCGCTCGAGCTGGCTCCTCGGCGCTTCGATCACCGCCGTCGAGCTGCCCACCGCCTTCCCGTACTTCGCGGCGATCGCCGCGATCCTCGGCGCGGACGTCGGCCCGGCACGCGACCTGTTCCTCCTCCTGCTGTTCAACCTCTGCTTCGTCCTCCCGCTGCTGGCCATCATCGGGACGCTGAGCTTCGCGCCCGAGAAGTCCGACCGGCTGCTCTGCGCCGGCCGGAGCTTCCTCCAGCGTCATTGGCCTACCCTGTTCGCCGGCCTGGCCCTGGCCGCCGGGCTGTTCGTGGTCCTCCTCGGCGTCACCGGCATCGGCGCAAGCCACAGCCGCTTCCTACGCCACCTGCACCACACGCTGCACGGCTGACCCGGCGCCGATCGTCACCACGCTGGTCTCGCCGATGCTGTCGTAGTGTTCGCGATCCAAGCCATGGACTTCGCGTACTCAGACCGCTGCCAGGAGCTGCGTGAGCGCCTGCTCAGCTTCATGGACGAGCACGTCTACCCGGCCGAGCCGGTGTACGAAGACCAGCTGCGCGCGTCCGGCGACCGGCACGCGCACCCGTCGGTCATGGAAGAGCTCAAAGAGCGCGCGCGTGAGCTCGGCCTGTGGAACCTGTTCCTCCCGGAGCCAACCGAGGACGTCGACGCACCCGGCCTCAGCAATGTCGACTACGCCCCGCTGGCCGAGATCATGGGCCGAAGCCACATCGCCTCCGAAGCGTGCAACTGCGCCGCGCCCGACACCGGCAACATGGAAGTGCTCAACCTGTTCGGCACGCCTGAGCAGAAGGAGCGCTGGCTGCGGCCCTTACTCGACGGGGAGATTCGCTCGGCCTTCGCCATGACCGAGCCGGACGTGGCCAGCTCCGATGCCACGAACATCGAACTGAGGATCGAGCGCGACGGCGACGAGTACGTGCTGAACGGCCGCAAATGGTGGATCTCAGGCGCCATGCGCGAACGCTGCAGGATCATGATCGTGATGGGCAAGACCGATCCGAGCAGCCCAAGTTTCCACCAGCAGTCGATGATCCTGGTGCCGCGCGACACAGCCGGCGTGACGATCGTCCGCAACCTCCCGGTGTTCGGTTACATCGACCAGGAGGGGCACGCCGAGATCCTGTTCGAGGAGGTGCGCGTGCCCGCCTCGAACCTGATCAGCGATGAGGGGCACGGCTTCCTGATCGCCCAGGCCCGGCTCGGGCCCGGGCGCATCCACCACTGCATGCGCAGCATCGGCGCGGCCGAGCGCGCGCTCGAGCTGATGTGCGCCCGCGCCGCCGCGCGGGTGACGTTCGGGGAGACCGTGGCGGCGCGGGCCAACATTCAGGACTGGATCGCCGAGGCGCGCATCGAGATCGACATGGCGCGGCTCTTGACCCTGAGGGCGGCCTGGCTGATGGACACGATGGGCAACAAGCACGCCCGCACCGAGATCGCCGCGATCAAGGTGGCCGCCCCGAACGTGGCGCTCCGGGTCATCGACCGCGCCATCCAGGTCCACGGCGGCGGCGGCGTGTCGGATGACTTTCCCCTGGCCTCGATGTACGCGCACCTGCGCACGCTGCGCCTGGCCGACGGGCCCGATGAGGTTCACAAGCGCTCGATCGCCCGTCGCGAGCTGCGCCGGGTGGCCACGCCCGAGCCGGTCGCGGATTAGCTCCGGCTCGGATCCGTGGCCGAACGCAGCGTCGAGTGGACCGAGTAAACCGCGAGCGCTTGCACCACCCCGGCCACCACCGTGGCGGCCGCGAACGCCGGCGCGATCCCGTACGGCACGATCAGCATCGCGATCAACTGGCAGAAGATCACGAACGCGACCATGCCGGCCAGCATTCCGCGCAGCAGCCCGATCACGGCCGCGGCGCCCTGCTCGCGGTGCGTGAACACTGCGAGCACGCAGGCCAGTACGGGAAGTGCGGCAAGCATGCCGCCGACCAGCGGTCCCACGGCGCCGTCCGCCGCGGCGAGCAACGCCACGAGCAACGCGGCGGTGGCCGCCCGCGCCAGCATCGAACCGCGCGTGGCTGACGCAGGCGAAGCCGCGGCCGGAAGCGCCCACCAGGCCACGGCAAGCGAGAGGGCCGCCGCGAGCAGGCCGGCCGGCGCAGGCGTTCCACCGGCGGCCAGGCCGGCCGCGAGACCGGCCAGCGCCGCACATGCCCATCCGGTCGCCAGGCTGGCGCGCCAGCCGTGCCGCCGGGCGACCCGCGCGTAGGCAAGGGCGAATGCGGCCAGCGAGACCAGGCCGAGCAGCGTCCCGTTCGCCGCTGTGGCCGCGAACTGTGCGCCGTGCGCGAGCGCGACGATCAGCAGCACCGGTCCGACGATGGCCGGAAACGCGCTGACGGCCCCGCCCGCGCGTTCCCCGAAGCGCCGCGCCGCGATGGTGGACACCGCCACCAGGGCCGGCGCAAGAAGAAGCTCCACCGCAGTGCTGATCACCCGGCGGAGCTTAGTGACCCTCGCCGGCGCGCTACGAGAGGCCGCTGCGGCCCCGGTGGCGCCGGGAAAGCGTGACCCCGCGGTCGCGCCGCTGCGTCCCGATGCCGAACACCACGGTGCCGACGATGAGCACGAACACAATCACGGCCAGGATGATCACGATGAGAAGCCAGGTCGCCAGCTTGCGCTCCTTTTCCTTCGTTTCCCTGCCACCTCCTACCCAATGTCCTACATCTTCACCCCACGCCACCGCGGCGGCTCCGGGCCGCCGCTCGTCTGCCTGCACGGCTTTACCGGGACCTGGCGCATGTGGGAGCTCGTGCTACCCGCGCTCGAACGCCATCACGACGTGCTGGCCCCCACGCTGCCGGGCCACGCCGGCGGCCCTCGCCTGCGCGAGGCGCTCTCGGCCGAGACCCTGCCGGATGCCGTCGAGTCCGCCATGGACCAGGCCGGGTTCGAGCGCGCGCACCTCGTCGGCAACTCACTCGGCGGCTTCCTCGCCTTGCAGCTCGCCGCCCGCGGCCGCGCGAGCTCGGTAGTCGCTCTCGCGCCGGCTGGCGGCTGGGGCGAGAAAGACGCCGCGTTTCACCGGACGCTCGACTTCTTCATCGAGATGCGAGAGCTGATGGCAA
>JAFASQ010000389.1 GCA_019244395.1 Solirubrobacterales bacterium | reverse complement strand
TTGCCGTCGTCGGCCCCTCGGGATCGGGCAAGACCACGATGCTGACGATCATGGGCACGCTCGAGCGGTCCACTCGCGGGTCGGTGCGCGTGGCCGGTTGCGACGTGGGCAGCGCCTCGGACATGGAGCTCGCCGGCCTGCGCGCGCACGAAATCGGTTTCGTGTTCCAGGCCTTCCACCTCCAGGAGGCGATGAGCGTGGTGGACAACGTGGCCCTCGGCATGCTCTATGGGGGTCAGCCGCTGAAGCGGCGTCGCGAAGTGGCCAGGATTGCCCTCCATCGGGTGGGACTCAGTCACCGACTGGAGTTCAATCCCAGCCAGCTGTCGGGCGGCGAGCGTCAGCGGGTGGCGATCGCGCGCGCCATCGCGAAACGCCCTGCGATCCTCCTGGCCGACGAACCGACCGGCAACCTCGACTCGCGGTCGGGCGGCGAGGTGATCGAGCTGCTGCACCGGCTGGCGGCGGACGGCGCCACGCTCGTCCTGATCACCCACGACGAGCGCATCGCAGCCGGCTTCCGTCGGAGAGTGCTGATGCGCGACGGCGCGATAGTCGCAGAGCACCCCACGTGACCGTCGAGGAACGAGCCCCCACGCTCGCGCGCGCCAACATCGCCAGGGCGCGGCTGCCCGCGCGCGAGCTTCTCGGCACGTCGCTTGGGGGTCTGCGAACACGCCGCCTGCGCGCCGCGCTCTCGGCCCTGGGCATCGCCATCGGGATTGGCGCGATGGTCGCCGTCGTCGGCGTCTCCTCCTCCGCCCAGGCCAGCCTGCTGGCCGAGATCGACGCGCTCGGGACCAACCTGCTGACGATCTCGCCTGGTCAAACGTTGCTGGGCGCGAACGAGGTCCTGCCGAGTACCGCGGTGCCGATGATCGACCACGTGCTGAACGTGCAGGGCGACGCCGCGGTGTACCAGGTGTCTGGCGTGAGCGTGTACCGAACGCAGTACGTGCCCGCGGCCGAGACCGGCGGGATCGGCGTCGACGCAGCCGGCGCGAGCCTGCCCCAGGTTGTAGGCACCTCGATGGCCGCCGGGCACTTCCTCGACGCGCTCAGCCAGCACTTCCCGGAGGCGGTGCTCGGCGCGCAGGCGGCGCAGGTTCTCCAGCTGGGCCGGGTCGGGGGTCACGTCATGGTGGATCTGGGCAACACGTGGTTTGAGGTAATTGGCATCCTCAAGCCGGCCGTTCTGGACTCGGGTCTTGACTCGACCGTGTTCATCTCCCTCCCCGTCGCGGAGCGCATGTTCAGGACCGAGCCGAATCCGTCGGAGATCTATGTCCGGGCCAAACAGAACCACGTGACCGGCGTGTCCAACTTGCTGGCTGCCACCGCCGACCCGCAGAACGCCGACGGCGTACAGGTCAGCCGTCCGTCCGACGCACTCGAAGCACGCGCCGCCGCCAAGGGCCAGTTCACCACGCTGCTGCTTGGCCTAGGCGCGGTCGCGCTCCTCGTGGGCGCGATTGGGATCGCCAACATCATGGTGATTTCGGTGCTCGAACGGCGTGGCGAGATCGGCCTTCGCCGCGCGCTCGGCGCCACCCGACACCACATCACCGCGCAGTTCCTGGCCGAATCGGCGCTGCTCGCGGCGCTTGGCGGGCTGGCCGGCCTGGGCCTCGGGGCAGGCTCCACGGAGATCTATGCGCTGTCCAGGAACGAGCCGTTCGTGGTGCCGCTGTACGCCCTGATCGCCGCCCCGGCTGTGGGGTTCGTGATCGGGGCGGTTGCCGGGCTCTACCCCGCTGCGAAGGCGGCGCGGCTCAGCCCGACCGAGGCGCTGCGTGCGACCTGACGCTCGTGCTCAGCGCTGGCCCCCCGGCGAGCGTCTGGTAGACGACGCAATAGCGCTCGGTCAACTTCTGAAGCGTGGCGAGTTGGTCCTCGTCTGCGTCGGTGTCGAGCTCGAACCACAGCCGGATCGCGGTGAAGCCGACGGGAGCGCCGCGGTCGACGCCGAGCGTGCCGCGGAAGTCGAGGTCGCCCTCGGCTCGCACGCGGCCGGACGTCACCGTCATGCCCAACGAGGTAGACACCGCGCGCAGCGTGACGCCGGCGCACGCCACCAGCGCCTCGAGGAGCATGTCACCCGAGCAGAGCAGCGTGCCGTCGCCGCCGGTGGCGGGATGAAGTCCGGCCTCGGCGATCGCACGGCCTGTCTGCACCGAGCAGGCCACGCCGTCCCCGAGCTCGCCGCTCGCCGAGAGCGTGATCTGGGCCGCGTCAGGCTCGTGCTTGTAGCGCTCCTTCAACGGGGCCTGGAGCGCACGCAGGCGATCGCGGTCCATCGGACGCATCTTACGGAGTTGCTGCGCCGGCCCGATGCTCAGACGGTGGGTCTGGCCGGCGCAGAACCCGGCCCGGGCGCCGGCGTCGGCGCAGGCGCCCGCGGGGTCCCGTTGTCACCCGGATCATCGGGCGCGCGGATCCACTCGACGATCCGCCCACGCGCGATCACGAAGTTCGTGCGCGCGGTCTGGCCGGCGCCGGTGCCGCAGTCGCTCCCCCCTGGGCCGGGCCGGCCGGTCAGTCGAAACAGCGCGTTGACGTAGCGCCCGCGCTGATCGGCCGAGATGAAGCGTGCGCCGCAGGGCAGGGAAGCGTTCGCGGCCTCCGCCTGGGGCCGAGTGCCGATCGTGAGCACGATCGCCGCGCCATTCGCGTCGGTGCCGTTGATCATCAAGCTGGGCAGCGCGAAATAGCCGGCCGCCGAACGCACGTCGCCGCGCCGAAGAGCATCCGACCAACCTCTGATTAGGCCGACCTCCCCAGCGGCCGGAGGGGCGCCGGTCGGCGCCGGGGCGGGGACGGTCTGGGGCGAACCGAGACCGCCGCCGGGCGGAGCTGGCGTCGCCGGCGCGGCGGGCCGAGCCGCCCGCGTGGTGCTCCGCGTCCCGCTCCCGCCCGATCCGCAGCCCACCGCCAGCCACGCAGCCGCGACCAGCGCGGCCGCGAGTGTCACGGCCACGTGCGACCCGACGGAGACTCTAGTCGTCCTGCGGCTCCCCGAGCTCGGACTCGCCGTCGCCGTGGACGGAGTACGGCGTCTCGACCAACCCGTAGCTGCGCTCGATCGCCCGAGTCAGCCGGTCGAGCGCCTCGGTCACGTCCTCGCGATCGGCTTTGCGCTCCAGCGCGAGGCGGACCCCCGCGATCTCGCGCGCCAGGTACTCGGTGTCGGCAAGGGAGCGGGCGTTCGCCTCGCGATCACGCTCGATCTCCTCCCGTTCCCGGTCCGCCTGCCGGTTCTGGGCCAGCAGGATCATCGGCGCCGCGTAAGCGGCCTGCGTGGAGAAGCACAGGTTCAGCAGGATGAACGGATAGGGATCCCAACGCAGCGAAAGCGCGGCCAGGTTGAGGGCAATCCAGAGGAACACGAAGATGGTCTGGGCGGCCAGGTAGCGGCCCGTGCCCAGGAAGCGCGCCATGCGCTCGGCGAAGCGGGCGAATGCGTCTGGGTCGTACGACGGCCCCCCGGGCGTGCCGCGAGGCGTGCTGAGATCGTCGCGGCGGGCCATCAGCGGCTCACGCGCATCGTGCGCCAGTCGGCGGGGAGCATCCGGTCGAGCACATCATCGATCGTAACGGCCCCGACCAGTCGGTTCGAAGCATCGGTCACCGGCACCGCGACCACATCGTAGGCGGCCAGGCGCTCGGCGACCTCCCGTTCGCTGGCGTCGGCGGGGAGAGGCTCCCACTCCTCGTCCAGGCAGCGTCCGAGCGGCTTGCTCGGCGCCTCGCGTAGCAGGCGCTGCACTCCGACCACGCCTTGAAAGCGGCCGGTCGGCGTCTCCAGCGGCGGCTGGGACACGAACACCTGCGCGGCGAGCGGCACCGGCAGATCAGGGTCGCGGATCCGGGCCAGCGCCTCGGCCACGGTGGCCTGTGGGCCGAGGATGACTGGCTCGGGCGTCATCAGGCCGCCGGCCGTGTCGGGCTCATAGACGAGCAGGCGCCGGACGGGCTCGGCCTCCTCAGGATCCATCGCGCCGAGCAACTCGGCCTGACGCGCGGCGGAGAACTCGGCGAGCAGGTCGGCGGCGTCATCCGCGTCCATCTCGTCGAGCACCCGGGCCAGGCGCTCCTGGTCGAGCCCCTCGACGAGACGCACCTGCTCGTCTTCCGACAGCTCCTCGAGCAGGTCGGCCAGCCGGTCGTCCTCGAGCGCCGAGGCCAGCACCCGCCGGCGGGTGAGCGGCAGCCGGCGCAGCGCGGCGGCCATCTCCGCTGGATGAAGGCTCTCCAGCGCCGCGGCCTGACGATCGATCGAGCGCTCATCCGCGAACAGCTCGCCGGCCTCGCTCCAGTCGATCACATTGGGCCCGCGGCGACGGCCGGCCAGGCCGCGGCTGCCGAGCGCGATCGTGGCCACTTCCCACGCGAACGGCTCGGGCGCCGGGGTGATGCCGACGTCGACGACGCGTTCGCGGCGCACGCGGCGGCCGATCAACTCCCCCATGGCCAGACGCTCGCCCGGGCGGAGCTCGAACTGGCGCAAGTTGATCGAGCCGCGTCGCAGCCGCATGCCGTCGGTCCCGATCTCGCCGACACGACCGGCGCCGACGAACACCCGCCGCCGTCCAACCGCCACGACGAAGCCGTTGACGTGGGGCGGTCGCCCGCTCAGGTCGAGCACGATGTCAACGACGCGGCCGACGTCAGCGCCGTCCGCCCCAACCAGCGGGAGTCGGGTCAAGCGGCTCACGTAGACGATCCGGTCCGACACAGGCCAAGGGTAGACCCCGCCCGCCGCGAGCGCGGCGGGTCGGGGCCGGCGCAAAAACTCGGTGCAAGGCGCGCGGGATTGCCCCGAGCGCCCGCCCGGCGATCACGCGGTCGATAGCTCCCTGACCTGCGTCAGCCGGAACGAGTTGCCCGACGGGTCGCGGAAGCCGGTGTCGATTCCGTAGGGGCGCTCCTCGGGATCCTCGGTGAACTCCACGCCGCGGCTCTTGAGCTGCTCGTAGTCGGAGTAGACGTCGTCGGTGGTGAGGAAGATCGTTCCGGCAAACCCCTTGGCCATCAGGTCCTTGACCTGCTCGGCGGTCTCGGGATCCATAACCGGCGCGCCGGGGATGGCCATCAGCACGATCGACACGTCGGGCGTTCCCGCCGGGCCCACGGTCAGCCAGCGGAAGTTGCCCAGCTCAGGGACGGTCACGTCCTGGCGAACCTCCATGCCGAGCTTCTTGGTGTAGAACTCGAGCGCATCGTCCTGGTCGTGAACCCAGAGTTGCGCCGTGGTCAGCTTGATCATCACGTCCTCCTCGGTTAGCGGGTGGGTTGGGCCGACGCCCGCCAAGCTAAACCGGAGCTGGTCCGTTGTCTTCTCGAAACGTGCTGTTCTGGGGACGCCCGTAGAAGCGCAGGACACAGGCGGGGACCATCGCCCAGTTGGCCGCCGGAGGGAACCTCGCCCGATAGGCCGTGGGCGAGACGCCGAACGTGCGGGAGAAGCTCGTGGTGAACGAGCCCACGCTCTGGAGGCCTACCGTGAAGCAGATGTCCGCCACCGAGTGATCCGTCGCCCGCAACAGCGCAGCCGCGCGCTCGAGCCGGCGCGTCAGGAGGTACGCGTGCGGCGACTCGCCGAACGCCCGCCGGAACTCGCGGCTGAAGTGAGCGCGGGACAGGCCGGCTGCACGAGCCAGATCGTCGACATCGAGCGGCTCGAAGTAGCGCGCGTCGGCGAGGTCCTTCGCGCGGAGGAGATGGCGAGCGGGCGGAACGAAGACCATTCGAGTCAGCCTATCCTGAGGCGTCATGGTTCAGCCCCTCAGGCTCCTGCTGCGGATCGTGACGCTCGCCCTCGCGTCTGCAGCGACCGCCGCGCTCGTCGGCTGCGGGTCCACCACCACCGTGACGACGACTGCGCTGGCGGCCCGCGCCACCGCGATCCCAAAGGCCCGGCCGCAGGCGATCGATCCGATCGCCGGCCAGCAGGCGACGACACCGGTCACGCCGAACGACCCGATCGGCGATCCCAGCGCGCACGCCCCGCCGCTATCTGAGGTGCGGCGCCTCCTGCGCGAGGAAGTGATCGCGGTCAAGGCCGACAACTCCACCTACATCAACCCGCTCCAGTACGTGTCCCACTGGGAGCGCACCGATCAGGGCGTGGACGCGACGATGCCGGTGGGCGCGCCGATCCTCGCTCCGTGTCCGATCAAGATCCTGGCCGTCATCCCCGACTGGTACGCCGGTCAGCCACTGGTCTATTTCGAGCTGCTGGATGGCCACGATGCCGGCAAGGTGCAGTACGTGGCCGAGCAGATCACCGACATCGCGCCGGGCGGGACGATCCTGCAGCGCGGACAGGTGATCGCCCGGTTCGCGGCTTCCGGTACCGGGATCGAGTACGGCTGGTCGACCCTGAATGGGGTTACCCTCGCCCGCGCCACGACGGGCTACGAGGAGGGCCAGGCCACACCGGCCGGGCGCTACATCCGGGCCTGGCTGAACGCGCTGGGCGCAAACGCCGGCCCTAGCTGAGAGCGGACCTCCTTGTCGCGGATCCCGTGGACCGAGATACACCACCGGTGATGGCCGACTCGCGCGAGATCGCGCTGTCCGAGCTGATCGCCGCGCTATCCCGCGCGCTGGATTCCGCCGAGGGGGAGCCTCCGGGGCACGCCGCCCGATCGTGTCTGATCGGCATGCGCATCGCCAACGAGCTCGAGCTCGATTTGGACACGCGCTCGGATCTCTTCTACGCGCTGCTGCTGAAGGACGCGGGCTGCTCGGCCAACGCCGCTCACATGGCGGCACTGTTCGGCGCTGACGATCAGGTGGCCAAGCACACCTCCAAGCTGGTCAACTGGGCGCGCCCGCTCGACGCGCTCGTGTGGTCGGTCAGGACGGTCGCGCCGGACGGCTCGCTATCCGCGCGCGCCGAGCGCCTGCGTGCGATCCGCGACGAGGGCGAGGTGACTCGATCGCTGATGGAGGCCCGCTGCCACCGCGGCGCCGAGATCGCGCTGAAGCTCGGTTTCTCCCAGGCGACGGCCGAGGCGATCCGCGCTCTGGACGAGCACTGGGACGGCCACGGCCAGCCCCTAGGGCTGCGCGGCACCGAGATTCCACTCGGGGCCAGGATCCTCTGCCTGGCCCAGACCGTCGAGGTGTTTCACGCCGCCCGCGGCTTGGCCGTCGCCTACCGCGTGGCCGCCAGGCGCAGCGGGGAGTGGTTCGATCCAGCGCTCGTCGAGGCGCTCCGGGCGTTCCGCTCCGACCGGCGATTCTGGGCCTCGCTCATCGAGCCAGACGTTTCGGCCGTCGAGCCGCCCGACCGGAGGCTGATCGCAGACCAGAGCCGGCTCGACCACATCGTCGAGGCATTCGCGGGCGTGATCGACGCCAAGTCCCCCTGGACCCATGAGCACTCGCATCGTGTCTGCGCGATCGCGGTCGGCATCGGCTCGCTGATGGGGTTTGACGAGCCGGGCCTGCGCGAGCTTCGCCGGGCGGCGCTGCTGCACGACCTCGGGAAGCTGTCGATCTCCAACCGCACGCTCGACAAGCCGGGACCTCTGACCGATGCCGAGCGCGCCAGGTTCAGGGAGCATCCGCTTCTGGCCGAGCATATCCTCGGCCAGATGGCGAACCTCCAGATGCTCGCCGCGGTAGCCAGCGCCCACCACGAGCGGCTCGACGGCAGCGGCTACCCGCGCGGGCTCGCCGGCGCGGAGCTCACCATGCCGATGCGGGTGCTCGCCGTCGCCGATGTGTACGAGGCCCTGGTCTCCGACCGTCCCTACCGGGCGGCCTATCCGGCCGACGCCGCGCTCGAGGTGATGCGGCCCGACGTGCCGCTTCGACTAGATCCCGACGCCTTCGCTGCCCTCGAAGCGCTGCTTGAGGATCGCGTAGCTGCGGGGCAGCTGACCGGGCAGCAGCCGTCGCTTCCGCCGGCGCGCTACCCGAAGCGGCTCGACCAGGCCTGACCGCAGCTGGGCGCGCTGATCACGAAGAAGAAGAACGCGAGCGCCGTCGCGAGCCAGAGCGCATCGCCGTGGCGTATGGCGGTCACGGCTCCAGCCGCCCGGCCAGGTGCTGTTCGCGCAGGATCTCCGCCGCCGACTCGCGATCGGCGTCGGCCGCACGCAGGCTTCGGTCTCGCGGCCCATAGTCTTCGAACATCTCTGGTTCCTCCGTCCGGTTCGATGGACTCTGCGGAGGTTAACTCAACGATTCTAGATAGTCAAGTAAATTTGTGTATCTGAATGGAGCGAGATCATGAAGGCGATCCAGTACAGCCAATTCGGCGGCCCCGAGGTCCTCGAGGTCGCCGAGCTGCCCGATCCAAAGCCGGGACCGGGCCAGATCCGCGTGGCCGTGCGCGCCGCGGCGGTCAACCCGGTCGACTGGAAGATGCGCCGCGGGAGGATGGGCGGTGAGCTCCCCCAGACCACGGGCCGCGAAGTGGCGGGCGTGGTCGACCAGGTGGGCGAGGGCGTGACCGACGTGCGCCCGGGCGACCGCGTGTTCGGGTTCGCCGCCGGCGGGGGTGGAGCCGCGGAGCTGGCCTTGCTCACCGACTACGCACCGATTCCGCCGTCGCTCGATTTTGCCGAGGCAGCGGGCCTGCCCGTTGCGGTCGAGACGGCGGTGCGCACGCTCGACCTGCTGGGCGTCACCGCCGGCACCACGCTGCTGGTTAACGGCGCCGCCGGCGCGGTGGGATCATCGGCCACGCAGATCGCTCGCTCCCGCGACGCCCGCGTGATCGGCACGGCGAGCCCGAACAACCGTGATTACCTCCGCTCGCTGGGCGCCGAGCCCACCACCTACGGCGACGGCCTGACCGAACGCGTCCGGACCCTCGCGCCAGGGGGCGTGGACGTGGCGCTCGATGCCGCCGGCGGCGGCGCGCTGCCCGCGCTGATCGAACTGGTCGGCGATCCCGACCGCGTGGTCACGATCGCCGACTACCCCGGCGCGCAAGAGACCGGCGCGCAGTTCAGCGGCGGGATGGGCAGCGGGCGCGCCCTGCACGCTCTGCGCGAGATCGGCGAGGTGATCGAGTCCGGGCAGTTCACGCTGCCCGTGGCCCAGACGTTCCCGCTCGAGCAGATCGCCGAAGCGCACCGGCTGAGCGAGGCCGGCCACGTCCGCGGCAAACTCGTGCTCCTGGTCGGCTGACGCCGTCTCGACTTCACCCTCGATGACCGAGGACGGCGCCCAAGGGCCGCGTGTTGATCACGCTCACCGTGGTTGCCCACCCGCGGCGAGCCGTAGCCACCGAAAAGTCCATGTTCGCCAGGCCGCGCACCGAGTGCGCGTCGGTCGAGCAGACGATCTCGACGCCGGCCCGCAGCGCCTCGCGCACGTGTGCGCCGCTCAGGTCCAGGCGATCGGGCAGCCCGTTGACTTCGAGGGCGACCCCCTGCTCGAGCGCGACCTCGAAGATGCGGTCGAGATCGAGCGCGTTCTCCGCCCGCCGGTTGATGTAGCGGCCCTTCGGATGGCTGAGGCAGCGCACGTATGGATTGCGCAGCGCCGCCTCGACGCGCGCGGTCATCTCCCGCCGCGGCATCCGCTGGCCGCCGTGCACGCTGGCCTGCACCCACTCGAGCTCGGCGAGCGCGTCGTCGGGCAGGTCGAGCCGGCCGTCGGGCAGGATGTCGCATTCGATCCCCCGGAGGATCCGAAACGGCGCCAGGCGCTGATTGGCGGCGGCGATCTCCTCGCCCTGCCGCCGAACGTCGTCGGGGCGCAGGCCGGTGACCGCGCCGACCGCCGGCGTGTGGTCGCAGATCGCCAGGTACTCGTAGCCGCGCTCGACGGCCGCCCGCCCCATCTCCTCGACGCTGGCCCGCCCGTCAGACCAGGTCGTGTGGCTGTGCAGATCGCCCCGGATTTGGCCGAGCTCGAGCAGCTCGGGTGAGGTGCCCCGAAACGGCTCCTCGCGCAGCTCGGGCGGGCACCAGGGAATTCCAAGCGCCGCATACACCGCCTCTTCCCGGGGCGCGCCGGGCAGCGGCTCGAGCGCGCCGATGTAGGCCGGCGCGCCGGTGGCGCGCATCAGCGCGGTCCCGAACCGCTCCGGCTCGGCGACGACCAACTCGATCGGCACGCCGTCGACGGTCACGCCGGTCGCCCGCCGCTCGGCCCGCTCGATGATCCCGACGATCTGCGGCACGTCAGCGAAGCTCCGGAGGACGGGATCGGGGTCGGCCGCGGCGCACACCACGGCCAAGCGCTCGCAGGAATCACGCCACCGCCGGACGTCGCCGGCCGCCTCGCCACCGAGCGCGGCAGCGATCCCTTCCACGAGCTGGCGGGCTCGGTTGAGCAGCAGCCCCTGCCGCGGGCGGGCCTCATCCGTCCCGGCCAGCGCTTCGAGCAGCCGGGCCTCTGTCTTCGGCCCGATTCCGGGCGCGCTACGCAGCCGTCCCGCCGCCGCCGCGTCGCGAAACTCCTCCGCGGTGCGCACGCCGAGCGCTCGGGCCAGCTCGATCGACCGCCGGGCTCCGAGCCCGAGGTAGCGGCCCAGACCCACCAGGTCCGGCGCGAGCTCCCGCTCGAGTTCGGACAGCTCGGCGATCTCTCCCGTCTCGAGGAGCTCGCGCAGGCGCGCCTCGATTCCCGGGCCGATCCCGCGCAGCTCGCGCGCCCGGCCAGAGCGCACCAGGCCCGCCACCGGCAGCGCCGCGGCGCGAATCGTCTCCGCCGCCCGGCGATACGCGCGCGCGGTATACGGGTTGGCCTCGGCCAGCTCGAGCAGCGCGGCAAATGCGTCGAGGCGGTCGGCGATGTGCCGGTTGTCCACGCGGCTAGTTTCGCGGAGCCCGACCCAGCGAGCGGATCCGGCAGGCAGCGGAAGCCGA
>JAFASQ010000384.1 GCA_019244395.1 Solirubrobacterales bacterium | reverse complement strand
TACGCGAGCCAGCGAATGCTGGCCCGGCGGCGCCGCATAGGCAATGGTGCAGCGTCCAACGCACGAGGCGGCTGCTCCTCCCGCCCGAGGCTGTCGGGCAAAGATCTGACGGGTGAGCTGCGGTTCCGCGGAACCGCCGGCCGTGGGCCCGCGTTAGGCGGTGGCGGGCGCGATCCAGTGGTTGTGGAGTTTCATCAGGTTGTGGGTGGCTGCGATCAGGCGCCACTCGGACCGCGCTGCGGCCCTGCCTCTTCGTCGGAACCGGGTCATCTCACGGTTGTGCTTTATCTGTCCGAACACCGGCTCGATGCTGTGTCGTCGCTTGATGTACAGCTCGCGGCCGAGATCGGTTGCCAGTACGCGGCGCATGAACGAGTACATCCCGCCTTCCCAACCACGGCGGGGAGCTTCGGCGACCGTCGAGTCGGGCGGAACCAAGACCTGGAAGCCGTCCGCGAGGAGATGCTCGATCTGGTTGGTATGCCAGTAGCCGGCGTCCGCGAGCACCGTTCGCGGCCGCTCGCTCACGCCGGCCTGATCAAGCTCCCGCAACGCGGCATCGACCATCGGTTCCAGCTGTCCGAAGTCAGGTGATTGGATAACGATCTCCGCAGCGATGACGATCTGCTGCTCGGTCACGACCGCCTGCGCGTTGTACCCCTGGATGTTCGGCTGGCCCTGCGTGCGCAACTCACGTGAGTCCGGGTCGGTCACATTGATCTTCCCCTCGGGCACCAGCGGCGGCGAGTACGGCTTGGCGGGCTTCCCGAACCGGCGGCCGTCGCTGGCGCGTCCGGTCGCACGGTAGTGCTCGTACTCGCGGTTGGCGGCATGCTCGTAGGCGAGCTCCTCATCCATCCTGCGCTTGGCCTCGAGCACCCGCTCACTGCGAGACTGCGGGATCGGCCTGGCTTCTCGCTCGCGCCGCGCTTCGAGCTCGCGCCGGCCTTGACGCAACCACGCCACCCGGCCGTCCGGCGACCCCGGGAAGCGATCACGATCAAGCCCCAACTCGATCCGCTCGATCACCTCCTCACCAGCCTCGACCGCAGCAGCACGCTCACGCTCGAGCCGCTCCCGAGCGGCCTTCAACGCCGCGCGCCGGCCCTCGCGGGTTCGCAGCTGCTCCGGCAACTCATCCCCGCGCGCCTCGCCGTAGCGCTCGTCCTCCTCACGATCAACCCGCTCAGCCTCGGCCAAGATCTCACCCACAATCGACTCGTACCCACGATTCCTGTCCCTGGAGGCATTCGCGCGCATCCGGGTGCTGTCGACCGCGATCTCCCCAACCCGCACCAACCCCGCCTCGCCACACAACCCAAGCACCGACACGAACAGCTCGCCGATCGCCACGTCGTGCCGGCGGCGGAACTCCGCGATCGTCGAGTGATCAGGCACCTGCATCGCCGTGATCACCTTGAACGCGACATCCCCCCGACACGCCCGCTCAACCTGCCGCGATGACCGCAACCCGACCGAATACGAGTACAACAACAACGCCACCATCATCGCCGGGTCATACGCAGCGCGACCCTGACCATTCGCGCGATACACGCCATAAAACCCATCCAGATCCATCTGCTCAACCGCCCCGAGCACCGTCCACAATCGCGGTAGGGACCGCCGTTGCCGGCGGCCCCCCGCACAGATCCCAGCGTGCGCGTTAACGCACTGGGCTCCTGCCTTGGGTCTTGGCGAAGAAGCGAGGCTCGGGCCAGGGGTGCAGTATCTGAACGGGAGGTAGCCATCGTTCCGCGAGGCGATACATCCGCTGCCAGGTCAGCCGAGATCGCTGGCTGCGACGCCGCAGCGCCTTGAGCCAGTGCCGGATGATCAGTTGGCGGAAGGCGTTGATCGCCTCGTAGTTGTCGGGCACCGCGTAGTAGTTGCCGTGCCCGCGCAGGACGCTGGCCAGCCAGCGGGCCTGCTCGGGAATGGGCAGATCGCGGCGTTGGATGAGCGTGGTCTTGACCTCGCGCAGCTTCGTCCGCATCCGCTTCGAGTCGGTGATTCGCTTGAGCTTGAACCTTCCGCTCCTGGTCTGCGCGCAGCAGTGCGTGAAGCCCAGGAACTGGAACGTCTCCGGCTTGCCGCGACCATGCGCCCGTCTGCGCTCGGCGGCGAACCGGCCGAACTCGATCAGGCGCGTCTTCGCGGCGTTGAGCTCCAAACAGAACTGCGCGAGCC
>JAFASQ010000349.1 GCA_019244395.1 Solirubrobacterales bacterium | reverse complement strand
TTCGCTCGCCTACCGCGTTCCGCGGCTGGGCCTGGTCGAGGACAACTATCGGCGCTACGGCGCGGTGATGGGCGACGCAATGGCGCGCACGGCGGACCGGCCTGACGTCCTGCATCTGATGAACGGGGGCAACTTCGCCGCCGCTGGTGCCCACGCGAGCCGGCGTCTTGGGGTGCCGCTGGTCGTGACCCCCCAGGCGCATCCCGGGCAATGGGACGACGACCCGGCTTCGGGCGAGGCGTACCGGAAGGCCCAGAAGGTCATCGCGTCCGGCGAGGCGGATGCGCGGACGTACCTGGGCCTCGATGTGGCTCCGCAGCGGGTGGCGATCGTCCCCCCGTGCAGCGCCCCGCTGCCACAGGGCCGCGGTGAGCCCTTGCGACGCGACCGGCAGCTCGACGGGCCGCTCGTCCTGTTCCTGGGCGTTCGCCGCGAGTACAAAGGCGTCGACGTGCTCATGCAGGCTGCGCCGCAGGTGAGCCGAGACGTCCCGGGCGTGACCTTCGCGTTCGTGGGTCCGGGCGCGGCGCTTCCGCCGGCCCCGGATGGCGTCCGGATCCTGGACGTCGGGCCGGTCGACGAAGAGGAGAAGGCGGGTTGGCTGGAAGCCGCCGACGTCCTCGCCCTGCCGTCGGGGTACGAGAGCTTCGGACTCGTGGTCGCTGAAGCGTGGAGCCTCGGAACGCCAGTCGTGACTAGCACTGCACCAGCGCTTGTCGAGCTCGTCAAAGCGGGGGGCGGGGGCCTGGCCGTTCCGCGCGAAACCGGCGCGCTGGCTCGGGCGCTCGTCGATGTGCTGCGAGACCCCGCCGCCGCCCGCGACATGGGCGCTAAGGGTCGCGCGCACTGGCGGGCGCACCACACCCCGGAGCGGACCGCTCGCCGCCTCCTGGAGATCTACAGCAGCTTGTGATCGCGCATCTCAGGGAGCGACATCGGTGAGGTGTGCGATCGCGTGAGCGGCGTGCGCGCAGCTCTGCGCATGGCCACGCTCGGCGATGGCGTGCGAGCGAAGACGACGCTGTTCCTCGTGTCGCTTCTGGGCGAATGGCGCTGCCCGCGCGACAGGCCGCTCCAGCTGCGCCTCAGGGCATTCGACCGGTCATTCACCTGCTTGATCGACGACCACACGCAGTTGCTCGCATTCAAGGATGTGTTTCTGGACGAGGACTATCGGGTCGGAAGGGACATCGCGCCGAGGGTGATCGTCGACCTGGGCAGCAACGTCGGCGCATCACTCATCTACTTCCGGCTCTGCTATCCGTATGCTCGACTCATCGGCGTGGAGGCCGACCCGGTCACGTTCAAGCGGTTGCAGCGCAATGTGGCGCAGTTCCACGGGATCGAGGTCGTCAATGCCGCCGTCGCCCGGGAGAGCGGCATGATGCCGTTCCTCCGCTACTCCGGCAGCTCCTGGGCCAACTCGCTCATTCCCCTCTGGGAGCGTACCGGTCAAGGCCATATCGCTGGACGACCTCTTCGACGATACGGGCTGATGTCGGTGGACTTGCTAAAAATGGATATCGAAGGTGCTGAATGGCAGGTACTGCCTAACTTTCGCCAACTCGACAAGGTCAGGACCATCATCGGAGAGATTCACCGCATCGACCAGGAGGCTCCGAGAGGGCTGCTTGAATGCCTCAGCGACTTCCGGGTCGCTGTGGTGGCCGAGGCCCATCACGTCGCCCACTTTGTTGCCACACGCGACTAGCCCAACCGTCTCGGTTGTGATCACGACGTGCAATCGTCGCGATCGTCTGCGCGAGGTGCTGGCGCCTGTGCTCAACGACCCCGACACGCTCGAGGTCGTGGTCGTCGTCGATGCTTGTCGAGATGGCTCGATCGAGCTCCTCCGCGCCATGGAACGCGACCAGCCGAAGCTGCGGGCGGTGATGCCGGACCAGAACCTTGGGCAGCCGCGTGCTCGACTCTTCGGCGTCGAGCACGCGCACGGAGACGTCGTTCTCTCCCTGGACGACGACGTGGTGGCCCACGACGGGCTCGTGGGGGGTCACCGCTGCCACCACGCGCGGCGTCTCCACGCGGTGGTGCTCGGTTACATGCCGACGGAGACACCATCGAGGCGCCAGGCAGGACAGTTCGCCACCTTCGAGTACGCGAAGGTCTACGAGGATTACTGCGCGGTATACGAGCGCGATCCAGCCAACGTCCTCGCTAACCTGTGGGGTGGCAATTTCTCCGTGCGCCGTCAGGACTTCCTGGCTAGCGTCGAGGGCTACGACTTTCCGCTGCGTTACCACGAGGACCGTGATCTTGGCCTGCGATTCAAGCGATTGGGGCTCGAGCCGGTGTTCGACCGCAGCCTGCGCGCGATCCATCGGCACGAGCGATCGTTCGACGCATATCTGCGCGATGCCCGTAGTGCGGGGGCGGGGTCGCAGCTCCTAGCCGCTCTGCACCCCGACCTTCTGGCGCCATTCTCGGTGGACGACGCGATCCCCCATTATTCGCTCCCCGCTCGCTATGCCGTGCGATGGAGCGATGTCAGGTGGGCGCGCGCGGTGATCCTGGCGGCCCTGCGAGGAGCCGTCGTGGCGTCCGGACGCCTGCGCGCGTACGCGCTCGAGGCCAAGTTTGCCGCCGTCGCGAAGCATGTCGCTGAGCGCGAAGGCGCGCGTAGCGTGGCGTCGTGACACCGCTTGTCTCGATCTGCCTTCCCGCATCACGCGACAGGCCGTCGCTGCGCGTCGCCATCGATAGCGTGCTCGCACAGGACCATTCGGATCTCGAGGTTGTGGTGACCGACGACTCCGGCGGAGCCCTCGAGGCTACTGTGGCTGACGCGGACGATCCGCGGGTGCGCTATCACGCCAATGAGCAACGGCTCGGGCTCGTGGCAAACCATCAAGCCGCCCTAAACCTCGCCCGCGGCCGCTACCTCGGCTTCCTACACGACGACGACCGGTTCCTTCCGGGCTACGTGAGCAGGATGGTGGGTCAGCTCGAGGCCGATCCCTCTCTCGGCGTCGTGTTCTCCGACTGCTGGATAGACCACGGCACACCGCCATGGACGCGGCGCGGGATCGCATTCCCGAACGGGCGCTATGAGCGTTTTCTGCCGTACGTCATCCGGTTCCCCTACTTCATACCCTCGACGACGATGATGCGCCGCGAAGTATGGGATGGCAGCCCGAGAGCCTGGCCCGATCTGGTGGTCGGCGATCTGGCAATGTACGTCTACGCGGCTGAGGCAGGTTGGCCGTTTTTCTACCTCGACGAGCCGCTCGTGGTCTACCGACAGCATCCAGAGCAGATCGGCTTCGACGCCGCACGGCAACGCGACCACTCTGTCCGTTTCTGGGACGCAATGCACTTCGCGGATCCCGAGGCCGAGGGGCTGCGCACGCAGAAGCTCGCCCACTGGCTGATCGCGCGCGCCGGAGTGCGGCTGAAAGACGGCGACGCAGACGGGGCCAAGGACGATCTCGCCAGGGCGCAAGGCCTCGCGCCGGACCTCGAGCGTGGGCGACGGGTGAGCCTCCGGCTATTGGCGGGCGCGCCGGTCCTGGTCGCGCCCGCAAATCGTCTGTGGCGCCAGTTCCGGCCGCGTCGGCGTGCCTTACCGCTCGACGTTGACGAGTCGCGCTAGGTCTGCAGCTCCGCAGAGATTTGCGCGGCCATGCCGCACGAAAGCTGAATGGCGACCTGGAGCACAGTCCGCTCTGATAGACGCGTATGGGTGGGGGCGATCATGCGTACACTTGGGCTTGGCCTGGTTGTGGCCCTATCCGCTACATGGCCTTCGTCCGCGTCCGCTGACACGCAGCCCGCGCGCGAGGCCGACGCCTTCGTCGACTCGGTTGGCGTCAACACGCACCTCCACTACCAGGGAACGGTGTACGACACCGCGTTCGAAACGATCATCCGTCCGAAGTTGCTTTCGTTGGGAATCCGCCACGTCCGCGACGGCGCCTACACATACGCGGGTGCCGGACCGGATGACTTCTACTACCAACGCTGTCGCGAGCTCGCTGATGCGGGGATCCGCTTCGACCTGCTGACCGCGATCCAAACAACGGCGACGAACGCGACCGACTATAGCCGGCTGCCGGAGGTCGAGGACTGGTGCGGGGGCGCGGTCGAGGCGTTCGAGGGCGCCAATGAACCGGATGTGCAAACGATCCCTGACGGCCAGCCGGGTTGGGTGACCCAGACGGTCCAAGGCCAACAGGCGCTCTACGCCGCGGTCCACGGCAGCCCGCAGACTTCGGACGTCGGCGTCATCGGGCCGGCGGTCGCCTGGTCGCCTGAAGCCCTCGGCGACCTCAGTCCATACCTGGATTACGGCAACTGGCACCCCTATCCCGGCGGCGATTGTCCCGGTTGCGCCGATGTCTACGGGCAGACACTCGACTCATGGCTGCCTGCGTACATGGCCCCGAGCGGCGACAAGCCGATGGTGGCCAGCGAGACGGGCTACACGAATGCCGTGAATGCCCCGCCAGGTGGCAACCGGTCGGTCTCCGAGCTTGCGGCCGGCGAGTACATTCCACGCCTCCTGCTCGAGAACTTCAACCGCGGCAATGTGCGCACCTACCTCTACGAGCTCATCGACGAGCGCGCTAACCCCGCGGCCGATCAGCCCGACGCCCATTTCGGCCTACTACGCAACGACGGCACCGAGAAGCCGGCCTACCGCGCTGTGCAGGCGATGCTCCGGCTGCTCAGCGATCCCGGCCCGGCCTTCGCGCCCGGCGCTCTGGACTACACGCTTACCGGGAACACCGATCAGGTGCAATCAACGCTGCTCCAGAAGCGCGATGGGCGGTTCTTCCTGGCACTCTGGGTCGAACGATCCGTATATGACACCGGCGCGCGGGCGAACGCCCCGGATGACGTCGCCGCCCGAGGTAATCTGCAGGTGCCCAATCAGCGGGTGACGTTGACGCTCGGGACGCCGGTCGCCGGCGCAGTGCTGCATCGCCTGGCTCCGAACGGCACCATGTACTCGCAGACGGTGCCCGTGGACGCTGGAACCCTGAGCCTCAACTTGACCACGCGCGTCACGGTTGTCGAGCTCTCGGTCGGAGATTCTCAGGCCAGCGTAGGTTCAACTATGCTGAGCCTGGTCCGCGCCGGGTGGACATTGTTGAGACGGCAAGCGCCCCGTCTCGAGCGCGTTCGGGTCGTTCAGGGCCATCGGACCTTCCTCCGCTTTGACCTCTCTGAAGCGGCGACCGTCGAAGTCACCATCGAGCGCCTCGGGCCGCGGCGGCGCGTGTGGCGGCTGCATGTCCACGTGGGCAGAGGGTCCCACTCGTTCCGCATCCCGAATAGCATGCTCAGGCATTCTTCGGGGTCACGCTTCCGTGGTCGGCTCGTCGCCGTCGACGCGCTCGGAGCACGCTCCAAGCCGCGCGCGGTGACCTGGCGGTCGATGAGCCGCTGACGCCTGGCTGCCGCGCCGCGCGCCGTGAGGATCCTTTTCGTCAACCACACCGGACTCAAGAGCGGGGCCGAGACCGTGACGCTCGACCTGCTGACGCGTCTTCCCTCAAGCATCGAGCCCGTGCTCGCATGTCCACCCGGCCGACTTGCCGACGAGGCTCGCGCCGAGGGCATCCCTGTAAACCCTATCGGTGGCGTTAGCGCGAGCCTCCGTCTTCATTATGCGAACACTCCGCGCGGGGTAGCGCAGCTGGTGCGAATGGGCCGGGACATCCGCGCCCTCGCCCGCGACCGCCGCGCGGATCTCGTCCACGCGACGTCCATCCGCGCCGGGCTGGCCGCCTGCCTCCCCCCGGGGCCTCGGGCGCCTGTCGCCGTCAGCCTCCACGACTGTCTGCCACCGGGCCCGGCGAGTACGGTGACCCGGCGGCTGGTGGACGCTCGAGCCGCGGTCGTCTTCGCCAACTCCTGTTATACGGCGCGGGCGTGGCGGCCTGCGGAGCGGTCCGGGCCACCGCTGCGCGTCGTGTACCCCGGCATCGACCTCGCGCGTAGAGCGGCTGGGGACCGGGATGCCGCCCGCGCCCGGATGGGCGTGAGCGGCGCCGGGCCGATTCTCGGGGTAGCTGCGCAGATCACCCCATGGAAGGGTCAGGCCACGGCGATCCGTGCGCTGCGGGGCGTTCGCGAGCGCCTGCCGGGAGCCCAGCTTGTGCTGGCGGGCGAACCGAAGTTCGTCGAGCGGACGACCCGGTACGACAACTCCGCATACCTGCGGGAGTTGCAGTTGCTCGTGGCGGCCCTCGGACTGGAGTCCGCTGTGCACTTCCTCGGCCAGCGCGAAGACATGCCGACGGTGATGGCGGCGATCGACGCGCTGCTGGTCCCGTCGACCGAGGAGCCGTTCGGGCTCGTGGTGGTCGAAGCGATGGCCGCCGGCACACCGGTTGTGGCCACGACCAACGGGGGGCCGGCGGAGATCATCCGTGACGGCATCGACGGGCGGCTTGCTCCACCGTGCGATGCTGAGCGCTGGGCGACGACGGTCTGCGACGTCCTGCTGGATCCCACGGTACGAGATCGCATAATCCATGCTGGTCGGGAGCGGGCTCGGCGGTTCTCGGCCGAGCGCCACGCGGCCGAGGTCGTGGCCGCGTACGAACACGCGCTTAGGTAGGCTCGAACGTCGTGCGGGATTGCCGCCGTCACCCCCGGCGCATTGTCAACCCAGCAGTAACACAACCTTCTTCCAGGGAGGCTGGCGCTTACGTGCTCGCAGCGACAGTGAAACGGGGGGGCAGAAGGCATACACAGCGGTCGCCGCAGCTGAAAATGGCGCGACGCGGACGTCGAGGGGCCGCCAGTCACCCTTTGCAATATCTCGGTTAAGCTCGTCTTTGGGCCAAACGCAGTTAGTGATCAGGGTAAACCGGTACGCCTCGCTGGCATGGTTCAGAAACGCCGCGACCTCATCGTTTGGTAAGTGCTGCAGAACGTCCTTCGCAATAAGCAGATCCGCCTCGGGAAGATCCGTCGGGTCGTCCGGCGCCAGCGTAAAGCGCACCCTGTCGCTGCCGAATTGCTTGGAGTTTCGAGCGATCAAACCAGGCACGACGTCGAGGCCAAGATATTGCGCCTTTCGCCAGTCCACGTAACGCGAAAACTGCCAGTCACCGCACCCGTAGTCGACCACGGTCTCGATGTCGTTCTCGACGACAAAGCGTTGAAGAAACTCACGGTAACCCGTTGTCGCTCGAGGATCGGAGCCAGCGCCGGACCCGTTCCCCCACTCCCGCTTGCGGTAGATCTCCTCGAAGACGTTCATGCAATGTAATCCTCAGTTGCTTGTACAGGAATCTCGAAGAGGTTCGGACGTCACCTCATCAGCGTGAACGCAGCCTAGTGCGTACTCGTACAGATCGTAGCCGACGCGCGGGTCTTGGACAGCGCCGCGGTCAGGTTTGAATCATCCCCAGCGACCGAGGCCAACGATATGCCGCCCGCGACGTACCATCAAGTCGACGAGAGCCCCCCGCGCAGTCGGCACACGGCCAGGTCGGCGCGCGTGCAGTCGACTACGTCTCTACTTGCCGCCCGGTGCGGTTGATGTGCCCGATCCGGTCGCCCCGGTGGAGGTGCTTGTCCCGCTTGAGCCGGTGCTGGGAGCCGAGTTGGTTGAGGTGCTCGACCCGCTTGGGCTGCTGGGGGCGGCGGGGGTGGTCGCGGTGGTAGAGGTGGTCGAGACGCTTGGGCTGCTGGGGGCGGCGGCGGCGGTCGGCGTGGTCGAGGTGCCTGGGCTGCTGGCGGCGGCGGTCGTCGGCTTACTCGAGCCGCCTGAGACGCTGGGAACGGCCGGGGTGGTCGAGGTGGTCGAGGTGGTGGACGGGGTCGAACTGGGCGGGCTGCTGGACGCGGGCGGCGTGGTCGGGGCGGCGGGGCTGTCTGGGTTGGCGGGGTGCGACGCGGGCGCGGGGCTGGACGGCGCCGGTGCGGGGGCCGCTTCGGCGAGCGTCACGGCCGGTCCAGCCGAAACCGCCGTACCGGACGTGCAGGCCGCGGTACTGGAAGTGCTCGAGGCCCCGGCCGAAGAGCAGCTCGGCGAACTCCCTCCGCTTGGCGTGGCAGTGGGGGCTGTGGCGGTGCTCACGTGGGCGGATGAATCGCCGGACGAGGTGGCAGTGGTCGAGGTCGGGTGCCCGTTCGCCGTCGCAGAATCCGTCGCGCCGCCGGTCGTCGCGCCGCCGGTCGTCGCGCCCCCGGTCGCACCGGAAGCGGGTACAGCGGCCTGGGTGCTGGACGGGCTGGGCAGCACTGGTGCGGCAGCCGGCGCGGCGCTCGCCGGTCCGACATGAGGTGCCGGCGCCGCCGGCTCAATCATGTGGCTAGCGCCCAGCACCGTGGCGAGTGTGACCGCCGCGGCGATCTTCGTCACGAGGGCGGTGGAGCTCGCACTGGCGCCGATCACGGCAAGCTCGGCCCCGCCCGCCGTCAGACCACTGGCCACGACCGCAGCTGGAGCTGCAGAAATCGCCCCGATCCCGGAGGCGCTCGCACCGGCAGCGGCGAATCCACCCACCACACCAACGCCCGCGCTCGCGCCGGCAGCGCCTCCGGCGCCGGCCACCGCTCCGCCGCCGGCGGCGGCTGCCGCGACTGACCCGGAAGCGCCGCCAGCCGCGATCGTTCCGGTGCCCGCGGTAGCGGCGGCGGCCATGCCCGTAGATCCTCCTGCGCCGGCCACCGTTCCACCCCCGGCAGCAGCGGTGCTGCCCGCGAACACGCCGCCGCTTCCGCTCGCGCCTGCGCCGGCCCCGATCCCGCCGCCGGTTCCGCTCGCGCCCGCGCCGGCGACGCCGATCCCGCCGCCGCCTCCGCTCGCCCCTACACCGGCGACTCCACCTCCACCGAGCGCCGAGCCGAGCACCGAAGCCTTCAGCGTGCTGGTCAGCGCCACTGGAAGGACCAGGGCGAGCGTAACCCGCTGCCGGCGCACCTCGAACTCGTAGGCCGCACAACCTGGACAGCGGTCGATATGGGCGCGCATGAGGCTGCGCGGCATGATTATGCCGCGCAGCGCCGCGACGCGTTCGCGGATCTCCGCGCACGGGCTTTCCCGAGCCCGTCGACCGCGCAGGAGCGCCTCGCGCGCCTGAAATACGAGAGCCTTTATCTTCTCGCGAGGTACGCCCAGTACCTCGGCGATCTCGCTGTGTGAATGGTCACCAAGCTCAAACAGCACGAGCGCCGCACGCTGGTCGGCAGGCAAGCGCTGGATCTCCTGCACCATCTCGCGGAGCTCCTCGCGCCGTTCGACCTGGTCCGCCGGCCCGTCGAGGAATACCCGCTCGACCAACCGGTCGTCTGCGGGGACGGAGTCGCGGCGATTCCGGAGCTCTGACAGGCAGCGGTTCCGAGCGATGGTGTAAAGCCATGGCCGCAGCGAGATGGCGTTCTCCCCGCTCCGCAGCGCCCCATAGGCGGACACAAAGACCAGCTGCAGGGCGTCCTCCCCGTCGTCTCGGCTGCCGAGCATGTGAACACAGAAGGCCAACACGCCGGGGGCGTGCCGATCGTAGATCGCCTCGAAGGCAGCATCGTCGCCGAAGCGGACCAGGGCGACCAGCTCGTCATCCGTCAGGTCGTCGGGGTACGCACGAACCGGCCCCCCCGCCCGGTCCATGATTTCCATACTCGCCCCCATACCAATACCTGTACCCGGAGTATGAGCTACATAAGCGGCAGCGTCCAGTCGTCCAAACGTTTAGGCGTGGTGTTGCGGCCGGGGCTCGGTCGACTAGACTCATGCCACCTGGACCGGTTGACCCAGACGCGCCCCCTTCTGGGTCTTACCGGTCCGTTGGGGCCCCCCGCACGGCGCCCCGGGGCCCATCCCCCGGGGCGCCGTTGCCGCTGGACCTACTCGCGTCGCCCCCTTGAGTTACGCGGTCCGGCGGCTCAGTGTCTTCTCGACTCCTCTTTGTCTTTAAGAACGCCACGGGCACGCGAAGGTTGGTCCTGGTCCCCGAATTGAAAGTCGTGGTCGGTATTCTGACAACGCGGGCCCTCGGGACCGGCCTGGGCATCGGGCGGCTCTGGTCGGGCCGCAGTCCGTACCCTTCGCTCTCGTGACGGCCACGATCGTGATGAAGTTCGGCGGTACTTCCGTGGCCGACGCTGAGCGGATCAAGCGGGCCGCCCGCCGGATCGTGGGCAAGCGCGATGCGGGCAAGCGGGTTGTCGCCGTGCTGTCGGCCCGGGGCCAGACCACCGACGAGTTGATTCAGATGGCCGAGGAGGTCTCGCCCACCCCTGACCCGCGAGAGATGGACATGCTGCTCTCGACCGGCGAACGCATCTCGTGCGCGCTGTGCGCGATGGCGATCAACGACCTCGGGCACCGAGCGATCTCGCTGACCGGCTCCCAGGCAGGGATCGTGACCGACGCCTCGCACACCAAGGCCCGGATCATCGACGTCCGCGCCGACCGAATCCGGCAGGCTCTCGAAGACGACCTGATCGTGCTCGTGGCCGGGTTTCAAGGCGTCTCGACCAGCCGCGACGTCACGACCCTCGGTCGCGGCGGCTCGGACACCACGGCGGTGGCGCTCGCCGCGGCGATCGGCGCGGAGGTGTGCGAGATCTATAGCGACGTGGCCGGGGTCTTCACCGCCGACCCGCGGGTTGTGCCCGACGCGCGCAAGCTGCCGGTGGTCAGCTTCGAGGAGATGCTCGAGATGGCCGCCTCGGGGGCGAAGGTGCTGCAGCTGCGCTCGGTTGAGTACGCGCGCACCCACGGCGTGCGGATTCATTGCCGCTCGAGCTTCGAGGAGAGTCCCGGTACCTTTGTCCTCGGAGAGGACGAGACGATGGAGCACCCCCTCATCACCGCGGTCACCCACTCGACCGACGAGGCCCGGATCACGCTGACCGGTGTCCCGGACCGTCCGGGTGTGGCAGCGGCCATTTTCCGGGCGCTGGCCGATGCCAACTGCAACGTCGACACGATCATCCAGAACGAACCCCGCGAGGAGGGGCGCGATGCCGAAGTATCGTTCACGATCGCCGCGGAGGACCTGCGCGCGGCGGAGCGCGCGCTCGAGCCCATCCGGACCGGACTCGGAATCGCCGAGATCGACACCGATTCCGAGATCGGCAAGGTCTCGATCATCGGTGCGGGCATGCGCTCACATCCCGGGGTCGCCGCGCAGGTGTTCGAAACCCTGGCGGCGCGCGGCATCAACATCGAGATGATCTCGACCTCGCCGATCAAGATCTCCTGCGTGATCCGTTCCGACGAGGTGCCGGAGGCGGTGCAGGCGCTACACGAGTCGTTCCAGCTGAGCCTCGCCGAGGTCCAGCGCGAGCGTCCGATCGGACAGGAGGCCCGATGAGCGAGGGCTACCGCGTCGCCCTGGTGGGGGCAACCGGCGTGGTCGGGACCACGATGCTCGACCTGCTGCGCGCGCGCCGCTTTCCGGCCGCGGCGATCGTCCCGTTCGCCACCGAGCGCTCCGCCGGTCGGCGGCTCGACGGCGGCCTGGTCGTCCACGCCCTGAACGGGGACGCCGATCTCGACGGGTTCGACCTCGCGCTGTTCTCCGCCGGCGCGGGCACCTCGCGTGAGTGGGCGCCTCGGTTCGTGGGCGCTGGTGCCACCGTGATCGACAACTCGTCGGCCTGGCGCCGCGATCCCGAGATCCCGCTGGTCGTCGCGGACGTCAATCCGCACGCCCTGGAGCGCCACCGCGGGCTGATCGCCAATCCCAACTGTTCCACCATGCAGATGGTCGTCGCGCTGGCTCCGATCCATCGCCGCGCGGGGATCGAGCGGCTCGTCGTGGCCACCTACCAGTCCGTGTCGGGCACCGGCAAGAAGGCGATCGACGAGCTCGATGCGCAGGCACACGCCTCGCTGGTCGGCGACGAGCTGCCGGCACCACAGGTGTACCCGGAGCCGATCGCGTTCAACGTGATCGGCGCCGCCGGCTCGTTCCCCGACGGAGATGACCACACCGACGAAGAGCGCAAGCTGATGTTCGAGACGCGCAAGATCCTGGAGGACGAATCGATCGGTGTCGCCGTCACCTGTGTGCGGGTGCCCGTCCGGGTCTGCCACTCCGAGGCGGTCAACGTGCAGACCCGCGAAGCGATCTCGCCCGACGAGGTGCGCGAGTTGCTCGCCGAGATGCCCGGCGTGGTCCTGGAGGACGTGCCGACGCCGCTGCGCGCCGCCGGCCGGGACGAGGTGTTCGTGGGCCGGATTCGCCGCGACGAGTCGCATCCCCGCGCGCTCAGCCTGTGGATCGTGAGCGACAACCTGCGCAAGGGCGCTGCCACCAACGCGGTCCAGATTGCCGAGGTTCTCGTCGAGCGCGGACTGCTCAGGCGGCGGGACTCGGTGGCGGCCTAGCGCGGGCGGGTCCGCCGGGAACCAACGTAACTTGAGGTTGAGCATGCGCCAACCGGGTATCTGGTGCTCAGACTTGGAGCCCAGGCTCCGCAGACTTCCGGTTGGGCGGATACAGGGGTATGACGAGAGCGAGGCGCGTGGACCTCGCTCTTCGTCGTTAACGGGTCTCGCTCGGCTGGGCGCCGCGCCTCAGGCCGCTGCGCTCGCCACCACCGAGGTAGACCAGTCGATCACCGACATTGGCTTGACGATGTGCTTGTTCATTCCCAGCTCCTTGGGGGAGAGCCCGAGGGCGAGACCGACCAGCTGGGGCAGATGCAGGACCGGCATCCCGAGATCACGGCCGACCACCTTCGCCGCCACGGGCTGCTGGAGGTCGAGGTTGAGGTGGCAGAGCGGGCATGGCACCACGAGGCAGTCGGCCTCGGCGTCGAGCGCATCGCCGAGATGGCGCCCCGCCTGCTTGAGCGAGGCCTCCTTGTTCATCGTGATGATCGGGAAGCCGCAGCACTTGTAGACGCCGGCGTAGTCGATCACCGTGCCGCCGAGCGCCTCGATCACCCAGTGCAGGTAGCGATCGCGCGGGTGCTCATCGTCGATCGCGAGGCGATCCACCGGACGCACGATGTAACAGCCATAGAACGGTCCGACCTTGAGATCGCTGAGCGGCCGTGAGACCTTTGCCTTCAGGGCGTCCAGGCCGATGTTCTCGACCAGCAGCCAGAGAAGGTTCTTGTTGGTCAGACCCTTCTCGTAGCGTAGGCCTTCGTCCGAGAGATTGGCGTTGACCTGCCCGCGGTATTCGGTGTTCGCGTCGAGACGCTCCTGGCACTCCGACTGGGCGCCTTGACAGGTTGAACAGATGTTCATCATCAGCTCGCCGTCGGTCCGCTGGGCGAGGGCGAATGTGCGTGCGTTGAGCGTGTCGGCCAGTTCCTGGTTGTGCTCCGCGATGACGCCGGCGCCGCAGCAGGAGGCGCGGTCGAGTTCGATCAGCTCGATGTCGAGCAGCGGCGCGACCTTCGCCATCGAGCCGTGGAGCTCTGGAGTAAAGCCGCGGCTCACGCAGCCCGGCCAGTAGGCGACCTTCATGCCTTTCGCTCCATATCCGGCGCCGACTGCTCCTCGGCCGGCTCGCGCCCCGCAGCCCCTTCGGCGTGGGGCTCGGGCTCGTCCTCGTAACCGGTCACGTAAAGGTTGAGCTCGTTGCGCTCGGGCTTTCCGTCGATCTGGTCGAACAGCCGTTTGACTTCCGCCGGCGCCTTGTGGGTATGAAGCAGAAGCTTCTGGGGGGTCATCTTGCCCTTCGTGAGCCCCCTGATGGCGGTGGGCAGGCCACTCACGAGCTCCCGGCCGGCGGACGGATTGAACTTGCCGCCGTAGGAGTCCGCGAGCAGGTCGGACTCGTGCAGGATGCCGTTCCGGCGGATGTTCTTGACGAACGCGTGCTCGTGGCGGTAGCCGTTGTTGCGGTCCTTGATCTCATGGTCCGAGCCGGCCATCCGGCGCAGGCGCATGATCTGGTTCATCGGGTCGACGCCCTTGGGGCAGGCGTCGATGCAGTTGAAGCAGTGGGTGCAGTCATAGATCCCGTGCGAGTCTTCGGAAAGGTCGCGCAGGCGCTCGGCGTGCTGTGCATCGCGCGGATCGCCCACGAACCGGTATGCCTTGGCCAGAGCGGCGGGGCCGACGAATAGCGGATCGACCTCCATCGCCAGGCAATCCGACACGCAGGCTCCACATTGGATGCAGGCCATCGGCTGGGTGACGTCGACCATGTTGTCGTGGGGAACGATGTACTCGCGCTCGGGAATGGGTTCCTTGTTGATCAGCCACGGAGTAACGCGGCGGACCTTCTTCCAATGGACCGAGTCCATGTCCACGATCAGGTCTCGGATCACCGGCATGTTGCCCATCGGCTCGACGGTGATCACCGGAGACTCCTGTCCCTCGTCGGGCGGGTTCCAGCCGGTTCCCTGGCCGCGACGCGCGGCCTCCTCCAGGTGGGTATTGCAGGCGAGACCGGGCTTTCCATTCATTCGCACCCCACACGAGCCGCAGATCGCCTGCTGGCAGGAACAGCGGATCCCGATCGAGCCGTCCTCGTCGTCCTTGATCTTGAGGATCGCGTCAAGCACCGACTGGGTCTCGCCGAGATCGATAGTGTGGGTGTCCCAGTGGGGGGCTTCGCCGGACTGCGGGTCGTAGCGCCGGATCCTAAGCGTGTACTCGGGCATCAGTGCTTCCTCCACGCGCGAGTTGTTGACTAATAGGTCCTCTCCTCCGGCTGCCAGCGCGTGATCGTCACCGGCGAGTAGCTCACCTGGGGGACGTCGGCGCCG
>JAFASQ010000312.1 GCA_019244395.1 Solirubrobacterales bacterium | reverse complement strand
GGGATCCCTGACGCCGTGCCAGCCGATCTGCATCCCCTTGGTGCCAGTGCCCAAGCCGAGTACGAGCCGGCCGCCGCTGATCTCGTCGAGACCGCGCGCGTCGTTCGCGAGGATTAAAGGGGAACGGCCAACGCTGTAGGCGATCGCACTGCCGATCCGACACCTGCTGGTGTTGTACGCCATCGCCGCGAGGGCGACGATCGCCGAACGGTCGTTGAACTCGCCCGTCCACGCGGTGCTAAGGCCTGCAGCGTCGGCCGCGGCAGCGATCTCGACCGTGTCCGCCATCCCGCCGGCCAGCACGCACACCCCGCGGGTCGCCATAGCTCGACCCTACCAGCCCGACTGCACCCGGTCGGCCCGAGGGGTGTCCTGGGATCAGCCTTTGCACCACCGCTCGCGCGGCCGCGCCGCGAGAGTCTTGTAATGCGCCGGCAACCTAGGCGCAGTCTAACGTCCCGCTTGCTTCTCTCCGCGGTAACGCCAGAGCATCGATCGCTTCCGGCGTGACTCAGAAAATGCGGCGAAGCAGGCGCACTACGCCCCCGCCCACCCCGCGCAGGAGACCACCTAACCCGAGCAACAGGCCACCGACGGCCCGACCCAATCCTCGAAAGACACCCATCAGAAACCTCCTGGACTGAAGCTACCCGATACCTCCGGCAATCTCACCAACTCGCCCCATCGCGAGCTTCGGTCGAGGTCACGAGCGAGGTCGTCCGCTTCCGTGGCGCACGGGCGCCGTGGTCCGCGGGCACGGGGCCCTGGCCGCATGCCCGCGCCTTCAGTCCGGGTTGGGCACGGCGATCCAGACGTGCACGTTCGGTCGACCGTCGACGAGCTTGGGAGGGTGTGTCTGCCAATAACGCAGCGTGACCCCGCGCTGGCTGGGCGTGTGTTGGGTGATGATCGGCTCGCCTCCCTTCATGCCGGTGACGATCCCCACGTGGTCGATTCCGGCGAAGCTCGAGCTCGTCCAGTCGACGAAGATCACGTCGCCAGGCCGAGCATCGCGCCAGTAGCGCAACCACGTGCTGTGCAACAGGTTCAGGTGCACGGCGAGGTCCTCGGCAACGCTCCAGGAGTGACTCCACCAACGCCCGTACCTGAACGTGGAGAAGTACCAGTAGTGATCGTTGCTTGTGCTGCGAGCGCTCAGAACCGTCTCCGGGTCGCCGCCGCCGATCGCGAGCGCCCGAGAGACGAAGTCGGTGCAGTCATCGCCGAACCCGTCATTGGGGCCAAACAGGCCGGGCGAGCCGGATACGTTGTTCAGCGCCCAGGAGGCCGCGCCGGCGAGGTCGAGCCCGGTGCGCACGACTGGCTCACGACCGGAGCCATTAGTCGCCTGCGGCGGCCCCGCGGGACCAGCCCTGGGCGCCGCAGAGGCACCGGTCGACCCACCGTTCGCATCGAACCCACCGACTGGTGCCCCGCAGTGCCATCCGCCGTGCGTGCTGCACACCGTCACCTTGATGTCAGCCGGGCGGACCTGCAATGGGGCGGTCGTGTAGTTGACGCCGGCGGTCGCCGGCTCCTCGGCCGCCTGGACCTGAATGTTGTGATATCCAGAGCCCTGCCAGGCCAGCCATACCGATGTCGAGCCCGGGCAGGTGTTGTCCCAAACCTCGCCGTAGAGCTGCAACGTCGGCGCCGATCCGTCGGCCACGACCACGTGCCCATTGAAGCCGCCGCAGTTATCTCGCGGACTTACGGTTCGGTCAGTCGACGCCGCGGCGGTCGTGGCCGTCAGCAGCGCCACCGTGATCGTCACGAGCGCCGCCATCAGGTTCGTCGAGGAACCCCTCGGCGTTCGCGTGCGCATCGTCGGCGGGGATTCAGGCTTACGGGGCTGCTGAAGTGCGATTGCAGGCCGGGTTCGCATACGCCATCCCCTCCCGGCCGCCTGCGGCGGCCGCGTCGCCCGCACTGTCAGCGGCGGGATCACACCTTAATGACGCACCTCAGCCGATCCCTATTCCATTCGCGAGCTCGGCAGAACACCCGTTGCATACGAGTATCGGCGGAGCCCGTACGCCGGGAGGCGCTGGTTGTCGTCCGCGCGGTCTCCATCGAGTGCGTGGAGCAATATTGTGTGTGCGCGTGGCAGAGGCGATTGAAGTTTGCGGTCCGGCCGGCCGCGTGCTCGAGGTCGAGCTGTACGGTCCCCGCGACGGGCAGGCTGTCATCTTTCAAACGGGCACCCCGAGTCCCGGCAAGCTGTTTGCGCCGCTGGTCGAGGCCGGTGTCAGCCGGGGTGTGCGTCATGTCGCGTACTCACGGCCTGGCTACGGGCGCTCCGAGCGTGCTTTGGGTCGGTCGGTGGCCGATTGCGCGCAGGACATCGTCGCGGTCGCGGACCGGCTCGGGATCGGACGCTTCTACACGGTCGGATGGTCGGGCGGCGGGCCGCACGCCCTCGCGAGCGCGGCGTTGCTGGCAGACCGGGTGATCGCCGCCGCGACGCTCGCGAGCCCGGCGCCACGCGACGCAGAAGGACTCGAATGGTTGATGGGGATGGGAGCCGAGAACGTTGAGGAGTTCCGGGCTGCGGACGCAGGGGAGGAGCAGCTCCGGGCGTATCTCGATCAGCACGCTCCCCACCTGGGGCACGCCACCGGACCCGACTTGCGCGCCGCGCTCGGCGATCTGCTCTCAGACGTGGACGCTCGCGTCCTGACTGGCGAGTTCGCCGAGTACCTCGCGAGTTGCACTCGAGCGGCGCTCGAGCACGGCGTTTGGGGCTGGTTGGACGATGACCTCGCGTTCGTGCGCGATTGGGGATTTGACCTCGGCGCCATCTCGGTCCCAGTGGCGATCTGGCATGGCGGGGAAGATCGCTTCGTTCCCTACGCCCACGGTCGTTGGCTGGCCGAGCACGCTGCCGGCGCCACGCCGTATCTGCATCCAGACCACGGCCACCTTTCGCTCGCCGTCGGCTCATACGACGCAGTCCTGGCCGACCTCCTCGCCCACCCCGCATAGAGCTGTAAGGCTCGAGGATCGGTGGGAACGGTGAGCGCCACCGCGGAAGCGACAGCGCCTTGGTTACCGGGTGTCGTCGAGGGGCGGGCTGTCGGGGCCGCCAGGCGGTTGCGCGTACGGTCGAATCGACCGGGTAGAAACTCGCGGTAGCTCCGGCCATCTAAGGAAGGCGAAACATGGGCGTCGAGGGATTCGAGGACAAGGTCAAGCAGGGGGTCGAGGATCGCGGCGGCACTGATGCTCTCAAAGAGGACGCGACGGAGGTCAAGGACGACGCGACCGAGCAGGGGAGCATGAGCGACAAGGCCAAAGACGTCGCGGAGGACGTCAAGGACCCGGGAGCTCCTGGCAACTGAGGCTCGATACGTGCATGCCTCCCAGGGCCTGTTCAGGCCGCGGAGGTCCCGCGTCGGCGGCACCGACCATCGATGGGCGGTGCCGCCTTTCTGTCCGTCCCCCGGGCGGGAGCAGCACGGGGCGCGCTCAGCGCGCTGCGTGCAGCTCTGATCGTCCTCCGTTCAGCCGCCACCCGAACAGTCCGTTCAGCCCGTGGCCCTGGTCGTCGCGGCCGAGCCTCAAAACCAGGCTGTCGTCGAACTGCTGCGACGAGCTGCCGATGTCGACCCGGTAGATGCCGGGT
>JAFASQ010000286.1 GCA_019244395.1 Solirubrobacterales bacterium | reverse complement strand
GACAGAGCAAAGGTGCCGCCCCTGTGTCGCCGGAAGGGGACCGCGGCTCCGGACCCGCTTCGGCTCACCGCAGGACCGTAGGAGAAGCCACGCCGCGGACGCTGCCGATGCCGAGGGTGGCTGGTGGATCGTGGGACCAGCCGTCTCAGCCCGCTAGGCTTGCCAGCTGCCTGTAGACCCCCTGTGTCAACCCCCCAGGGGTGGGAGTAGCGTCGGTCGGCTTGCCGTCAAGCGCTGCGCGCTCTGCCCTGCGGGCAGCCTGCGGTGACGGCGGCGCCGGCCGTCGCTGTGTGTGGCTTTTGAGGTCGGCCCGGGTGGACCGACGATTGTCAACTAGACGAGGCGATGAAGCGTTGTCGCGCGGTGTGACGGTTAGGGTCGTAGGTGTCGTGGTCGTGCCACAGGCGCCAGATGATCTGGCACCAGGAGCGGCCGAGGATGCGGACGGCGTGAGCGTGGCTGGCACCGCGTGCTGTGGCGCGGTTATAGATGTCGGCAGCCCACGGGTTGTGGCGGCGGCTGGAGTCCGCGAGCTTGTCGAACGCGTCGCGGAGGCGGTGATCGCACGCCCAGCGGAACTGGGCGTGTTTGGCTTTGCCCGACTCGACCGCGACCGGGCATTGGCCGGCGTCGGCGGCGAGCGCGCGGTAGGTGGGGTAGCGCTCGCGGCAGTCGCCGATCTCGGCCAGCATGCTCGCGGCGCACAGCCACGAGTCCGGGTCGATGAACAACGAGCGGAACGTCGGCCCGTCCGGGTGCGCCCGGAGCGCGTGACGGATCTCGATCGTCAGCTCGCTGATCCGGGCGACGATCGGCTCCAGCGCGGACACGAGCGCCAGCACGATCTGCCGGCGAGCGACCAGCTCGAGCTCGCCCGCGCGTCCCTCTGCTCCGTTACGCAGACGAGCGAGCAATTCGCGCGCCGGCTTGCGGCCGGGATAACCATGGCGCTTGAGAAACGCCGCGAGTCGCTGCTCACCCAACCCGCGAGCATCCACAGGGGTCGGGTAGCGGCGCAGGAACGCCAGCGCGATCTGCGAGTCCACACTGGAGAACACCTTGCTCGCGCCCGGCCAGAAACACGCCAGCTGGTCGCGCAACTGGTTGGCCAGCCCGACCCGGGTGCGGACCAGGCTCTCGCGCGCCCGGGTCATCGCCCGCAGCGCCTTGGTCTGGTCGCTGTCGGGCACCAGCACCCGAAAACGGTGGCTGTCGGTACGAGCGAGCTCGGCCAGCACAAAGCTGTCAAAGCCATCGCTCTTGCCACCGGCGACGCTGTACCGCGGCCGGCTCGCCTTGACCTGATTGGGATGCACCGCCGCTACCGACAACCCCGCATCCAACAGCCGCTCGATCAACAGACCGTCGGGCCGCTCGACCGCGACCAGCCTAACCTGCAAACGCACCAGACGCCCGCACAACGCCCGGATCCCCGGCTCGTTGTGCCCGTACCGCCGCCCCTCCGCGATCCGGCCTCGCTCGTCGACCACGCACACCGCGTGCTCCTCGCTGGCCCAATCGACACCAGCGAACCGACCATCAGACATGACAACCACTCCCTCCACAACCGATTGACGAACAGTCGGCGCGAGGTACCCTGGCGGTTGCTTACTGATGGCGCTCTAAGGGCGCGACCTCCTGTTGCCGCTCAACGGGCACCTCGACGGAACGTCGGCAGGCGCTGGTCTAAAAGCGGCCCTCTGCACAGGCAAGCCCAAAAGGGGCGCTCTGCCGACATCCGCCGACCCCAGAAGCTTGACCAGTAAGCCCAAAGCGCGAGCGCTAGTCGTCGTGCCAGTCTGGCAACAGAGCAGCGGGTCTCGACGAAGTGCTGGAACCCGAGGAGACGTTCGCGTGGGGCCAAAGGGCGTACGCGCTGGCAGAACGGCTCGGCGACACCGATGCGCTCGCCACGCGCTCAACACCATCGGCACGGTCGAGCTGAGCCGCGGCGACATGGGAGGAAAGACAAGCTCGAGCAAAGCCTCGAGCTCGCCCGCACCGCGGGAGAGCTCCGCAACGTTGCAACGGCGTACATCAATCTGTGCGGCGGGCTATACCGCCTCGGCCGGTATCGAAATATGGCGCGCTACGCGGACGAGGGGATCGAGTACTGCGCGGAACACGGCCTCGACGCGTGGACGAAGTCGCTGATCGAGGTGCGGGGCGAGATCGAGCTTGCCCTCGGGCTGTGGGATCAGGCCGCCGAGACCGCGACCTCGATCATCGACGCGCCGGCGAGTCCGGTGGCGGCGGTCCACTGGGCCTCCTCGGGCGGGCGCTGGTAAGACCGCGACGCGGGAACCCCGACCCCCGCACCACGCTCGAGCGTGCGCGGGCGATCGGCGAGTCGGTCGGCGATCTGCAGTGGCTCGCGGCCGGCGCGGCCGCAAGTGCCGAATGTGCCTGGCTCGAGGGCGGCCAGTCGGAGATCGGGCCGACTACGCAGGCCGCGTTTGAGCTCGCGCTGCGCCAACGCGCACCGAGCTTCATTGGCGAGCTCGGGCTCTGGCGGTGGCGGGCCGGACTGCTCGACGAGCGGCCGGCGGACGGCGGGGAGCCGTACTCCTACCAGATCGTCGGCGATGGGGCTCGCGCCGCGAGCTAGGCGCGAGAACGGCTGCCGGTACCAGGCGGCACTCGCGCTCGCGGACTCGCACGACGGCAAAGCACTGCGCCAGGCGTTGGACGAGCTCAAGCGCTCGGCGCCCGGCCCGCAGCGGCGATAGTGGCCCGCCAGCTCCTCGAGCTGGGCGAGCGCGGTCTGCCCAGAGGCCCTCGTCAAAAGACTCGCGCGAACCCGGCCGGCCTCACCGTCCGTGAGCTCGAGGTGCTCGAGCTACTAGCCGTAGGGCTGCGCAACGTGCAGATCGCCGAGCGCTTGGTGCTGTCCGGAAAGACCGTCGACCACCACGTGTCAGCGGTCCTGCGCAAGCTCAACGTTCGCTCCCGAGGTGAAGCAACCGCCGAGGCAGCCCGGCTCGGGCTCCTCGGTCCCATAGGAATCAGCACCCCACAATCGCAGTTCAAGACCTGGGGAGATACTCGCCGGCGAGGGGGTCATGAGCGCCGCATCAGCGGTGGGTGGCGAGATGAGATCGGGGTGAGTTGCGGGAAATCGCCCCGGCCCTGCTCCGCCGGGGCCAGCTTTCGAATCGAGGTCGCGCGTTCGCCTTTTTGAGTGCCGAGGACCGGGTGCCCTGCCCCCCGCGCGTGGTGCGCTCGTCGGGTACAGTCACCCTCGTGCACGGCAAGCATCAGGACCGGCGCGGTGCCCTGGCGGGATTCGCGCTGGCGGCGCTGCTCGCGCTCATGGGCACGGCCGGATCGGCCGCCGGCGACCAGGTGCAGTACTGCTCGCAGGTCCCGATCGTCGGCGGGATACCGCCGTGGGGCTTCAATACTGGCGCGCCGATCAGCGGGGCGACCGGCAGCTACGCCCGCGGCCATGGGGACGTCAGCCTGTCCCACAACACGATCTCCGGGATCCTCTGCCAGGCGGATCGCGTTCGCCGCCAGCCCGACCGGCTGATCATCATGGTCGTCCAGGGCCGCCTGGTCTACCACTCGCACACCGCGGTCCTGTGGGGCTACCCGGGGAACCTGATCAAGTTCATCGTCCGGGTGAACAGCAGCACCGATGCACGCTGCAAGGTCGGAACGCGGGGAATGGTGACGCTGTTCGGGAGCTATAACGGGGTGCGTTCAGACAGCGTCCAGTTCAGCTTCCCGGCCGCTTGCCGGGATCACAACCATCTCTACCACGGCCCGCAGGTCAACACTCAGGTCCCGCCGGGCGCGAACGGTCAGGGCACCTAGCGCGCCACTCATCGACTGGTGCCGCGCTGTCGAGGGAAAGCGACCGCGGTTGCGCCGCCCTGCGCGCGGACGGGCTGAGCAAGGCAGCGCCCGGTCAGTTCGAGTTTCGGGAGCGGTACCTCAGAACTTCGACACCGACCTCACGAGGCAGCTCGTGCGTCATCTCGGAGCCCAGGATGTCGAACCCGACGCCGCCAAGCGCCAACCGTTGAGCAGCTCGGCTTCCGCTCCGCGGCTCCTCGGCTCCGGTGCCTGCGACTGGCGCGGCACCGCCGCTTGCACCTGTTCGCTCCAGCCGCGAGGATACGCGGCGCCACCGTCGACGAAAGGACATCACGTGATCTACGTCTGGCGAGCTAGCTGGAAGCCCGGCCTGTCCCGCGAGCAAATGGACGGCGCCTTGATACGGCGCGCGAGCTGGTCATATCCCGAGGGCCTCAACGCGCTCGCCGAATAC
>JAFASQ010000248.1 GCA_019244395.1 Solirubrobacterales bacterium | reverse complement strand
CGATGGCTCGAGTGTGCGGTTAGGCCGGCGCTATTTGGCTTCCAATAAGTCAGCGCGCCCACCACACCGCCGGCGAGACCACCGCGCCCGGCATCGACCCGGCACGCCAATCGTCAGGACCCGTTCCAGGGTGTGGGGCTCTCATCCTCGCCTGCACCCGCTTAAGGCCTTTGAGCGCGGGTGCAGGCGAGGGTGAGATGTCCCCCACCCACTCGCTGGTAGCGTTACCGCCAGAACCTCATTTACGTGGAGGAGAGGGCATGCAGAGCAGCACGATCTCGCCGGCGGTGGGGCGGGCGGTTGACGCCCCGACGTTGGGGGAGGCACTACGGCGCACGGCGATGAACCACCCCGACATCGTCGCGGTGCGCACCGTCGACGACACCGTGTCACTCACCTGGTCGCAGCTCCTGCACCGCGTGGAGGAGGTTGCCGGCGGGCTGGCCAGCCTCGGCTTAGGCCACCGGGACACCATGGCGATCATGCTGGGCAACCGGCCCGAGTTCCACATCGTCGACCTGGCCGCGGCGACGCTCGGCGCTACGCCCTTCTCGATCTACCTCACCTATCCGCCGGAGGACGTCCGCTACCTGATCCGTGACGCCGGCGCGAAGGTAGCGATCGTCGAGCAGGCGTACCTGAGCGCGTTGCTCGACGCGCGGCGAGGCCTGCCCGAACTCGAGCACGTGGTAGTCGCCGACGCCGACACCGCGCCCCGGGGCACGATCTCGCTCAAAGACCTCGAAGGGTCGAACCCAAGCTTCGATGCGGCAGCGGCCCAGGCAAACATCGGCCCCGACGACCTCGTCACGCTGATCTACACCTCGGGCACCACCGGTCCGCCCAAGGGGGTGCAGCTGACCCACCGCAACGTGATGGCCGCGGCGCAGGCGGTCGAGCAGACAATCAGGTTCGGCCCGGGTGCCCGCGTCATCTCGTGGCTGCCGGCGGCCCACATCGCCGAACGGACGGCCCACCACTACATCCCGGTCGTCTACGCCGGCACCGTGACCAGCTGCCCCGACCCGCGCGAGGTGCTCTCGTACCTGCCTCAGGTCAGGCCCAGCTGGTTCTTCGCGGTCCCCCGCATCTGGGAGAAGCTCAAGGCCGGGCTCGAGGCGATGCAGGCTTCCCAGCCCGAGGAACAGCGCCGACCCACCCAGGAGGCGCTCGCGGCGGCAACCGAACGCGTCCGCCTCAGACAGCGCGGCGAGCCCGTCCCGGCTGAGCTCGACGCCAGGGTCGCCGAGGCCGACGAGCACATGTTCTCCAAGCTGCGCCAGATGCTCGGACTCGATCAGGTCATAGCGGTCAACGTCGGTGCCGCGCCCACGCCGGTCGAGGTGCTCGAGTTCTTCCACGCGCTCGGGATCGAGCTGGCCGAGCTGTGGGGCATGTCCGAGACGTGCGGCGCCGGCACGTGCAACCGTCCCGGCCAGGTGAAGATCGGTACGGTCGGGCCCCCCTCGCCCGGGGTCGAGCTCAGACTGGGGCCGGACGGCGAGGTGCTCGTCCGCGGCGAGTGCGTGATGCTCGGCTACCGGGGTGCGCCCGAGAGGACGGCCGAGGCGCTCGACTCCGACGGTTGGCTGCACACCGGGGACATCGGCTCGATCGACGAGGACGGCTTCCTGGCGATCGTCGATCGCAAGAAGGAGCTCATCATCAATTCGGCCGGGAAGAACATGTCCCCCGCGAACATCGAGGCCCGGCTCAAGACGGCCAGCCCGCTGATCGCCCAGGCGGTGTGCATCGGCGACGGCAAGCCGTACAACACCGCGTTGATTGTGCTCGACGCCGACTTCGCCCCCCAGTGGGCGGCCCAGCAGGGCATTCCGGCCACCACGCTCGAGGACCTCGCGCACGACGACCGCATCAATACCGCCGTCAACGCCGCGATCGACGAGGCCAACCGGCACCTGTCACGCGTCGAGCAGATCAAGAAGCTTACGATCGTGTCCGGTGACTGGCTCCCCGGCGGGGACGAGCTGACCCCGACCATGAAGCTCAAGCGGGCTCCGATCGCCGCCAAGTACGCGCCCGAGATCGACGCGATGTACGCCGGGGCCTGACCGCTAGCGCAGCGCGATCGCCACCGTGCGGCTGTAGACGGTGGTCCCGGCCAGCGGCAGCGCGCCCGTCGGATACGTGTACGCCAGCCGTACGTTCCCGCTGGACGGAAACCGCAACCGGACATCGAAGTAGCAGTTGGCGGCGTCGGCCACGACCACGGTCTGAACCGTCGAGTAGTCGGCGGATCCGCGAGGAGCGAACTGGATCTCGGCGACCTGCGCCTGGCCGGTGTCGAGGATCGCGTAGCGCGCCGGGCGCACACAGCCCCACACCTCGAAGGCGCGCACGCGCCGGCCCGACACGACCGGCAGGTACAGCGGCAGCCGGTAGGCGGCGTAGCTCGGCTTCTGTCGCCCGTCGGAGAACAGCAGTCCGCTCGCGAAGCCTCCGCTGCCCCGGAACTTCGGCAGCGGCCGGGGGTCGTAAAGGAGGTACTGCATGGTCGAGGCGATGCGGGGCTGCTCCCAGCTCAGGTACTCGGCCCAGTTGAGGTAGTAGGCCGCAGTCGCCGGCGTCACCCATGCGGGGGCATGACCGGGCGGAGCGGTGATGTAGCCGTACTCCGTGCTGTAGATGGGCAGGCGTGCGTTCGAGCCGTAAACCTGCTGCACCCGGTCGAGGACGTACTCGAGGTCCGGCAGCCGCGGAAACGTCGCGATGTCGGGATCCCGCGATGCTTCGATCGTGGGCGGCTGGTTGTGCGGGTAGGGATGGTCGGCCAGCCCGGTGGCGTCGAACAGCCCGGGGTTGTTGCGACGGAACGCTCGTGACGCCACAGCGGTAGCCGGGCAGCCGACCGCTCGAGCCGGCGATCCACGCAACCGGCGGTAGCCGGAATCCACGCAATACAGCGTCCGGAGGAAGCGCAGCGGCTTGGTTTGCCCGAACCCGCCCGGGAGCCCCCCGGGACGCTTGCGCGTCCCGCGTGCGCTCAGGCCAAACGGCGCGAATTCTCCGATCAGGATGGTGTCGCCCCCGTGCCCGGTCGCTTGGAGCGCGTTCCAAGCCTGCGAGACCAGACTGCGATACATCATCGGTCCCGTCGCGACCGTGGACCCGGCAACCGCCTGCGGACCCAGGTCCTCGCCGAAGTTCGGCTCGTTCCAGATCGCCCAGAAGCTCACCCGCGGCAGCGGCGCGCTCTGCCCCGGCGGGACGTAACTTCCGCTGTAGCGCTCGGCCACGGCGTGCGCGAACTGCCCGAAGGCGGGGGCCGAGGGGCGCCAGGCCCAGAACTGATTGTCGAGCGCCGCCGGCGGAATCCCCGGGCCCTCGGCCCAGCGCGGCGCACCGCCGCTCAGGGTGAAGTCCAGCGCGATCCCGTCGGCCGCGGCGATTTTCACGATTTCGTCGTAGGGCGCCCACTTCGCCTCCGGGTACGCGGCCGGGTCGGCGCCGTCGAACTCTCGCGGCGGCTTACGAGCCTTCCAGTCAGGCGCGATCTGCGCCCACACCACGATCACGCGTACCATGCTCGCTCCGAGCGCCCGGAATCTCGCGAGTGTCCCAAGCGGATCCTCGAGCAGGGTCGAGGAATCCTGGATGATCGATATCTGGTCGGTCGACGCCGATGCAGCGGCCGGCATGCCCGCGGACACGCCCGCGACCGCGATCGCGCCGAGCACGGCCGCCAGCGTCGTGACCCGCCGCGCCCTCATGTCAATACGAACGAGGGGACCGATCCGAAGTTGCGAGGCGCTCCGTCAGCGGACGGTGACCGACACGGCACGGCTGACCACCACGGCGCCGTTTCCGAGCAGTGCATCGCCCTGGGGATAGGTGTAGGCGAGCCGCACCGTGCCGCTTGATGGGAAGGTCACCTGGAGGTCGAAGTAGCAACTGCTGCCGGCGCCGATGGTGATCGTCTGAAGCGGCGCGTACTGTCCGGTGGCTCGGGGCGCGAACTGAAGCTGAGCCGTCTGCGGCAGTCCGCTGTCGAGCAGGCCAAGGCGAGCCGGCCGGATGCAGCCCCATACCTCGAGGGGATGGCCAGACCCGGCTTGAGTAACTGGCAGGTACAGGGGCAGGCGCCACGCGTAGTAGGTCGCTTTTTGGATTCCGTTCCAGGTCAGGAGTCCGCTGGCGAAGCCGCCCCAGTTGTTGGCTCGCGTGGGGCGCGACGGGTCAAACAGCAGGTACTGCTCGAACGAGATCAGACGCGGATCCCGCCAGCTGATGTACTCGGCCCAATTCGTGTACTCGGCCGCGTTGGCGGGCGAGAGATAGATCACCCTGACCCTCGTCGTCGGGTCCGGGCTGTGCTTGGGCGGGCTGGTGATATACCCGAACTCGGTGTCGTAGATCGGGAACCTGGTCCGCGACCCGTACGCCCCCTGGAGGCGGTCGAGGGCCCGCGTCAGATTGCCGATCACCCCGAGCGAGCTGTACTCGGCGGTCGAGGAGTGGTTGACCGGATCCGGGTTCTGCTCGTGACCGGGCGGATACCACCGCATGTAAGGGTGGTCGGAGACCGCACTGGCCTCAAACAGCGCCGGATTCTGTGCGCGAAAACGCCCCGACCCCGCCGCGGTCGTGGGGCAACCCCGAAGCTGGGCGGCAATCCCCCGCAGCTGGTGGTACCCGCCATCCACGCAATACAGGGCGCGCAGGAACGTGAGCGGCTTCATGCCGGAGAACACGCCCCAGTAGCTCTCGCCGCGCGGCGCGAGTTCGCCGAAGGCGATCGTGTCGGTCGAGGGGTTGTGGCCGCTGGCCCGAAGCCCGCTCCAGGCCGCGTTCAGCAGGTTGCGGTACATCCGCGGGCTGTTCTCGATTGTGAGGTTGCCCGGCAGTCCCTGAGGCGCGAGGCTCGGCCCGTAGTCGGGCTCGTTCCACACCGTCCAGAAGTCGACGCGGGGGAGATCGCGCGGGTCGCCCGGCACAGATGCGCGGCGAGCGGCGTCGTAGTTGCCGCTGTAGCGGGTGCCGATCGCGCGCACGAATGCCGCGAACGCGCTCGCTGATGGTTCCCAGTTGGGGTTGCTGTTGCCCGCAGGCCGACCCGAGCCCATCGCCCAGCGCGGCGCACCGCCCATCAGATCGAAGTTGACTCTGATGCCGTCCCGATGGGCAATCGTGACGATCTCGTCCCACAGCCTCCAGTTGCGCGAGGGGTAGGCGGCTGGATCGGAGGCGTTGAAGCCACGGGGCGCTCCCTTCGCCCCTGCCGCCGGCGCGATCGAGTCCCAGTGCACCGACACCCGGACCGCGTCCGCGCCGAGCAGACGCATCCGCGCGAGCGTCCCGGCCGGATCGGCGTCCAGACGGACGTCGTCTTGGATCATCGAGATCTGCTGCGTCGACGCCGACGCTCGGGCCGCCGGGATCGCGAGCACGATCAGCGCCAGCGCCACGGCGCGGAGCAGCACCGGCATGCGTGGCCACGCGTACCGCATCTACTTGACCGTCACCGTCTGTGTCCGGCTGTAGACGGTCTCGCCGGCGACCGGCATGGTCGGGCTCGAGGTCGGCAGCTGTTGGGTGGTGGGATACGACCAGGCGAGCCGCACCGACCCGCTGGCCGGGAAGGTCACGCGCAGGTCGATGTAGCCGCGGACGTTGGTGGCGGTCACCGTCCGCAACGTGGTGTACGGCCCGCTCGAGCCGCGCTGGAACTGTATGTGCACCTGCTGGGGGATGCCGGCCGTGTCGAGCCGCGCGAAATCAGCCGGCCGTACGCACCCCCACACCTCGAGGCTTTGACCACGTCGTGCCGTGGTCACCGGGAGGAACAGCGGCAGCCGGTAGGCATCGTAGGCCGGCTTGCGCGCACCCGAGTAGAAGATCAGGCCGCTGGCGAAGCCGCCGAATTCTGGCGCCCCCGCCGCCTTACGCGGATTGGGATCGACGAGGAGGTACTGCGCGGTCGAGGCGATCCGCGGGTTGCGCCACGAGATGTATTCCGCCCAGTTGATGTAGTAGGCCGCCGTAGTCGGCGATACGAACTGGCCGTGGGGGTTCAGGGGCGTCAGGCTGGCGTTCGGCGGGTTGGTGATGTAGCCGTACTCGTTGTTGTAGATCGGGAACCGCTTCCCCGACCCATACATCCGCTGGATGCGATCCAGGGCGCTGGCCAGGCGAGGCAGCTCGCTGAACTCGGTGTAGTCGGGATCGGTCGAGCTCGCCCTCGACGGCGGTAGGTTGACCGGGTAGGGGTGGGTGGCAAAGCCGGAGGCCTGGAACAGCGCCGGGTGGGCGGCGCGAAACCGCCGCGAGGCCGCGGGGGTGGTCGGACAGCCGACTGCCGCCGCGGCGGCGCCGCGTAACTCCTTGTAGGACGAGCTGACGCAGTACAGCCAGCGGATGAATTGCATGGGCTTGGTCGCGGCGAAGATGCCCGGGAGACCCTGTGGAGCGCCACGGCTGGGCTTGGCCGACTGGCCCCGGGCGTCGAGGTTGCCGATCACGATCGTGTCGCGGCCGTGCCCGGTGCTCTGGAGAGCCTCCCAGCCGGCGTCGAGCAGGTTCCGGTACATCGACGGTGCCGCTTCGACCGACGATCCGTTGATCGCCTGCGGCGCGAGGTCCTCGCCGAAGTTCGGCTCGTTCCAGACTTCCCAGAAGCTCACGCGGGGCAGGTCATTCGGAGCACCCGGCGTCGACTTATCGGTCGAGGGGTCGTAGGTGCCGCTGTAGCGCGTGCCGAGCGCCTGAAGGAACTGCTTGAACGCAGCTGCCGACGGCTTCCAGGCGCCAAACCCTGGCGGTGCTGGGGGCTCGCCGGGGGCGAGGGCCCAGGGTGGCGCCGCACCGCCGACGGAGAAGTCGACCGCGATGCCGTCCTGGCGCGCATCGTTGACGATCTCGTCGTAGACGCTCCAGCTTCGCGCCGGATATGAGGCCGGATTGGTCGCATTGAAGCCGGCGGTCCGCCTCGTCGGGGCGATCGAACCCCAGTGCACGGACACGCGGACGACGCCGACCCCGAGCTCGCGCAGCTGCTGGAGGGTCGCCCCAGGGTTGGCCAGGAGCTGAAGGTCGTCCTGGAACATCTCGATCTGGTTGACCTGCGCGGCCGCGCGTGCCGGTGAGTGCAGCGACCATGCCGTCGCGACGGAAGCCGCCAGCAGGAACGGAAGGCCGAGTCGCGTGAGCAGTCGCATTTGCACAAAGACAACAGAGGAGGTCACAGGAAGTTGCGCCCCCCCGAGGTCCGAAGACGAACACCCGGCCCAGGCTGCCGCGCGCCACCGACACGGTCCGGCGCGGCCGCCGAGCCTCAGGGACGACACCCTACCGAATCGTTATGGGCACCGTCCGGCTGTGGATGCGGGGTCCGTGCGGATACGCCCACTCGACACGCACCAGCCCGCTCGAGGGGAAGGTCACCGGGACGTCGAAGTAGCCATAGGCGTCGGTCACCGTCACGCGCTTGACGGTCTCAAACGTCCCGCCGGCCGCGGGCTTCAGCTGAATGTCGGCCACCTGCGGTCCGCCCGAGTGCAGCATCACGTAGTGGGCCGGCCGCACGCAGCCCCACACCACCAGGGCGTGCCCGCTCGGCCCGGCGGTGGCCGGGAGGTAGAGCGGCAGCCGGAACGCCGCGTAGAGCGCCTTGGGCTTGCCGCCGTAGAACTGCAGACCGGTGTCGAAGCTGCTCGCGCCGGGCGGCGGGTCGGCGAGCAGGTACTGGTCCCAGGAGACGATCCGCGGGTCAAGCCAGCTCATGTATTCGGCAAGGTTCGACCAGGCGGCCGCCTGCGAGGGCTTGACTGCGCGGGCGATCGTTGCCTCAGGTGGATTGGTCTGGTAGCCAAACTCGGTGTCGTACAGCGGGAAGCGGGTGCTCGAACCGTACGCGGCAAGCGCCCTATCGAGGGTCTGCTCGAGGCTCGGCACCTGCGGCAGGTCCGCGTAGTCGGGAAAGCCGGGAGTGCGGACGTTGGGCGCGAAACCCTGCGGGTAAGGATGGAAGGCAAACCCGCCGGCCCCAAATAGCGCCGGATGCTCGCGCGGGAAGGCGGCGGAGGCCGCGGCGCTCGTAGGACAGCCACGTAAGGCGGCCGCCTCGCCCCGCAGCGGGCGGAGCGCCCCGTCGACGCAGTAGAGCGCCCGGATGAAGCGGAGCGGAACCATTCCGGAGAAGTTGCCCGGCTGGTCGCCGAGCGTCTGTCCCCGCGGCGCCACCTCGCCGATCAGGACCCTGTCGTGGGCGTGCCCGGTCTGCTCGAGCGCGTTCCAGGCCGCGTCGAGCAATCCGCGGTAGAGCATGGGGGAGACCTCGACCGTCGACTGATCGATCGCCTGCGGCGCCAGCTGCTGACCGTAGTTGGGCTCGTTCCAGATCGACCAGAAGTCAAGGCGCGGAAGTGCGGAGCCCGCACCGGACGGCTTGTAGTGGCCGCTGTAGCGCTTGGCGACGGCCGCGACGAACAACCCGAACTCCTGGGGCGAGGGTTTCCAGGCGCCGAGAAAACCGGCCGCCGTGCCATGCGGCACCCCGGGACCGGTCGCCCACAGGGGCGCAGGCGCCTCGAGTGCGACGTCGAGTCCCACGCCGCGGGCGGCAGCGGCGCGGACGATCGCGTCGTAGATGCTCCACGACGCCGCCGGATAGGAGGCCGGCGAGGAGGCGTCGAATTGCGGTCGCGTCCGCGACAGCGCATCCGGCGCCAGGGAGGCCCAGGGCACGAACACCTTGACCCGGGTGACCCCAAGCCGCTTGAGCAGATCGAGCGTCGCGCTTGGGTCGGTCAGCAGCTCGGTCTGCGCCTCGAAAATCGTCTCCAACGACTGACCGCGGGTGGGGACCTGCGCGGTGGTTGGCGAGTTTCCGCCACAGCCGCCCACCGCGAGGGCAACCGCCCCGGCCGCGACCAACGCGACCAGCAACCCGAGCGCAAGCGCCCTGCGGGACGGAGTGAGGAAGGGCGACATCGGCAGGGTTATGTTGAGTCGGCGGCTAGGCCCGTCGGCGGCGAAGGGTCAGCGTTCAGTCCCCGCTCTACAATGCGCGCGGATGCTTGTCCCGGCCCGCTCGGACGCCGCAGTGGCGGCCCGGACCTCCAGGGCGCTGAGGGTAGCAAGCGTTCCCGCCGAAATCTGGTTTCTCGCTGGCATCGTCGCGGTCGGCGCGTGGCTTCGCTTTGCCGGACTCGGCGCCCAGAGCTACTGGTTCGACGAGGCCCAGGCCGCCCACGAACTGCACCTGTCGCTGGGCTCCATGCTGAGCTTCATGGTCGAGCACGAGACCAATCCGCCGCTCTACTTCGTGCTGGGGTGGGCGTGGGTGCACGTGTTCGGGGCCGGCGAGGTGGCATTGCGCTCGCTTTCCGCGCTGGCCGGCACGGCCACGATCGTGCTCGCCTATCTGTGCGGGCGCGAGCTCGTCTCGCGGGCGGCCGGGCTCCTCGCCGCGGCGTTGACGGCGCTCAGCCCGTTCATGATCTGGTATTCGCAGGAAGCCCGGGAGTACATGCTCCTGGCCGCCCTGTGCGGCGCCTCGCTGCTCTTCTTCGCGCGGTCCTGGCGCGAGCCCTCGCGCCGGAACGTGGTTGGCTGGGCCGTGTTCTCCGCCCTCGCCGTGCTGACCCATTCGTTCGCCGGCTTCCTTGTGGCCCCCGAGGCCCTGTGGTTGCTCTACGTCATCCGCACGCGGGCGATCGCGATCGGGGTGGGCGCGGTGGCCGTCGTGCAGCTCTTGCTGGCGCCGCTGCTCTTCACGCACGCCACCAGCCGGTTGCTCGGCTTCATCAGCTCGACCTCGCTCAGCGCGCGGATCGAGCAGGTGCCGGTCGCCTTCGGCCTGGGGACGCTCTACGAGAGCCCCCTGGTGCGCTTCGGCCTCCTCGGCGCCGCTGCGCTGAGCGCGGCGTTGATCGCGCTGCTTTTGATCGGGGCCGATGCCAGGCAGCTGCGCGGGGTGGCCGCGGCCGCGGCGATTGCCGCCATCGTGCTCCTGGTCCCGCTTGGCTTGGCCCTGCTCGGACAGGACTACTACATACCGCGCGCGCTGATTCCTGCGTGGATCCCGCTCGCCGTCGTGGTGGGGGCGGCATGCACCGCGCCGCGCGTACGGATCGCCGGCGGTGTGGTGGCGCTCGTCCTGCTCGTGAGCTTCGTCTACGCCCAGGCCCGCATCAGCTCTCACCCCCAGTATCAACGCCCCGACTGGCGCGGGGTGGCCAGAGCCCTCGGGCCGGCGCCGCCCGGCGGACGCGCCATCGTGGCCTACGACAGCGCTCTCGCCAGCGATCCGCTCGCCACCTATCTGCCGGGCGTGGCGTGGAACCAGAGTGGCGATGCGGCGCCGACGGTGCGCGAGATCGACGTCGTCGGTCATGCCTGGCAGGCGGTCGGCCGCCCGCTCCCGGCCGGCGTACGGCTGATCGGGACCAGGGTCGTGGACGACTTCCTCCTCGCCCGCTTCGCGATCGAGCCGGCACGCCGCCTGAGCACCCCCCAGATCGACGCCGCCGCGCCGTCCCTGCTCGGGCCGGCGGGCGCCTCGGGCGTGGTGCTCGTGCAGAGCTCGGGCTGAGGATCCGCGCGGGCGCCGGGGCGTGATCCTCATCCTGCACAACCGCTATCGCGCGGCGGGCGGCGAGGAGCGCGCAGTAGGCGACCTCGCCGCCCTGCTGCGGCGACGCGGACACGAGGTCGAGGTGCTCGAGCGCTCGAGCGGCGGTCTTACGCGGGGAGCGGCGGCGCACGGGCTGCTGGTCGGCGGGGTCGATCCTGATGAAGTCGCGGCGCTCGTGCGCCGGCGTGGCGCGCGCGTCGTGCACGCCCACAACATCCATCCGCTGTTCGGCTGGCGGGCCCTCGCCGCCGCGCGCGCGGCCGGGGCGCGGACCCTGCTCCACCTGCACAACTATCGGCTGTTCTGCGCGATAGGCATCGCCTACCGCGACGGCGCGCCGTGCTTCCGCTGCCGGCGCCGCCACACCCTTCCCGGGCTGCGGCTGCGCTGCCGAGGGTCGGTGCCCGAGGCGGCCGTATACGCGGCCGCTCTGTACCGCCAGCAGCCCCGCCTGCTCGAGCATGTGGACCAGTTCGTGGCCGTGAGCGGCGCCCTTGCGTCGCAGCTGCGCGACTTGGGGCTGCCGGCTTCGTTAACCGCCACGTTGCCCAATTTCGTGCCAGATGACGAGGTCGCGGGGGAGTCGCACGCCGGAGCGGGGGAGTTCGCGCTCGTGGCGGGCCGGCTCGCCGAGGAGAAGGGATTCGATACGGCGATCGCCGCGGCCCGCGCCACCGGAACGCCGCTCGTGGTCGCCGGCGCCGGCCCGGACGAGCCGCGCCTGCGCTCGCTCGCCGCGGGAGCCGACGTGCGGTTCACCGGACGCCTCGCTCCCGACGCGCTGTCGCGTCTGCGCGCGCGCGCCGCGGTGGTACTCGCGCCGTCGCGCTGGGAGGAGCCCTTTCCTTACTCGGTGCTCGAGGCGCTCGGCGCCGGCGTGCCCGTGCTGGCCTCCGACCGGGGTGGCCTGCCCGAGCTCGTGGGCGAGGATGCTGTCCTGCCGGCACGCGATCAGGCGGTCTGGTCGAACGCCCTGTCGGAGCTGTGGCACGACCCGCCGCTGCGCGCCGCGCGAGGCGAGCAGGCCCTGGCCCGAGCCCGTGCGCAGTTCAGCGAGGCCGGTTACTACGACCGGCTGGGCCAACTGTATGGCGCCGTTTCCCCATAAGCTTGTCCAATGATCAGACGGGCGATCATGGTGCTCGTGCTGCTGTTTGGGCTGGCGCTCGGCGCGCCCGTAGCAGCCGGCGCGGCAGACGGCGATACCCCTTCGGCGGCCATCAGTGACTGCAACGACCACGGGCAGCTGACGGCCCACTACTCGCCCGCGACGCTACGCGCCGCGTTGGCCCAGATGCCGGTGGATGTCCGGGAGTACACGGACTGCTACGACGTGATCGAGCGCCAGCTGTTCAAGGAGCTCGGGCAGTCGACGCCGGGCGCCGCCGGCACCCCAGCGTCGAGCTCCAGCGGCTCGGGCTTGCCGACCTGGCTGCTCATCGTGATCGTGCTGCTGGCGCTCGCTGCCGTGACGTTCGGCGCGCTGGCCGTCAGGCGCCGCACGGCTCCGGCCGAGGGTCCCGCCGGACCCGCGGGCGGCGTTCCCGCGGAGCCCGGGCCGTCGCAGCCCGGGGACGCTCCGCCGCAGCCCGGAGACGCTCCGCCGCAGCCCGAGGACGCTCCGTCGCAGCCCGGGGACGCTCCGCGGCAGGGCCCTGGGGGCCCGGCGTCTACGTGACCGTGACCGTTACCGTCCGGCTGTACACGGCTCCGCCGCCCAGCAGCGGATCGCCGGCCGGGTAGGCCCAGGCCAGCCTGACCGAGCCGCTGGTCGGGAGGGCCAGGCGGACGTCGATGTAGCCCTTCGGGTTGGCGATCGCCACGATGTCGATCGTTTGCCAGGCCCCGTGCCCGCCGGTCTGGAACTGGATCTGCGCGGTCTGCGCCTTGCCCGTGTCGAGCCGCGCGTACCCCGCCGGCCTGACCCCGCCCCAGATCTCGATCTTGTGCCCCGCCCGGGCGCTCGTGACCGGGAGGAAGAGGGGCATCCGGTAGGCATCGAACCCGGGCTTGGGGGTCCCATTCGAGTTGAGCAGCCCGGTGTCGAAGTAGGCGGGCGGCGGAAAGTCGCGCAACTGGTACTGCGAGTAGCTGTACAGGCGCGGCTGGCGGTAGGTGAGGTACTCGGCCCAGTTCATGTAGTACGCCGCGGTCGCCTGGCTGACGCCGAGGTGCGGGTCCGGCGGCCTGGTCCTGAAGCCGTATTCGGTGCTCCATATCGGGAAGTGGGTGCGAGAGCCGTAGATGCTGTTCAGGCGGTCGAGCGTTCGCGCCAGCCGCGGCACCTCGGGCAAATCGGCGAAGTCGGGATCGCTGGGGGCGCCGACGCAAAGCTGGTTCCCGCACAGGTGGGTCGCCGTATTAGGCGCCGATGCCTCCTCATAGGGATGGTCGGCGAATCCGCTGGCGCTGAACAGCGCCGGGTTCTGCCGGCGGAAGCTGCGCGAGCCGGCGGCCGTGGTCGGGCACCCCTGGGCCGCTGCGGCGGAGCCGCGGAGCTCGCTGTACCCCGGGTCCACGCAGTACAGCGAACGCAGGAAGATCAACGGTTTCATGTTGGAGAACACGCCCCAGCTGTTGACGCCATGCGGCGTTACCTCGCCGAACAGGATCCTGTCGGACCGGGTGCTGTGGCCGGTGGCGTTCAGCGAGGCCCACGCCGCGTCGAGCAGGTTCCGGTAGATATGCGGACTGTTCGGGATTGACTGATTTGGTCCGATTCCCTGGGGGCCGATGTCATAGCCGTAGTTGGGCTCATTCCAGATCGACCAGAAGTCGACCCGCGGCAGTACCGTGCTCGATCGTCCCGGCTTGTAGGAGCCGTTGTAGCGCGTGCCCACCGCCTGGACGAAATAGCCGAACTCCTTGGCGGACGGCTCCCAATCCGCCCTGAAGTACCCGGTGGCGCTGCGCGGCGCACCCGATCCGGTGGCCCACAGGGGCGCCGGCCCGTAGACCGTGAAGTCCACCCCGACGTGATCGGCCGCGGCGGCTCTGACGATCGCGTCGTAGGCGGCCCAGCCGGACGCGGAATAGGCGGCCGGATCGATGGCGTTGAAGTGCGACGGCCGGCGGGTTGAGAGCGGCGCCGGCGCGATCGCGTTCCACGCGACGTTGACCCGGACGCGGTTCACCCCGAGGTCGCGGAGGGTCTGCATGGTCCCGGTCGGGTTGGCCTTGAGCTGATTGTCGTCCTGGAAGATCGCCTCCTGGGTGAGCGAGGCGGTGGCAGGGGCGGCGTGCAGGGCCGCGAGGCCCAGGACGACCGCGGCGAGGGAGAGTCGGCGCATGAGGAAATCAACCGCCGGGGCCCACCGAAGTTGCGCCTCCCGTGTGCATGATGCGCCACTCCCGACCCGCAGCGGCGGGTTTGGCGCGTCAGGCACACCAGAGGATCCCGTTACGCCAAAGCCCGCGAGTTCGCCGCGCAGTGGCGCGTCATGCACAAGCTCTTTGGGGGCCTCGCTTCGCTCGGCGTCCGTGGGGCCAGGTACCCCGTCCGGACACTGACCGCGGGCCGCGATCCCCGTTCGGACACTGACCGCGGGCCGCGATCCCCGTCCGGACACTGACCGCGGGCCGCGATCCCCGTCCGGACGGGCCCGCACGGTGGTCGCGGCGACGGGCCGCTCGGCATCCGTGCCTCGCCTGTTTGGGCCTGCCGCGCCACATCCGACGGACGCCGCAGCAGGCGGCCCATAAACACCGCTTCACATGACGCGGCGCCACCGCATCTACACTGGCCCCATGGCCTCAGAGCGCCAGATCCACGTGGGCGGGGTGCCGATCGGCGGTGGTGCGCCGGTCGCCGTCCAGACCATGACCAAGACCGAGACGGCGGACCTCGGCGCCACCATGGAGCAGATCCGGCGCGTGGCCGAGGCCGGCGCCGACATCGTGCGGGTCGCGGTGCCGCGCGAGAAGGACGTCGAGGCGCTTAGAACCATCGTGCGCGACTCGCCGATCCCGGTCATTGCCGACATCCACTTCAACTACACGCTGGCTCTGAAGGCCCTCGATGCGGGCGCTCACTGCGTCCGGCTGAACCCCGGCAATATCGGCGGCCCCGACAAAGTCGCGCTGGTGACCAAGCGGGCCACCGAGCTGGGCACGCCGTTGCGGATCGGCGTCAACTCCGGGTCGCTCCCGGCTCACCTGCGCGAGCTCGAGTTCGAGAACCCGGTCGAGGCGCTGGTCACGGCTGCGGTCGAGTTCGTCGAGCTGATGGAGCGCCTGGAGTTCACGAACTTCAAGGTCTCGATGAAATCGACCAGCGTCCCGAACACGATCGCCTCCAACCGTCTGCTCTCCGAGCGGATCCCGTACCCGCTGCACCTGGGGATCACCGAGGCCGGGACCAAGTGGTCGGGCTCGCTCAAGTCCGCCGTCGGCCTGGGCACGCTGCTGGCCGACGGGATCGGAGACACCATCCGGATCTCGCTCTCGACCTTCCACGCCGAGGAGGAGGTCAAGGTCGCCTGGGAGATCCTCAAGGCACTTAAGCTGCGCGAGCGCGGTCCGGTGCTGATCGCCTGCCCCACCTGCGGGCGGCTTCAGTTCGACATGGACAGCGTGGTGGCCGAGGTCGAGCGGCGGCTAGAGGCCTACGACGACCCGATTGAGGTCTCGGTCCTGGGTTGCGCGGTCAACGGCATAGGAGAGGCCCGCCACGCCGACTTCGGCATCACCGGCGCCAAGGATGCCGGCGCGATCTACTCCAAGGGCAAGATGCTCCGCAAGGTCAAGACCGAGGACCTGGTCGATGAGCTGTTCGCGGAGATCGACAAGTACTACGCGGCCGGCAAGCGGGTGGTGCGTGACGAGCGCGCCGCGGCCGAGGCCGAGCGGTGGCTGTCGGAGAACGAGGACGCCACCGCGATGACCCC
>JAFASQ010000028.1 GCA_019244395.1 Solirubrobacterales bacterium | reverse complement strand
CGATCGGCGCTCCGGCGCCGACGTGCGCCCATCGGATCGCACCCTCCTCATCATCGAAACGCTCGTGAAGCGAGTTCACAATGACCCTCCGGACGCGGGCACCGACAGCCTATGAGTTCGCGTGACCGGACGACACCCCGCCGTCGTTCTCCTCGACGACGCAGCGGACGTGACGGCGAGCGCATCCTCTGGCATTCAAAAGGAGGGCCGATAGCCAGGAAGCAGATCGACCTGCGGTTCGCCAAACGTGCGCATCTCCACCGCGTCGACCATGAGCCGCCCGGGCCGGGCCACCTCGACATCCCTGCTTTCGGGAAGCGAGCAGCAGTCGGTGCTTGCTGGGATCTGGCTGTGCGCCCAGAGTTGGAGGTCGATATGTAGATCGTGATCTAACATAAGCTCGTCGTTGCCAGCGGGTGTGAGTCCCGTCCGGGTAGCTGCCAGGAGGCCCGGTAGCAGGCTGGCGGCTCGGTCTGGAAACGGGCCGGGTCGAAGCCCAGCGTCAAGAGCCCCTTTTGGGGGAGCAACCAAGCGGTCTGCAGCATCAAGCGAAGCCTGCCGCGTCGTTATGAGCCCGCCTTCGCGGCGGAAAGAGGAGGAGCCGAGCCGCGAGCTTCACGGCGAAGGCCATGGAAGGGGTGAAGAGCCTGGAGGCGCAGCCCCGAAGAACCTCCCGGCGTATGGGGCGTTGAACGTTTGGAAGGTGGCGGCGGGAACTGGGGAGGCCCTCCCCGGCCCGGCGATGCTGCGGTGCTTCGTCGGAGCGACCAGCCCTATAACCGGTCAAGCCGGGAAGTGGGCGTGGTGCCGGGTGGGCGTCGGAGGCGGCCGTAGTACCGATCGAGCCGAGCGGACAACAAAACCGCCGGTGATGGGAAGGGCCGCTGCTTCGTTCATGCGTCACGCATAGGGAAGGGCGGGTGAGTGCCACATCGTGGCTAGGACCACCAAGCAGGACAAAGTCCGAGAACTAAAGCGAACGCTCTACCGGGCGGCCAAGGCCGATCCCGGACGACGGTTCCACGCGCTCTATGACAAGGTCTACCGCAGAGACGTCTTGGAGCACGCGTGGGAGCTGGTGCGCGCCAACAAGGGCGCGGCTGGCATCGACCGACAGACGATCGCCGACGTCGAGGTGTACGGCGTCGCCAAGCTCCTCGATGAGTTGGCCGCGGATCTGAAGGACGGCAAGTGGCGGCCGCTGGCGGCCCGCCGGGTGTTCATTCCGAAGCCCGGCAGTCCGGCTGAGCAAAGGCCACTGTCGATTCCCGCGGTCCGCGACCGGATCGTCCAGGCCGCCACCAAGACGGTGATCGAGCCGATCTTTGAGGCGGACTTCTTGCCGTGCTCGTTTGGGTTCAGACCCAGGCGGTCGCAGCATGACGCGCTTCAGGTCTTGATTGATGAGGCGTGGGACGGTAGGCGGTGGGTCGCCGAGTCGGACATCTCTAACTGTTTTGGGGAGATTCCGCACTCGGGGTTGATGTCGGCGATCGAGGAGCGGATCTCTGACCGCCACGTGCTCAAGCTCCTGCGGGCGATGTTGCGCGCCGGGGTGATGCAGGACGGGACGGTCACGCGTGATGTCACCGGAACCCCGCAGGGCGGCGTGCTGTCGCCCTGCTTGTGCAACGTCTATCTGCACCGGTTTGACCGGCAGTGGGCCGGGCGCGGGCACGGGGTTCTCGTGAGGTTCGCAGACGATCTGCTAGCGATGTGCCGAACGCAGAAGGAGGCCGGAGCGGCACTCGCCGCGATGCGGCAGATCCTCGGCGAACTTGGGCTCAAGCTCAAGGACGCTAAGACCAGGATCGTGCACCTGACGGAGGGAGGCGAGGGGGTTGACTTCCTCGGCTTCCATCACCGCTGGGTGCGCGCCACGCGCGCACGGCACATCCAGTTCCTCGCCCGCTGGCCCTCACGCCGGGCGATGCAGCACGCCCGCGACCGTATCCATGAGATCACGGCACGGGAGCGGCTGCTCTTCCCGATCGAGGAGATCGTGCAGGACCTCAACCGGTACCTGCGCGGGTGGTCGGGCTACTTCCGCTACGGAAACTCCGCCCGCCACTTTGACCTGATCCAGTACCACGCGCACAGCCGCCTCGCGCAGTTCGTGGGCAAACGCCACGGGCGCACGCGAGCCTACGGATGGCGACTCGTTACATACGTCTCGTCAAACCGCATGGGCCTGATCAGCCTCGCCGGAACCGTCGTCGCGCCCAGGCCTCACCGGGCCTGGCGAGGGAAATGAGCCGAATGCCGGCGGTGAAGAACGTCGGAGAGCCGTGTGCGGGAGAACCGCACGCACGGTTCGATGTGGCGGCGGGAGGAGACCAGACCAGTCGGGCCAACACGCGCCGCGCGGTCCAGGCGCCTCTCGCCGACCCTACAGCA
>JAFASQ010000018.1 GCA_019244395.1 Solirubrobacterales bacterium | reverse complement strand
GGCCCGCGACCGGCGTGCCATGGCCCGCGACCGGCGACCGGCGACCCGCGACCGGCGTGCCGCGGTGGCGCGACCGGCGTGCCATGGCCCGCGACCGGCGACCCGCGACCGGCGTGCGACGGCCCGCGACTGGCGTGGCGCGGTGGCGCGACCGGCCCGCGACCACTGTCCGGACGGGGAACCCGGTCCCACGGACGCCGCCGCAGGCGGCCCAAAATCGTGGGTGGTTGCCGCCGCGCGTTGGCCTCGGAGATCTCCGGAGGACCGCAAACCATCGCGTCCTCGGCGGTGCAAAACGCAACAAAGTCCCCGGGCCGGACCCTACCCGCTGCAGATAAGCGCCGGCCCGGCGCTTATCTGCGTGCGCCGGCCGTGGCGCGGGCGGTTTGCTGCGTTTTGCACCGGGCATGCCGGCCCTGGTCGTCCACTGGTGGGTCGAACCGAGCCGTTTCGCCCGGCATTACCGGTGCAACGTCGGGGTGACTAGAACAGGCCGGACAGCGCGCTCGCCGCGTGCGCGGTGAAATTGAACAGCGGCGAGGGGAAGATGCCGAAGAAGATGACCGCCGTGGCAAACGCCACCGCCACGAACACCAACTCCGGATAGGCAAGGGCCGCGCCAGCCGAACCCGGCCCCTCCTCCCATTCGTCGGCGTCGGGCGAGCCGCCGGCGATCGGGGCCAGCTCACCGGGCCCGGTCGCGGCCGCCGCCGGCGACGGCGCGGCCACGGGCGGGCGCATCCAGATCGTGGCCACCACACGGAGGTAGTAGCCGAGCGAGATCATCGACCCGATCACGAGCACTATGGCCAGCCAGGTGTACGCGCCGGACACGAGAGCGTTGATCAGCTGGAACTTGCCGATGAAGCCGACCGTGCCGGGGATGCCCGCCAGGCCGAGCATGCCGATCGTCATCGGCCAGGCGAGCCACGGCCGATGCGTCCCCAGGCCGGCGAGGCCGCTCAGGTAGTCGCCGTCGGGGCGCTCGTGTTCTTCGGCCACGATCACGGCAAACGGCGCGAGGTTCATGAACAGGTAGGCGATCAGGTAGAGCACGGTGGCCTGGATGCCGAGCCGCGAGCCGACCACCACGCCCGACAGCATGTAGCCCGCCTGGCCCACGCCTGAGTAACCCATCATCCGCTTCAACGAGGACTGACCGAGCGCCCCGACGTTGCCCACCACGATCGTGATCGCGGCGACCGTGGCCAGCATCGGTGCCCACGTGTGCTGGGCGCCGATCGCGGCCACGTCGAAGAAGCGCAAGAACGCCCCGAGCGCCGCCGCCTTGGTGGCGGTGGCCATGAACGCCGTGATCGCGGTCGGGGCGCCCTCGTAGACATCGGGCGTCCACTGATGGAACGGCGCCACCGAGGCCTTGAAGGCAAACCCGACGATCGTCAGGGCCAGACCGGTGAATACCATCGCGGTGCCCCCGCCGGCCAGCTTGCCCTGCGACAGTGCAGAGCCGATCGTTGCGAAATCGGTCGAGCCGGTGGCGCCGTAGATCAGCCCGAGCCCGTAGACCAGGGTGGCCGACCCCACCGACCCAACGATGAGGTACTTCAATCCCGATTCGAGCGAGCCCTCGCGCCGGGTCTCCGAAGCGCACAGGATGTACAGCGGGATCGACAGCAGCTCGATCCCGAGAAACAGCGTGATCAGGTTCTGCGCGGAGACGAACACGCACATTCCGAGCACGCTGAAGATCAACAGGCCGCCCCATTCGCCATGGCCGGATTCCCGGATCGCGATTCCGCGCCAGGACATCAACACGGTGGCCACGCCGGCCACCGAGAACAGCATGTACAGCTCGAGGGCTAGGCGGTCCATGGCCAGCGGTGCAGAGCCGCACCCCGGCGCGGCGACGACGCAAAAGCCGGCCTTACCGGTGGGGTGGTGATCGAAGACCACGATTGCGGCGGCCACCGCACCCAGGAACGTAAGGACGGTCAGCCCCGGCACGATCCACTCGCGCACCAAAGCCGGGCGGAGCAGGCCGACGAGCAGGACCAGCAGGCCGCCGGCGGTCAGCACGATCAGTGGGGAGAGCGCCGTCCAGTCGATGTGGGGTCCCGCGATGTGATGGACCGCAGCCTGGTGCGCCACCCTGACCACGTTCATCGCGACGCCACCCTCCGCGGACTACCGGCGGCTGCCTGCGCACGCACCGCCTGAGCCTGGGCCGGCGCGATCGCGCTCCGCAGCGACGGCTCCGATCGCTTCAGTCCGAACTGGGGATAGAACGCCAGCGCCAAGATGACCAGCGCGACCGAGCCGACCACCGCGAGATCGGTCAGCGACCCCTCCCGCGACGCCACCCTGGGCCCGGTCCGGTTGTGGAACATGCCGATGAACAGCCGCAGCGCATACACGGCAGCGCCCACGACACCGGCGAAGGCGATCACCGAGATCGCGGTCTTGGTCTGGAAGACGCCGAGCAGGATCATGAACTCGCCGACGAAGTTGGACGAGCCCGGCATGGCGAGCGTGGCCAGCGTCACGATCAGCGCCAGGGCGGCCAGAATCGGCGCCCGGAAGGCGATCCCGCCCATGTCGGCCAGCAGCTCGGATCCGCCCGCGCGGGCGGCCGCCGCCGCGAGGATGAAGAACATCGGCGCGGTCACCAGGCCGTGGTTGAGCATCTGCAGCAGAGCGCCCTGACCGCCGGTCGGCCGCAGCGAGAAGATCCCCAACGTGATGAAGCTGAGCTGCGCCACGCTGGAATAGGCGACGACCATCCGCGCGTCCGGCGTGCTGAAGGCGACCAGCGTGCCCCAGATGATCGAGACCAGTGCGATTAGCAGCATCAGCGTCTGGAAATGGGCCGCTGCGTATGGGAACAGCGGGAGCACGATTCGCAAGAAGCCGTAGGCGGCGACCTTCGAGACCACGCCTGAGAACACCGCCAGCGCGGGAATCGGCATCGCCTTGTAGCCGTCGGCCAGCCATCCGTGGAACGGGACCAGCGGCATCTTGACCAGGAACGCGAACGCGAAGCACAAGAAGATCCAGTCCTGCGAGGCATGAGGCAGCGGCAGCGCCCTCAGGGCCGAAAGGGAGAAGTTCAACGACGCGCCGTGGTCGCCTGCCGCCAGCACGCCGGTGGCGATCGCGGCAGCGAGCATGAAGAACGAGCCGACCAGCGTGTAGATCACCAGCTTGGTCGTCGCCCTGACTCGTTCGCCCGAGCCCCACATCCCGGTCAGGAAGTAGAACGGGATCAGCATCAGGTCGAAGAAGGCGACGAACAGGGCGAGGTCCTGCGAGCAGAACGCGGCGAGCACGGCGCTCTCGGCCAGGCCGAAGTGGAAGTAGAAGCTGCGGGGACGGTCCCACTCCTGGAATGCCGACCACCACAGCGACCCGCTGAACAGCAACGCCGTAAGCACGACCAGCGCGACGTTCAGGCCGTCAAGGCCGAGCTTGTAATGGACTCCGAGTGCGGAGATCCACACCTTGTCGGTCACGAACTGAAGCCCGGCGGCTCCCAGCTTGAACCGGGCCAGGAATGAGATCGCCACGCCGAGCGTGACCAGGCTGCCCACCGCGGCGAGGCGTCCGATCACCTGGCGCGGCATCAGCGCGGCGAGCAGCGAGATGGCCAGCGGCAGCCAGATGAGAATCGAGAGCGTCATGTCAGCCGCTCGCGATCAGGAAATAGAGGGCCACGCCGGAGATGCACACGATCATCAGCGCTGCGTAGTAACGAACGAAGCCGGTCTGCGCGCGGCGCACCGCGGCCGACCCCGCGCGCACGGCGCCGGAGGCACCGCCGGTGAACACGCCCTGGATCACGGAACGCTCGACCACCGAGTCGACCAGCCGCCCGGTCCACAGGGCCGGCCGCACGACGAGGAAGTCGATCAGTTCATCGAAGTACCACTTGTGCCAGAGGAACACATACGGCCCGGCGAAGCGCTCGCGCAGCCGCGTCGCGGTGCCGGGCCGCGCCACCCATATGCGGTAGGCGATGGAGATGCCGGTGACGGCGATCAGCGCGCCGATGATCAGCCCCAGCCAGGCCGAGCCGGTCGAGACCTGCGTGTGCGCGTACTTGGAGTCGGCGAAGCTGGGATCGAGGAACTTGGTGACGGCGTCGTCGACCCCCGGGATCTGGACGAGGCCACCGATCACCGCTAGGACGGCGAGCGCGCTCATCGCGACCTTCATAGGCACCTCGCGCTCGGCGATGAAATGGCCGGGGCCGGGGAAGCCGACGTCGGTGTCCTCCTCCTCGCCGCTCATCGGATTGTGCGGGACCTCGGCGTGGTGCAGATGACCCTCCTCCAGTTCGCGGGCTTCGAGAACCGGATCCCCGAAGAACGCCCGGAAGATCATCCGGAAGGTGTAGACGGCGGTGAGCAGCGCGCCCGCGTAGGCGATGATCCCCATGATCAGAAAGGCGCCGGCGCGGTGATCGAGGAAGGCGATGACGTCGTCCTTGGACAGCCAGCCGGAGAAGGGCGGCAGCCCGCTCAAGGCGAGACCTCCCACGATGAAGCAGCCGAAGGTGAACGGGAGCGCGCGCCGGAAGCCGCCCATCCGGTCGAGCGACTGCTCGCCGGCCATCGCCCCGATGATCGAGCCGGCCGCCATGAACAAGAGCGCTTTGAAGAAGGCGTGAGTCATCAGGTGGAACAGGCCGGCCGAATACGCCCCTACGCAAACGCCCATGATCATGTAGCCGATCTGGGACATCGTGGAGTACGCGATCACGCGCTTGATGTCGGTCATCACCAGCGCCACCGTGGCGGCGAGCACCAACGTCGCGCAGCCGCCGATCGCTCCGATGTCGGCCGCCGTCGGGGCCCACTCGAAGATGACGTGCGTGCGCGCGATCAGGTACACGCCGGCGGTGACCATGGTCGCGGCGTGGATCAGAGCGGAGACGGGCGTGGGGCCCTCCATGGCGTCCGGAAGCCAGGTGTGCAGCGGCACCTGCGCGGACTTGGCGAACGCGCCGACGAGCAGCAGCAGGGCCGCGGCGTTGATGGCGCCACCGTTGTGCGCGAACGTGTGCGGCACCGCGTGGAAGACGCCCAGGAACTGAACCGTGCCCGTGTGCCGGAACAGGATGAAGGTGGCGATGACCAATCCCACGTCGCCCACCACGTTGATCACGAATGCCTTGATGCCGGCCCGGGTCGCGGTCGTGCGCCGGTACCAGTACGAGATCAGCAGATACGACGCCGCGCCCACGAACGCCCAGCCGACGATCAGCAGCAGGAAGTTGCCCGCCAGCACCAGCAGCAGCATCGAGAGCACGAAGTAATTCAGGTAGCTGAAGTACCGCGAGAACCCGCGGTCGAGCGTCATGTAGGTGACCGAGTACAGGTGGATCAGCGCCGACACGCCCGAAACGACGAGGATCATGAACACGGACAGGGGATCGACGAGGATCTGGAGCTTGGCGTCGACGCCGGCCGAGACGTCGTAATTCCATAGCGTCGAGGTGAGCGTCCGGTGGTCGGGGCTGAACCCGCGCAGCTTGATGAACGTGATCACGGAGAACACGAACGACGCCGCGATGGCCGCCGTGGCCAGCCAGCCGGCGCTCCGCCCGGGCCAGAATCTGTAGCCGGTGGCGATCAGGATCGTCCCGACCAGAGGGCAGAGCAGCACGAGCCAGGCGGCGGTGGTGGCGGACATCAGCCCTGCAGCTCGTTTAGCTCGTCGACGTCGATCGGTAGGCGTCGGCGGTAGATGGCCACCACCAGCCCGAGCCCGACCGTCACCTCACAGGCGGCCAGCACCATCACGATCAACGCGAAGATCTGCCCGTCCTCGGAGCCCCACATGCGTGCGAACGCCACCAGGGCGAGGTTCGCGCCGTTCAGCATCAGCTCGAGGCAGAGCAGGACCACCAGCGGGTTACGGCGGGTGAGCACGCCGCCGGCGCCGATGCAGAAGATGATGGCCGAGACGGCGAGGTACCAGCCGATGTTCACTGGCCGTGCCTCCGCGCGTCAGGAATGAGCGGTCTCACCAGTCACCCTGCTGCTGAGTGGCGTCGCCCGTGGTCGTGCCCACCGGCTCGACCTCGGGCTTGAGCGGCTCCTCGCCGCCCGCGGGGCGCAGTCCGGCCGCCTCGGCCATCGTGCCCGTATAAGCCGGACGCGGCGCCTCGACCCTGTACGCGGCCTGCTCATCGGGCTCGAGACCGCGCCGGCGCCGCGCCAGCACTACCGCGCCGATCGCCGCGACCAGCAGCAGGATCGAGGCCAGCTCGAACGGGAACAGGTACTTGGTCAGGAACAGATTGCCGATGTGCTTCGGCGTGCCGAAGCCCAAGACGAACGGCGCGCCCCTGGAATTCACGCCCTTCAGGCCGGCTCCGAGCATCGCGATGCACAACTCGATGGCCAGCGCGAGCGCGAACAGCGGGCCGAGGATCCTGAGCACGGCGCCGCTGGCCAGCTGCTCGCCGCCGCCCACGTATGCGACCACGAACACGTAGAGGACCATCACCGCGCCGGCGTAGACCACGACCTGCGCGGCGGCGACGAACTCGGCGCGCAAGAGCAGGAACAGCGCGGCGAGAGAGACCAGGTGAAAGGCAAGCGCAAGCACGCTGTAGAACGGATTGCGCATCATCACGACGCCGATGGCGCCCGAGATCGCGCCGATGGCCGCGATGAAGAACAGGACCGCGCTCATGGCGCTCGCCGACCTGCGCGCGGGTTCGGGGACCGGTGCGCGCGCGTCATCACTCCCCCTCCCGGCGAAGCGGGGCGCGCTCGATCGCCTCCGCCAGCAGCATCTCCTTGGTGAAGATCAGGTCCGAGCGCGTGTAGTCAGAGAGCTCGTAGTCGTGGCCCATGGTGATCGCGTCGAACGGACACGCCACCTCGCAGTAGCCACAGAAGATGCACCGGCTCAGGTTGATCTCATACACCGCGGCGTAGCGCTCGCCGGCCGAGACGCGGTTCTCGGGTGTGTTCTCCGCCGCCACCACCCGGATGCAGTCGGCCGGGCACGCCGCGGCGCACAGCGAGCAGCCGACGCACTTCTCGAGGCCGGTGTCCTCGAAGCGGTTGAGCCGGTGGCGCCCGCGAAAGCGCGGATACACCGGCGTCTTCTCCTCCGGGTACTGGATGGTCACGGGGCCTTCGACGATCCGCGCGAACGTCGTCTTCAAGCCTCGGAGCGTCTCGCCGAACACGCGGTAGGCACCGGCGATCGGGCCGGGCGAGGGCGAGCGCACCACCTCGATGACATCTTCTGACACGTCGTACGGGGTCATGACACCACCACAATCGAGGTCACCAGCAGGTTCAGGGTGGCCAGCGGAAGCAGGATCTTCCAGCCAAAGGACATCAGCTGGTCGTAGCGCAGGCGCGGGAGCGTCGCGCGGATCCAGACGAAGAAGGTGAACACCAGGAGGATCTTCGCCAGCACCACGAACGGGTCCACCCAGCCCGGCGGATTGAGGCCAAAGGGCAGCAACCAGCCGCCGAAGAAGATCGTCACGGCCATGCCCGATACCACGATCATGTTCGCGTACTCGGCGAACAGATAGGCCACGAACGGCGTCCCTCCATACTCCGTGAAGTAGCCGGCGACGAGCTCGGCGTCGGCCTCGATCAGGTCGAACGGCGCCCGGTTGGTCTCGGCGAACGAGGCGACCAGGAATACCAGGAAGCCCGCCAGCTGCGGGATGAAGAACCACATGCCTCTCTGGGCGTGAACGATCCCGGTGAGCGACAGGGTCTGAGCCGTGATCAGCACGCCCACGATCGAGAGGCTCTGCGAGACCTCGTAGGAGATGAGCTGGGCCGCGCCGCGCATGGACCCGAGGAACGAGTACTTGGAGCCCGAGGCCCACCCACCCAGCATGATCCCGTAGAACGAGATGCCAGCAAGCGCGAACACGTAGAGCGGCCCGATCGACACGTCGATCCCGTACAGCCCGACCCGCTGGCCAAAGATGTGCTGCACATCGCCCCACGGGATGATCGCGAGCGCGGCGATCGCGGTGATGATCGAGATCACGGGGGCGAGCCGGAACAGGTAGGCGATCGACGTGTTCGGGCGCATCGGCTCCTTCATGGCGAACTTGACGATCTCCGCCAGTGGCTGCATCAGGCCGAACGGCCCGACGCGATTGGGTCCGTAGCGCGACTGAAAGCGCCCGAGCAGCTTGCGCTCGTAGACGATCAGAATCGGCAGGATCGCGAAGACCACCGCAAAGATCACAATCGACTTGACGATCTGCACCCACCACGGCTCGAAGTAGTTGACGTTGGCGAAGGCGATCATCGCTTGCGCACTTCGACGACCGGTTCGGTGAATGTGTTCGCCGATCCGTTGGCGAGGCCGTCGGCCAGGAAGGCCGTGCCCGTCGGGACTCCCGTGCGCACGTGCGCGACGGCGTTCAAGCGGGTCCCGTTCTGCGAGACCTCGATCGCCTCGCCGGGGGCGATCCCGAGTCGCTCGGCGTCTTCGGGCGAGAGCTCGACCTGCTGGCGGGCTACGGTGAACTTGAGCGCGGGGGAGATCTCGACCTCCGGGGCGGCCCAGATCGATCGGTAAGTGCCCAGCCGCAGCGAATCGCCCGAGGCGCCCGCCCCGTCCGCGCCACCGGCCGCGGGCCAAGCCGGCTCCGCGGCCGCGGTCCCAGCCGGCTCCGCGGCCAGGCCGCCCGGGGACGATGGCGAGGTGGCCGGGATCGCGCCGTCGGCGGTCGGGAACGACGAAGCCGCCTCGCGCTCCTGCCAGCGCACGCCGCGCCCTCCGATCTCCTCGAGCGTCAGCCCGCGGTAGAAGGGGACGCCGTCCACCAGTTGCCTGAACGCCATCGGGGCGGTCAGCACGCCGGTATCGAGGCCGGCGCGCTTGGCGATCTCGGCGATCACCGACCAGCCGGCGCGGATCGCGCCGGGATGGGCGATCGCGACGCGCAGGCGCTGAAGGCGACCGTCGGGATGGACAACCGTTCCCTCCTTCTCGGCGTGGGACTCGGCCGGGAAGATCACGTTGGCGTGTTCGGCCAGGCCTTCGGTGAGAACGCTGGCGTGTGCCACGACGAGGCTGGCGCGGTGCAGCGCTTGCTCCCACAATGCCCGGTCGGGCTGGTCGCGGACCGGATCGGTCTGGAACAGGTAGAGGGCGGTGATCTCGCCGTCCGCACCGGCCCTAGCGATGTCACGGGCGCCGCGACCCGGAGCGCCTCCCAGCTCGGCCCATCCGGGGGCCGCGTCCGGCACGACGCCGGCCTCACGCAGACCGCGGCCGTTCGCGCCGGCCGGGATCTCGAGCAGGCCGGCCCCCCCGTCCTCGGCGAGCCCGAGCTGACCCGCGACGCTGAGCAGCGCGCGCAGCGCCTCCGCGTTCAGGCGCCGCTCACCCCACAGGATGACGACGTCCTCGCCGCCCTCTCGCAAATACTGGGCCAGCTCGGTGAACTCCGGCTCGGCGCCGGGAGTTCCCGCCAGCGCAGCGTCGAGCGCGACCAGGAAGTCGGCCTCCTCACCCGGCGGGTAGCGCCGCACCAGCCCGGCGCTGGGATCCAGCGCGCTGGGACGGGCAGTGGCCACGACGAGCCGGACGCCCCGCCGGCGAACGCCCTTGCGAATCCGCAGGTCGAGGATCGGCGCGTCGTCGAGGGGCTCGCAGCCGACGACCAGGACCGTATGGGCGAACTCGATGTCGGGCACAGTGGCCTGGAGCGCCGGCGCCGCGAGGGCGCGCGCCAGATACGCCGGCACGGCGTCGCCAACCCGGCAATCGAGGTCGTTCGAATCCAGGGCCTCGCGCATCAGGCGCTGGATCAGGAAGCCCTCCTCGTTGGTGGCCTGCCCACCGATCAGTGCGCCGACCGCGCCCTTGTGGCGCGCGAGGCCCGCCGCCGCATCCAAAGCCCGCTCCCAAAACACCGGTCGCAAATTCCCTCCGTCGCGCACGAGCGGCTGGGTGATGCGCTCGTCGACGTGGATCGCCTGGTAGGCGAAGCGGCCCTTGTCGCACAGCCACCCGTCGTCGACCTCGGGATGCCCGTTGGCGTCGCGCGCGAGCACCCGCAGCACCTTCTCGTCGCGAACGGTGAACTCGACGTTGCACTGGGAGGGGCACAGCGTGCAGATACCGCCGGCCCCCTCGATATCCCACGGCCGGGCCCGGAACCGGTAGGGCTGCGAGGTCAGCGCGCCCACCGGG
>JAFASQ010000500.1 GCA_019244395.1 Solirubrobacterales bacterium | reverse complement strand
CAACAAGAGCAGGTCCCGCCAACTCTGGCTATGAGACTCCGGTCACTGCTCCACGCCTGAAGCAACAGCCAGTTGGTCGGACGGCAGGTGGCTGCTCTTGTGGCCGAGCGGGGGCGTGGTGCCCGCCTGGCGGCTCTGCTCAGATTCGTCCTTGCGGCAGCGGGCGTTCGTTTGCAAGGGTGCAGCGGACGGGCGGTGAGCTAGCGCCGCGGTCGGCGACGGGCGTCTTCTGCTCGGCCTGGCAAGGGAGCAGCGACGCAGGTACGACCTGGGCTGAGTGCTGGAAATCGTCCTGAGCGGCAGCGACGACGGTGACGACCGCATTCGTGAAAGACCGGCAGTGTGAGGCCTGAGCCGGCATGATCGCCGCTGCTCGGGCGAGCGACGCAGCATCGGGGACCGCGACACGGTCGCAGTTGTGCAGATCGTCCTGAGGCGCGCGACGTTCGCTCGGGCGCACGACCATCAGTCGACGCCAGAGCTCGGATCCGTCCCTACACCCGGGCCGCGCACCAACAGGCCTGCCGCCAGCTCACGATCTGCCGCTGCCCTCCCGGCCTTGGGCTTGACAGCGCCACCGATCAAGTGATATCACTTTGATTGTAATTCGATTCCGACACGCCATTACGACGCAGCAGTAAGGAGAAGCGGACATGATCCGCCAGCACCACCCCATCAAAACCGCCGTTGCGCTCAGCGCAGTCGCCGCCGCGCTGCTCATCGCGGGTTGCGGCGGCTCCTCGTCGGGCAAGGCCGCAGGCGTCAACAGCGTGCGCGCCGCGTACGTCTCCTCGACCGGTGCGGGCTACCAGATCGCGATCCGGGTAACGGGGACCGCCTCGGGCCACACAATCAACGTGACCGGGACCGGCGCCTTCGCCCAAGCGGCCCACGCCGGCCAGCTGACGGTGAACGTGAGACGGCCCACCGTTGGCGGCGAGAACCTCAAGATCAAGGCGGTGGTTCTCGGCCAGGACTTCTACGTGAAGCTGCCGGCATCGCTCGCCGGCGACATCCCCGGCGGAAAGCCCTGGCTGGAGCTCAACCTGTCCGAAATCGGCAAGCGCGCCGGGATCGAGGGACTGGCCTCACTGGCCGACAACCCGGGCGGGAACCCCGTTCACCTTGTGCAGTTCCTGCGCGCGGCCTCGACGGGCACCGTCCAGAACCTTGGCAGGGAGACAATCGACGGGGTCAGCACGACCGGCTTGCGCGCCACCATCGACCTGTCGAAGGCGATCGACACGCTGCCCGCCTCCGAGCAGCCAAGCGCCTCCTTGGCGCTCGCGTCGATCGAGAAGCTGACTGGGCTTCACTACCTGCCCATCGAGGCGTGGGTCGACTCCTCCAACCGCGTCCGGCGGATCGTCCTGTTGGAGACAGGGCACGTCGAAGGGCAGCCGTTCGCCGAGAGGGTCCAGCTCGACTTCGTCAAGTACGGGCCCGAGCCGGTTCCGGCTGCCCCGCCGGCGGACGAAGTCACGGACATCGGGTCCCTTCTCGGCACGCATTGAGAGGCCGCCTTCAGACCGGCGTCGCGGCCAGCGACCGCCAACAGGAACACGTCGCAGGAGCGGGCTCGGTGACCCGGGCTCGCTCTTACGCGCGCGAAACCCACATCGCGCTTGCGACGCGCCATCACCGAGCTATGACAGGTCGGTCGGCCCCCGAACCCCGGCTACCGACCGAAGCGGCGCCCATGACCGGAACGCAGGAGTCGCGCCGGCTTCGTGAAGGTCCCCGGCTCTCCTGTCGGCGAGGTGGAGACACTCAACCTCAGCACCGGCAAGGCCAAATGGCACACGAAGGCGCCGAGCCGCTGCGTGGCTATGAAGAGGCAAGCGACACACGATCGAGAGGCATTGGGCTGTGGGCGGGTTTGCGGGCAAGCTTGCGGTGGTGACAGGCGGCGGCTTGGGGATGGGTCGCGAATTGGTCCGTCAGCTGGCCGCGCAGGGGTGCTCGGTCGCGGCGTGTGACTGGAACGCCGCTGCCGTCGCGGATACCGTGGCGATGGCACAGGCGGGCGCTCCGGACGGTGTTCGTGTCAGCAACCATGCCTGCGACGTCTCCGACGAAGCTCAGGTGCAGCGGTTCCGCGACGAGCTGCTGAGCGAGCACGCGGCCGACGATATCGACCTGGTCTTCAGCAACGCCGGCATCGGCGGCGGCGCGAGCTTCATCACCAGCAGCCGGGAGGAGTGGGAGCGTACGTTCGCGGTCGACTGGTGGGGGACCTACTACTGCGCCCGAACGTTCCTGCCGCTGCTGATCGCCAGCGGCGACGGGGTGTTGGTCAATACGAGCAGCGTCAACGGCTTCTGGGCGAGTCTGGGTCCCCGCATGCCCAACAGCGCTTATGCCACGGCCAAGTTCGCCGTCAAGGGCTTCACCGAGGCGCTCATCGAAGACCTGCGCACCAATGCGCCACAGGTCAGGGTCGTTCTCGTGATGCCCGGGCACGTCGGGACCGACATCCTCGCGAACACCCGCCGCGCCCACGGCACCCCCGAGCCCGAGAACACGAGCGCCGCGCGGATCGAAACCGCCTTCCGGGAGAAGGCACGACTCACCGCCGCCGCCGCAGCCACAATCATCCTCGATGGCGTGCGATCGGGCGCTTGGCGGATCCTCGTCGGCGCGGACGCCAAGGTCCTTGACGCGGCCGTCCGCGCCAGACCCGAGGCCGCCTACGACTACGCCAACGACGTGATGGCCAACGCCCCCACCGCCAGATCGCTCGCGATCATGCCGTCCGGGTCGACGAGCACGGCACTCGGCGTGGCGTGAGCGTTGTAAGCCGAGGAGCCTTCCCGATCTTCCTGCAGCAACACGAGCTGGAGCCCGTGCTCGGCCGCGTTGGCACGATTGCTGGCCTCACTCCCGCGGGTCACGACCGCGATGGTCACGCCGTCTTCGAGATTGTGTTGCCAGCGCGCGACGTCCGGCAGGATCGCCTGGCACGGACCACACTGCGGGTCGGTGAAGATCAGAAGCACCTGCCTTCCGCGCGCGCGGAGAGCCGACAGCGACCCGCGCCGTCCATCCAATTGAGGAAGGTCAATCTCTGGTGCCACAGTGCCGACGGGCAGTCCCGCAGCCTGACCCCCGCCATTGCTCTCGAGCGCAAGCGCCGCGGCACCCGCCGGCGACCAGGGATGAGCCATCAAGGTGTCCCCCGATCCATCCTCCAACCTGTCAACCCGCATCACGAGCATCCCATGGCGGCGCAGAAGTTCGAGCACAAGCCATGCCTGGACGGCGATCACCGCGAGGGCCACAGCGGTAACACACTCAAGAAGACGAGCTGTGTCGTGCTGACTCGGTCGAGCCAGCTGAACGGGCTAAGCTGCGATGCGCCACTTCCCGCCGTAGAGGGCAATCGCCGCGGCCGCTGCCAATACACCGTTGCGCGCGAGCGTGCGCCAGCCGGCAGGCTCCGAATGGACCTGGCCAAAGCAATGGCAGTGCGGCGCAGTTCCACGCGCGATGCTGATCCCAATTACAACGATGAAACTCGCCAGTAGGACGGCCGAGGCGATCAAACTGCCTCCGGCACTCACAGGTACGAGCAAGCAGACTGCGACTGACAGCTCGATGATCGGCAACGCAAACCGGCCGACGCGCGCCGCTCGAAGAGGAGCGCCGAAGTCCCGAAGTGCGCGCTCGCTGCCCTCGAGATCGGCGAGCTTAGCTATGCCCGCCGCAAAAAACACGACCGTCAAGACAAGCCGGGCTGCGAGCACGAGACCCGACATCACGGCTCCCCTCGAACGCAATCGCACCGAGCGTTTCCCGGAACGGGCAGTGACTGAAGGCCAGTAGGCACAGGCAAATCACCCATACCAATTCCTCCCACGATGAACAGGAGCTGACATAGGTCCTATTCCTCCTCGGTCGTACATTGGGCGCGGGATCAGCGCCGCGGATTAGGATCGCCTCGAGCGCGGCATTGAGCTCGAGCCAGCCATGAAACTCGCGCGGCGCGCCGGTGGGCGCGGTCACGGTCCCGCGGATTACCGAGCGCTCGATCGCTGCATCGAGGATGACGCGCTGTGTGGTCACGCCGGAGAGTCTCGCCGGGGCGGACGCCGGCCGCCATCGGCCAACGGGGTTGAATCTTTTGAACGGCGGGGTCTTAGGAAAATCGCTATTGCGAGCCAGCAGCTAGCACATCGCCGCGACTGGGCACTGAACGAGAAGCGATTAATAGACTGAGCCGGACTACGACGAGCCGAAATGCAGATGATCGGCGGCGACCAATCGCCCCGTGGGCTGGCCCCTAAGTTGGAGCAAGTGAGCGCCGCGCGCGGCATCGACCCGCTGCGACCGAGGTACCCGTCGACCGCGAGGCGTGCAAGTCGGGCGCAGACCGCAGACCAGCGGCGTCGCAGGGCAAGAACGCGTGCACCGAGTTGCCAGTGCGACCCTCGCCGCGCGCCGGCCTCACTCCCACCTCGGCGATAGCCACGCACGCGTGCACGGCCTCGAGCGCCAGCGTAACGACGACTTCTTAGGACCCATCGCGCCAAAAGATTGAACCCAGTCGGCCGATGCGCGCCTGGCTCCGGCGGCGGAGACTAGTTCGCATGTACACACAGGCGTAATCCGCCACGCGGCGACCGAGCGCTCGGTGCTCCGCGGACGGACGGCGACCACGGGTCGAGCGGCGCACGCCGCCGGCACCGCCGTGTCACCGCCGTTTCGTCCAAGCGAATCGACCCAGGCGCTCCTTGCACCGACCGACATCCCAGTGAAAGGATCAGCATGCACCATCGACATCCCCTCCGGCCGTCGCTTGCCCTGGCGGTGGCGATCGCCACCGCCGGGGCGCTAGGGCTCGTCGCAGCGCAACCCGCCGCGGCGTCGCCGACATATCACGATCAATGGCCGGGCAAAGTGGTGATCGACTACAAGGCCCCCACCGGAGTCATCACGCCGAACCTACAGAACCTTCTGGCATACGACAACGCACAGCCACCCCCACAGCCACCCCCGCCACTCAGCTCTACGTTCAACAAGGCGCTCGCACAGAACACGCCAACCATCTGCGCGACGATCGAGCAGCAGTTTCAACAGGAGGCGAACAGCAGTGGCGATGGCCCACTGTCGAACTGGACCTGTAGCTTGCCCGACTCCGGTGACCTCCAAGCCACCCAGTTGGCGTCGAACGAAGTGGGACTGAACTACATTGTCCCTGGTACGACTATCAGCTTCGA
>JAFASQ010000445.1 GCA_019244395.1 Solirubrobacterales bacterium | reverse complement strand
GTCCGCGAACCAGGCGATGATCGGCCCCGACAGCACCAGGTTGCGCTCGCCCCAAAGCCGCTGACTGGGGGTCATCGACAGGTCGAAGGCGCCGTACTGGAGCACAGCCGCCCCGAACGCGCCAATGATCCCGTGGCGATCGCGCAGCCGCAGCAGTGTGGCCGCGGCGAGTTGCCCCCCCGCCGAATCGCCGCCGACCGCGCGCGGGCCCGGGGCACCGACCGCGGCCTGCCCCTCCTCGCCGAGCAGCCACAGCGCGGCCGCCTCGCAATCGTCGGGGCCCGCGGGATAAGGATTCTCGGGGGCCAGCCGGTAGTCGACGCTCACCACGGCGAGGCCGGTATCGCGGGCCAGCCGCTGCAGGCGAAGGTCCTGGGCGTCGCTCTCACCTAGCGTCCAGCCTCCGCCGTGGAGATGCAGGAAGGTCCCGGTCGCCTGGCCCTCCGGCGCGATGATCCGCAGCGAGAGGGGACCGCCGGGACCGTCGATCTCGACCGTGCGCGCCTCCGGCACGTAGACCGGCGCCGGGAAGATGCCGCGTCCCTCGCGTCGCGCGCGGCGGCTCTCCTCCGGTGGAACCGTGTTTACCGGTGGGATCGTGGCGAGCAGCCGCTCGAGCTCCGCGTTGAAGGCGCGCGTCTCGGCCAGCAGCGTCTCGGAATCGGTCGTGGTCATAGCTCCGAGCGCGCGACTGTACCCCGTAGCGGCCCGCCGTGCCCGCCCGCGAGCCCTTGACAGCGTCCGCACGCCTTTATTAGCTTTTGCTGTGTTCGCGTGGTAGACGGATTGTTCGAATACCGAACACTTCGGCTCAAGGCGCAGGGGCGCCCGGACGACAACAAACCATAAGTTCGGCTCAATCGAAGCCAATGCTCAGCTGTGGTGCCGGCCCGACGGCTTGGCTGAAATGCACGCCGTCGGGGCACCACAGCTGGGCCTCGATGCGCCCCGCTTGTACAGTCGGTCGCCGTGCTCGACCTCGACGCATATCTCGCGCGCATCGCGGCGAACCGCCCGCCGGGCCTGGCCGAGGTGCACCGCGCGCACGCGACCTCGATCCCGTTCGAGAACCTCGACCCCCGGCGCGGAATTCCCGTCTCGCTCGAATCCGAGGACCTCGAGCGCAAGCTCGTCCATCAGCGCCGCGGCGGCTATTGCTTCGAGCAGAACCTGCTCCTCAAGTACGCGCTCGAGGCACTCGGCGCCGAGGTCGACATGCTGCTCGCCCGGGTCCGAGTCGGCGCGCCACCGGGCAGCCGCCGCCCCCGCACCCACCTCGTCCTGCGCGTTCGCGCCGACGGCGGCGACTGGCATGCCGACGTCGGCTTCGGCCACGGCACCTTGCTCGAGCCGATCCCGTTCGGTCCCGGTGAGGCGCACGAACAGTCCGGCTGGCACTTCCGGGTCGTCGAGGACGGTCCCGAGCTCGTCCTGCAGACCATGCAGGGCGGAGAGTGGAGCGACCTCTATGGCTTCCTGCCCGAGCCGGTCCCGCTGATCGACGTCGAGACCAGCAACTGGTTCACCTCCACGCACCCGCGCTCGCCGTTCGTCACCGGCCTCATCGTCAGCGCCCAGCGGCCCGACGGTACCCGCGAGTCGCTGAGCGACTGGCAGGGGCTCTCGCTCACCGAGGAGACGCCGGGCGAGGTTTCCGTCCGCCCCGTAGAGCCCAGCGAAGTGGCCATGCTGATCGCCACGCGATTCGGCCTTGACGGCTTCGATGCCTAGCGACGGGCTGACCGTCGCTATCACCGGGCCGACCGGCACCTTCGGCTTCGGGTTGGTCCCGCTCCTGGAGGCGGAGCCGCGCGTCGCCCGCGTCGTCGGCATCGCCCGCCGGTCGTTCGATCCCTCGGCCCACGGCTGGAGCAAGATGGAGTACCGGCAAGGCGATGTCCGCGACCCGGAGTCGCTCCAGGCGACGTTCGCGGAGGCCGACGTCGTCGTCCATCTCGCGTTCATGATCACCGGCACGGCCGCTCATGAGACCGTCCGAGCGATCAACGTCGAGGGGACGCTGGGCGTGTTCGCGGCGGCGGCCGGCGCAGGCGCACACCGGTTCGTCTACGCCTCCTCGGTCGCTGCGTACGGCTTCCATTCCGACAACCCGATTGGGATGACCGAGGAGTGGCCCGTGCGTCCCGCCGACCGCTTGTTCTACGCACAGGAGAAGGCCGAGCTCGAGCAACTCCTGGCCGAACAGGCTCAGGCACATCCGAACCTTCAGCTCTACCTGCTGCGGCCGTCGATCGTCTTGGGACCACACGCCGTCGGCGCCAAGGACGTGCTGCCGGCGCCGGTCGCCGCCGCCGCCCAGCAGATGCTGCGCCTGGCCCACCGCCTCCGCGTGCCGGTCCCGGTTCCCGCCGCGGACCTGCCCATGCAGTTCATCCACGAGGACGACGTCGGCCAGGCTCTGCTCAAGTGCGTGCTCGCCGAGGGACCTCCCGGCGCCTACAACATCGCCGGCGACGGCGTGCTCACCGCGGCCGACGTGCTGCGCGAGCTTGGCCTCACCCCACTGCCCATCCCCTCCGCCGTCGCGCGGGGGGCGGCGGAGCTCGCCGGGCTGATCCCCCGTGCCCCGTTCATCCCTCCGGCCACCGAGTGGATCGAAGCGATGAGCCACCCGGCGATCATGGACACGACCAAGGCCAAGCGGGAGCTGGGCTGGCGCCCGCAGTACACCGGGCTCGAGGCGCTTCGCGACACGCTCGGCGCATCCGACCAGGCGTCCTGACGGTTGGACACCGGGCGGCCCGTGCGGGACACTGCTTCTCGTGCTCGGATCCGGCGCGTACCGCAACCGGCTGGCGCGGACCCTGAACGCGGCCTACGCCGAGGGTCTTTTGAGCGAGCGCACCCTCGCGCACCGGCTCGACATGCTGTTCGCCGGCTCAGCGATCGATCCGGTGCGACTGGTCGGGGACCTCACCCGCCGCGGGCCTCGCGGGCCAGTCCATCGCCGGCTGCTCACGGCACTCACCGGTCTCACCCGCCCAAGCCCGGCGGTCGCCGGCGCGTCCGCGGACGTGATCGTGCTCGCGCTCGACTGGAGCGGTGCGCGCGATGAGCTGCTCATCGGCCGCCACCCGGGCTGCGACGTCGTTCTCCGGGCGGACACGGTCTCCCGCCGGCACGCGCGGCTCGTCTTTCGCGACGGCAGCTGGATCGTCCAGGACCTCGACTCGACCAACGGCACACAGCTGAACGGACAGCCCGTGGGGCGATGCCGGCTGCGCCCCGGCGATCATCTCGCCCTCGCCGATCAGCTCCTTCAGGTTGACTGAACCGGGTTGTCAAGCCCTCCCGCCCGAGCCCCAGGAGAAGGGTTCGTCCGCCGACGCCCTGACCTTGATCGCCCACCCCAGCTCCCGCAGGCGCCGCTCGAGTTCCTCGGGCCGGTGCGGCACCTTGAAGATCCGGTGCGTGGTGCCGTCGCTCAGGCGCCGCTGGACGATCGGGGAGTTCTCCCCGTAGATGAGCTCGTCCGCCGTCCGGTGGGCGTCGTCGACGAAGAACACCCGACCGCCCGGCTTCAGCCACGATTCGACGCGCGACCAGAACTCCGCGAAGCGCGCGAGCGGGACATGTGACAGCCAGAAGCCAAAGAACACCACGTCGTAGCGACGCTCCGCCTCCCACTCGAACACGTCGGCCAGCACGAACATCACCCGTTCGTCCCGCACGCGGTTTGCGGCAATGGCGAGCATTTCCGCGGAAGCGTCGAGCGCAGTGACCGTATGGGCGTGGCGCAAGAGCTTGGCTGTCCACATCCCCTGCCCGCAGGCCAGCTCGAGCACCTCGCCCGCCGGCGCGAACGCGTCCAGCGCGGCCTCGGGCTCGCCTCCCCAGGCTCCCGGGATCGCATGTGACTCATATTCGGGCGCGACCGCGCGGTAGTACGCGAGCTGGTGCGCCAGCAGCCGCTCGAGATCGCCGCCAGCCGCGGCCGCCACGCTATTGGAAGATCTCGGTCGTGCAGTCCCCGCCCGGCAGGTGGATCTCGTGCGGGCGGGCCCCGTCGGCCTGCTCGTGGAAGTCGACGAAGAGGTCCGGGTCGAGCGCATAGCTTCCGTCCGGCTGGCGCTCCAGCTTGACTAGCCACCCCTCGATGCCGGGATAGAACTGGTTGTCCCACGTCGAGAACAGCGAGTTCGTGACGTACACGCGATCGCCGTCGAGCGAGTTCTGGATCATCTGCGGACCCCCGTTGAGCGGTCCCCGCGCCTTCGGGTGCCCGCCGTCGCGGCCGAGTAGCCCGCCCAGCCATACCTGCGACTTGAGCTGCGGGTTGGTCGGATCGGACACGTCGTAGTGGCGCACGTCGCCGTGCAGCCAGTTCGAGAAGAACAGGTTCCGATCGTCGAGCGAGAGCACCAGGTCGGTGATCAGCCCCGGAACGCCACCCTCGAGCGGCCAGCCTTGAAGCTCCTCGTTGGCCACGTCGATCGCCTTGTCCACCCCCCAGCTGCCGTTCTCGCGGTGAAAGCGGATGATGTTGCTCGACAGCGTCGCTCCTACGAACCCCTGCGCGGAGTCGGGGTCGTGCTGCCAGCGGATCTCGAGCGGGATCCACCCCTCGTCCCCCAGGTCGATCGTCTGCACCTTGGCCCGGCGCTCGAGGTCCCAGAAATGCAGCCGCCGGCCGTACTTCCCGGCCATCACGTCGGCCGGGTTGAACCCATCGAGGAATGTGTTCGGCGCGCCCCATTCGCTCGACACCAGCGTGTTCTGCCGGGGCTGGTACCAGAAGTCGTACATGAACTCCAGACCGTCCGGCTCACGCTCCCAGCGCTCCACGATCGAGAAGTCACGGGCGTCCAGCACGGCAAAGCCGCCAGGCGTGTTGCCGTCCGCGTCGCCCAGCATCGAGATCGTGACGATGTCGCCGGGCATGCAGTGCACCGTGTGCGGCGCGCTCAGCCCCAGCTTCTCCTTGATCTCCTCGCCCTCGATCACGTTCTTGATCCGTGGCGCGCGCGGCTCGGAGATGTCGATGATGTGGATCCGCGACGAGCGCAGGCCCGGGACGATCATCGTGTCGCGCTGCAGCTGCGAGTGGCAAGCCGAGGAGCAGGCGTTCCAGCCGAAGTGGTGGAGTTCGTCGCCAATGTTCGGCATCTCGGTCCGGTGCACGATCTGCCCGTAGGTGTCGGACTCCGCGTCCACGTCGACGACCGCGATGAAGTCCGGCCGGTTGATTCCCGTCCCCTCGTACAGCGAGGCGACGTACACGAACCGCTCGGGCGGCTGCTGGCGGGCCACCTCGGGCGAGGCGTAGCCGGGTCCGCCATGCTCTTGATGCTCGTGTGCCTCAGCGCTCATCGGGAGCTCCTTCTGTTCGGCATTTACCTAACAGCCGTAGCCTACGCCCGGCTCACCCGACAAGTCTTATAGCAATTGGCAGCTTCTGCCGGCTATGCGACGGCGCGCTCGGCCAGGTGCTGCCCGACCTTGCGCTTGACGCGCTGAAGCGCGTTATCGACCGTCTTGCAGTCGCAGCCGATCCGTCGCCCTACCTCCTCGTAGGAGTGCCCATCCAGGTAAAGCGCGAGCACGCGGGACTCGAGCTCGGATAGGGCGGTCGAGATGCAGGCGACCAGCGCCCGCAGCTCCTCGGAGCTGATCACCTGGTTGACCGGATCGTGCACGGGCGAGCCGGGGATGATCTCGTCCAGGGTGGGCTCGCCATCGGTGACCGCCGTGGCCGAGCTCGAGAAGGACACGTACTGGTTCAGAGGCGTGTGCTTGTTGCGCGTGGCGGTCTTGACCGCGGTGATGATCTGGCGCGTGATGCACAGCTCGGCAAAGTTGCGGAAGCTCGACTCGCGGTCGGTCCGGTAGTCCCGGACGGCCTTGTAGAGCCCCACGAGCCCTTCCTGGATCAGGTCGTCCGAGTCTCCGCCGGCCAGGAAGTACGACGACGCCTTCAGGCGCACGAAGCCGTAGTAGCGGCGGACGATGCAGTCGTACGCCGCCGCGTTTCCCTGTTTCGCCAAGGCGATCAGGTAGCCATCCTCAACCTGAAGTTGAGGGTGCGAATAGGGGGAAAGTCGAGCCACGAGCCTCCCTTCCCGACCCCTACCAACCTGGGGAACGTGGGATCGGTCCGATGCCGTAGCGCACTTACCTCCCGTGGCGCCTATGTACATGACGAGTGCGGAGGAGCCTAAAGCTTTACTCCACCCTTATTCTCCCGCGCGGCAGGGTGACAGAGCGAACGGAAGTTGTCAAGGAGGAGGCCCCGGCACCAATCGCTCGCCAAAGCTGCGGAGGTGGATGCCCTCCTGGGGTGACTCGCGTTCGGTCACGATCGCCCATGATCAGGATCGCGAGGCGATCACCCCAGGGGGACGCCACCGGAGCTACTACGCAGCGGGGAGGAGCTCGGGACCGTCGGGGCCATCCCTCACCTCCCAGCCACGCGAACGGATCTGCTCGCGCAGCCGGTCGGCCTCCGCGTAGTTACGGGCTGCGCGGGCTCGCTCGCGCGCGTCCCGCAACTCGGTCACCTCGGCCGGCGCCTGCACCTCGCCCACCTCGAGCAGGTTGTCCAGCCCGAGCACCCAGAGCATGTCGCGCAGGTCATCCGAGCCGGTTCCCGCCGGCGCGCGATTGGCCTCTCGGACCCATTCGAACGCCACGCCGAGCGCAGCCGGCATGTTGAAGTCGTCGGCCAGCGCGTCGAAGAACCGCCGGGCCAACGGGCCGGACCACTCCGGCGAGGGCCCCGGAGCCAGCCGACGCGCGGCCTCGGTGAACCGCCGCACCTGCGCCCGCGCCTCGGCCAAACGCTCGTCGTCGAACTCGACCGGCTTGCGGTAGTCGCTGCCGACGAAGTACATGATCAGCACGTCGCGCCCATAGGTGTCGAGCGCCTGGTGGAGCAGGAAGATGTTGCCCACCGACTTGGACATCTTGGTCTCGTCGAGACGCACCATCCCGTTGTGCATCCACAGGCGAGCGAGCGGCTCACCGTGGGCGGCGAACGTCTGAGCCGCCTCGTTCTCGTGGTGGGGGAAGATCAAATCGGATCCGCCCCCGTGGATCTCGAAGCCGACGCCCAGGAGTGCCTCGGCCATGGCCGAGCACTCGATGTGCCAACCCGGCCGCCCCCGGCCCCAGGGCGCGTCCCAGGCGGTGTCCTCGCCGGGCTTCTGCGCCTTCCAGAGCGCGAAATCGCCCGGGTCGCGCTTGCGCTCGGCGCCTTCCACACCTTCTCCCTGGTCCATCTCGTCCAGTGAGCGATGGGACAGCTGACCGTAATCCGGGTAACTGCGGACCGCGAAGTAGACATCACCGTCCACCGCGTAGGCATGCCCGCCCTCGATCAACGTCTCGATCAGCTCGACGATCTCGCGGATGGTCAGGCTGGCCAGCGGCTCGTGATCGGGCCGGCCCAGACCGAGCCGGTCCGTATCGTCGATGTAGGCGTCGATCATCTCGCTCGCCAGCTGCTCGCTCCCGATCCCAGCGGTCTGGGCGGCGGCATAGATCTTGTCGTTGACGTCGGTTATGTTCGTGACGAATGTGACGTTGTAGCCCTCGTGGACGAACACGCGCTTGAGCAACGAGAAGACCACGAAGGGCCGGGCGTTGCCCACGTGGATCCGCCCGTACACCGTCGGGCCGCAGGCATAGATGCCGATCCGGTTGCCCGAACGGGGCTGGACCGGCAGTACCCGGCCCGTGCGCGTGTCGTGCAGGCGGATCGTTCGTCCCACAGTCCGGCAACCTTATTAGCCCTCCCGCCGCACCGCTGAGGCGGCCGGCCGGGACTCTGGCGATGGAGGTAACACATACGTACCTCCAGTGCCAGAGTCCGCTGTCGGCCTACGGCTTGGCGGCCCGCCAGCGGAACGAGCTGCCGCCGCGCCTCACTTCGCGGACCTCAAGCCCAGCCGCTTGGAGGCGCGCCGGCAGGCTGTCAGGGTCGATCAGGTTGAGCGTGTCGCCCACGTGTATGGCGCGGAACAACCAGCCCGTCCCGAGGCTGTCGGTGCCGGCGAACGTCCCGCCGGGGCGGAGCACGCGCGCCACCTCGGCGAACGCGCGATCCTGCTGCGCCACCGTCGGGATGTGGTGGAGCATCGTGAAGCAGAGCACCGCCGAGAAGCGCCCCTCCGCGAACTGAAGTTGGGTGGCGTCGCCCTGGATGACCGCGACTTTCCCGTTCCCCAGTTCGTCCCGCAGCCGCTGGCAATACCGCGGATCGAGCTCGAGCACAGTGAGCCGCTGCACGCGTGGCGCCAGCACGCGGGTGGTGGCGCCGAAGCCCGGGCCGATCTCGAGCACGTCGTCGCCCAGCTGCACCCCGTCCAGACCCCAAGGCACGAGTTCGCGCCCCACCCGGCGCGACCACCAGCCGGAGGAGCACAGTACGTTGTGGACCGCGTTCACCGCTCGACCGTAGCAACCGCCAACGCCGCCGCCCCCTCCTCCCGGCCCACGAACCCCATGCCCTCCCCCCGGGTCGCCTTGACGCTGACGTGCTCGGAAGAGATGCCGAGCGCCTCGGCCAACGTCCTTCGGATCTCCTCGCGCGCGGGCGCCACGTGCGGGCGCTCGATCATCACCGTGGCGTCGACGTGCACAATCGTCATCCCACGGTGCATGAGCATCGCCACCGTGGTGCGCAGCAGCTCGAGCGAGTCGGCGTCGCGGTAGCGCTCGTCGCCATCCGGGAAATGCTCGCCGATGTCGCCCAGCACGGCAGCGCCCAGTAGCGCGTCGATGATCGCGTGGGTGAGGACATCGGCATCGGAGTGGCCGGCCAGGCCGCGGTCGTGATCCAGTTCGACGCCGCCCAGCACGAGCCGGCGCCCGGCGGCGAAGCGGTGGCAGTCGTAGCCAATCCCGGTGGTGACGGTCGCGCGTGGTCGCTCGGCGCCCAGGCTCATCGCTCAGCCAACAGCAGCTCGGCCAGCCGCAGGTCGGTGGGCGTGGTCACCTTGATGTTCGCCGGCGTGGACTCGACGACCTCGACCACGCCCCCCGCGCGCTCGACCAGCCACGCATCGTCGGTCGCCTCGGCCAGCACCGCCGCGTCGGCGTCGAACAGAACCCGCTCCAAGGACGGCCGCCGGAACACCTGCGGCGTCTGCACCGCCCAGAGCCGGCCGCGATCCAACGTCCGCGCCACCGTGCGGCCGTCGGGCCCCACTTCCTTGACGGTGTCGGCGACGCGCGCCGCCGCAATCACCGCGTCAGATCCCGAGGCCGCGAGTTGCGCCAGGGCGCGCACGAACAGCGACGCCGGCGCGAGCGGCCGCGCGGCGTCGTGGACGATCACCGGATCGCCGTCTTTGGCCGCCCGTAGCGCCTCGCGCACCGACTCCGAGCGCGCGGCGCCGCCGGCCACGGCCGCCGTCCCCGCCGGAGCGTCGTCCAGCGAGTCCGCCGGCAAGGCCACCACGATCCGCTCCACCTCCGAAATCGAGCGAAGCGTCAAGACGCTCCATTCGAGCATCGGTCGTCCTCCCAACGCGACGAGCGCCTTGGGCCCATCCGACCCAAGGCGCTCCCCGCGTCCTGCGGCCACGATCAACGCGACCGCCACGTGCTTTGTGCCGCCCGCCTACTCAGTGGCGACGGTGACCGTTCGAGACTTGGTGCGTTTCCCGTTGTAGGACTCCAGCAACAGGCCCTGGAGATGCTCCTCGACCTCGTCCTCGTCCATCTCGAGGGCGTACATCAACTCGGAGGCGAGGATCTTCTTGGCCCGCGTGAACATCTGCTTCTCACCGGTCGAGAGCCCCTTCTGGGCTTCGCGGATGGCCAGGTTGCGCACCACCTCGGCGAGTTCATAGATGTCGCCGGTCTTGATCTTGTCGCGGTTGTACTTGAAGCGACGATTCCAGTTCTTGGGCATCTCTGAGCACTCGTCCTGGAGCACCGCGAGCACCTTCTGAACCGTCTCCTCGTCGATCACGCGGCGCAGGCCGGCTAGCGCCGCATTCTCGGTCGGGACCATCACGGTCATGTCGTTGTGCAGGATCTTGATCGTCAGGTACTCACGCCGCTCGCCCAGGATCTCCTTCTGCTCCTTGCGGATCACCTTCCCCGCACCGTGATGCGGGTACACGACGTTGTCGCCGATCTCGAACTCGATGTGTGCGGCTTCTACCTCGGCGATCTCGAGGTCCTCCAGGGGCTCTTCCATTAGCTCTGTGATGGTGTCCTCCTCTGTCCGTGACGGGCGGGGTCAAAGACCCGCACGCGGTTTTCTCCCAAAAGTAAGTCTGCCTGGATCGGTCACGTCTGCAGGTACCGATCGACCAGGTTGATCTCCTGCTGCCGGCGCAAGCCCTCGCGGATGTCCTTCGCGCGGATCTCGCCAACTCCGTCGACGGTCTCCAGCTCGCCATCCGTGGCGGCCAGCAACTCCTCGAGTCCTCCGAACTCGCCCACGATCCGCTGCACGACGAGCTTGGGGAGACGGGGAATCCGCCCCAGGATGCGGAATCCGCGCGGCGAGGTCGGGTAGTCGAGGGTATTCAGCTTGCGGTCGTAGCCGAGCAGTTCGGCCAGGCGCCCGAAGTCCAGCAGATCCTGGTTGGGCAGCCGAACGAGCTGATCGAACGCGGTCGCAAATGTTTCGTCGGTGTCCTCCATCAAGTAGTCATGGACAAGCGCGGCCTTGTCGGCCGAGACGCCCACCATCGTCTCGTCGAGCTGCATCTCAATCAACCGGCCCTCGGTGCCCAGCTCGACGATGTAGCGCTCGATCTCTACCGCCATCCTGGTCACCAGCTCGGCGCGCTGCAGAACGGTCAGCACATCGTGCAAGGTGGCCCCGCCCTCGAATTCGAGCGCGGTCAACCGGGTCGAGACCTGGTCCAGCCGGCTGCGGTACTTGTCGAGGGTGGCCAGCGCCTGGTTGGCCTTGGCCAGCACCACCGGGATGTCCTCCAGGATGTATTTGATCCCGTCGACGTAGAGCGAGACCACCTCGCGGCGCTCGGAGATCGCCACCACCAGCGCGTCGGTCTGCTTGGACACCCGCTCGGCGGTACGGTGGCGGGTCCCGGTCTCGAAGGTGAGAATCGTCGGATCGGGCGTCAGCTGCACGTTGACCTGGGCGATCTTGGTCGCGTTCGAGCTCAGCACGATGGCGCCGTCCATCTTGGCCAGCTCGTAGAGCAGCGCCGGCGAGTAGTCCAGATCGAGCTTGATCCCGCCCGAGAACAGGAACGCCAGCTCGTCGGCGTCGCCGATGACGATCAGGCCGCCGGTCCGGGCGTGGAGGATGTTGTCGATCCCCTCCCGAAGCGACGTTCCGGGCGCCACCATCTCCAGTGCCCTTACCAGCCGGGAATCCTGTCGAGATTCGAGCTCTCCCTTGAGCTCTTCCCCGGAACGCGGCGGCATGAAGGCCGATTTTACCGCTTATTGACAGGCGCCATCGGCCCTCACGCCGCCAGTGCGCGTTGCCGGTGCCCGAACGTGTGTGCGAGTGCCGCACGGAGCGTGCGATGGCCGGTCGGCTCCACGACCGGGCCGAGCCCGAACTTGGCCGCCTCGGCCAGGCGTCGATCGGCATGCGCGACCGAACGCAGCTCCCCCGTGAGGCCGAGCTCTCCGAAGCAGGCGAGCGGCTGCCCGTCGGCCGCGCGGGGCGCCACCCCCCGCACCGCGCTGGCCACGGCCAGCGCTACCGCAAGGTCCGCCCCCGGCTCCTCCACCCGCACGCCACCGACCACGTTGACGAACACGTCGGAGGTTCCCGCGCCGATGCCGGCGTGGCGTCCGAGCACGGCCAGGACGAGAGCCAGGCGGTTGCGATCGAATCCCGACGCCACCCGCCGAGGCGGGACCAGCTCGGAGCTCGAGACGAGTGCCTGGATCTCGACCAGGAGCGGGCGCGAGCCCTCGATCGCGCACAGCACGACGCTGCCGGGGGCCCGCGTGGCCTCGCCCAAGAACCGCGCCGAGGCGTCGAGCACCTCGACCAACCCGTCGTCGCGCATCTCGAACACGCCCGCCTCGTTGGTCGACCCGAACCGGTTCTTGATCGCGCGCACGGTGCGGTAGGTTCGTTCGCGCTCGCCCTCGAACTGGAGCACGCAGTCGACCAGGTGCTCGAGCACGCGCGGCCCGGCGAGCGTCCCATCCTTGGTGACGTGGCCCACGAGCAGGACGGCGATCCGCATCGCCTTGGCGAGACCCATCAGCCGCGCGGCGACCTCGCGGACCTGGGCCACCGACCCGGCGGCGCTCGCGAGCTCATCCGAATGCAGCGTCTGCACCGAGTCGATCACACACACCTCCGGCCGCTCGCGCTCGAGCGTGGCCAGCACCGTGTGCAGGTCGGTCTCGGCGATCACGGGGATCCCCAGCGCGCCCGTCCTCAGCCGCTCCGCGCGGAGCCGGATCTGCGCCGCCGACTCCTCGCCCGACACGTACACGGTCCGCCGGCCCGCCTCGTGCAGGTTGGCCAGCACCATCGTGGTCAGGGTGGACTTCCCGATGCCCGGCGAGCCCCCGATGAGCACGAGCGAGCCGGGCACGATCCCTCCGCCGAGCACGCTGTCGAGCTCCCCGATCCCGGTGCCCAGTCGCCTTTGCTCGACGGCCGCGACGTCGCGCAGCGCCACTGGTTTCAGGGCCGCCGCGCCCCCCGCGGCTCCCGCGGCGCGTCCGCGCAGCGCCGGCCTCGGATCCCGGACCTGTTCGACAAGCGAGTTCCATTCGCCGCAGCCCGGACACCGCCCGGCCCACCGGGAGGACTCGTGGCCACAGGCCGAGCAGACGTGGATCGAGGCGGGACGCGGCATCGCGACCCCGAGGCTACGCGGCGCGCCCGACGGAAAGCGCGCGCGCCGTGCAGCGGGGGCCGGGAAGCGCGTTACTCGTGCGCCGGGGGCTGGTCGGGCTCGGCGCGGTCCTCGGGCTCGGCCGAGTGCGCGTCCTCGCCATCATCGCCGCCGTCGGCGCCGACCGCGACGGGGGTCGGCTTCGGCGCCGGCTCGATCACCGTCAGCTTGACATCCGCGTCCGCCGGGGGCTCTCCGCCGTCCTCGCCGGTCGGCCAGTCGACCTTCACGGTCGAACCCGACGGCACCTGCGAGCGCAGGACGAAGTCGGCCAGCGGATCCTCTACGTAGCGCTGGATCGCGCGGCGCAGCGGCCGGGCGCCCATCGCGGGATCCCAACCCTTGTCGACCAGCATGTCCTTGGCCGGCTCGGAGAGCTCGAGCTGGAGCTCGCGCTCGGCCATTGACTCGCGGATCCGCCGCAGCAGCAGCTCAACGATCTCCTTGATCTCGTCCTTGGCGAGCTTGTGAAAGACGATGACCTCGTCGATCCGGTTCAGGAACTCGGGCCGGAACACCTTCTTGAGCTCGCCCATGATCCGGGTCTTCATGTCGTCGTAGGTGATCCCGGTGTCGTCGTCGGAGACGGCAAACCCGAGCGGGGTGTTGCGGGCGATCTCGGAGGCGCCGATGTTCGAGGTCATGATCACGATGCAGTGGCGGAAGTCGACCGTCCGGCCCTGCGCGTCGGTCAGCCTGCCGTCCTCCAGGATCTGCAGCAGGATGTTGAACACGTCGGGGTGGGCCTTCTCGATCTCGTCCAGCAGCAGCACGCTGTAGGGCTTGCGCCGCACGGCCTCGGTCAGCTGCCCGCCCTCGTCGTAGCCGATGTAGCCCGGCGGCGAGCCGACCAGACGCGACACCGCGTGCTTCTCCATGTACTCGGACATGTCGATCCGGACCATGGTGTCCTCGTCGCCGAACAGGAACTCGGCCAGGGTCCGCGCCAGCTCGGTCTTCCCGACGCCCGACGGGCCCAGGAAGATGAACGAACCGGTCGGGCGCTTGGGGTCCTTGAGGCCCGCGCGGGAGCGGCGGATCGCCTTGGAGACGACCTCGATGGCCGGGTGCTGGCCGATGACGCGCTTGTGGAGCTCGTCCTCCATACGCATCAACTTGGCCGTCTCGGCCTCGGTCAGCTTGAACACCGGAATGCCGGTCCACATCGAGACGATGTCGGCGATCTCCTCCTCGCCGATCGCCGGCCGCTCCGTCGATTCGCCGGCCTCCCACTGCTCGGCCAGCTCACGCTTGCGCTGGGTCAGCCGGCGCTCCTTGTCGCGCAGGTTGGCCGCCTTCTCGAACTCCTGATTCTCGATCGCCTCCTCCTTGGCCCGCCGCGTCTCCTCGATCTCCTCCTCGAGCTCGCGGTACACCGGCGGGGAGGTCATCGACTTGATCCGCATCCGCGAGGCGGCCTCATCGATCAGGTCGATCGCCTTGTCGGGCAGGAAGCGGTCGGAGATGTAGCGGTCGGCCAGCTCGGCCGCCGCCTCGAGCGCCTCGTCGGTGATGTTCACCTTGTGGTGCTGCTCGTAGCGGTCGCGCAGGCCCTTGAGGATCTGCACGGTCTCCTCCGTGGAGGGCTGGTCGACGGTGATCTTCTGGAAGCGGCGCTCCAGGGCCGAGTCGCGCTCCAGGTACTTGCGGTACTCCTCGAGGGTGGTCGCGCCGATCGTCTGCAGCTCACCGCGGGCCAGCGCCGGCTTGAGGATCGACGCCGCGTCGATCGCCCCCTCGGCGGCGCCCGCGCCGACCAGGTTGTGGAGCTCGTCGATGAACAGGATGATGTCGCCGCGCTGGGTGATCTCCTTCATCACCTTCTTCAGGCGCTCCTCGAACTCACCCCGGTACTTCGAACCCGCGACCAGGGCGGCCAGGTCGAGCGTGTAGATCTGCTTGCCCTTGAGCAGCTCGGG